>NZ_JBVJLS010000005.1:0-452065 GCF_055584605.1 Nocardia sp. NPDC102475 | reverse complement strand
CGCGGGCGATCAACGTCTCGATCGCGGCCTGGTCGTTGCCGAATTTCTGGCTGAACACCGTCTTTCCGTTGTTGTCGACCGCGCACGCGTGATGCACGTGCTTGCCGACATCGATCCCGACCCAGATCTGAGGGCGAGTCGTCACCCACATGCTCCTGACCTCGAAGTTTCCGCCCGTGGACAACCCCGCCGTCAGATCCCTAACCAGCGACGACCGCAACAAGCTCTCAATCAGCAGCCGGAGCGTCCAGCGCGGTGGGGCAGCAAGTCCTTCGGAGCCTCGACCGAGGCAGAAAGCCATCAGCTACACCCCACCGCTCTGGGCATCCAGGGCACCAACCCCAGACAACAACGAACTTAGGGAACGCCATGAATCGACTCATCACAACAGAAGGTCTTACCGAGGACCAACAACAGATCCTCGAAGTCGTCCGGAAGTTCGTGGAGAAGGAGATCCTTCCGGTTGCCACCGAACTCGAACACCGAGACGAATACCCCACCGCGATCGTTGACGGTCTGAAGGAACTCGGCGTATTCGGTCTGATGATCCCAGAAGAGTACGGGGGAATCGGTGAGTCGCTGCTGACCTACGCATTGGTGGTCGAGGAGATCGCCCGAGGCTGGATGAGTGTATCCGGTGTGATCAATACCCACTTCATCGTCGCCTACATGCTGATGCAGCATGGAACCGAGGAGCAGAAGCGTAAGTACCTGCCGCGGATGGCGACGGGAGAGGTACGTGGTGCGTTCAGCATGAGTGAACCTGCGCTCGGCTCGGATGTCGCGGCGATCACGACGAAGGCGACCAGGCAGGACGATGGTTCGTACTCGATCACCGGCCAGAAGATGTGGCTGACCAACGGTGCATCCTCGAATCTCGTTGCGGTTCTGACCAAGACCGATGAGGGCTCCGAGTCGGTCTACCGGAACATGACGACCTTCCTGGTCGAGAAGGAGCCTGGGTTCGGCGAGACAGCCAACGGCGTCACGATCCCCGGCAAGATCGACAAGATGGGCTACAAGGGCATCGACACCACAGAGATGCTTCTCGACCAGCATCGTTCGTCGAGCGATCAGATCCTGGGCGGCGTACCCGGCAAGGGCTTCTACCAGATGATGGACGGCGTCGAGGTCGGCCGGGTCAACGTGGGTGCCCGCGCGGTGGGCATCGCTAATCGGGCGTTCGAGCTCGCCATTGCCTACGCTCAGCAACGGGAGACCTTCGGTAAACCGATCGCCCAGCACCAAGCGATCCTGTTTCGCTTGGCGGAGATGGCCACAAAGGTCGAGGCCGCACATTCGATGGTCGTTCGCGCGGCTCGCCTGAAGGATTCGGGGAAACGCAATGACGTCGAGGCTGGGATGGCCAAGATGCTGGCATCCGAGTACTGCAACGAGGTGGTCGAGAATGCGTTCCGGATCCATGGTGGATATGGCTATTCGAAGGAGTACGAGATCGAGCGCCTCTACCGTGAGGCAGCCTTCATGCTCATCGGGGAGGGTACGTCCGATATCCAGAAGCTCATCATCGGTCGGAGCTTGCTGAAGGAGTACCAACTCTGACAAGGAGTTCGGGGGTCACGCACACCGTGACACCCGACTAATTTCCCAACTGCTAACAGTCAGGCAATTTATCGACTGTTAAGCTTGTATCAAATGGCTATAGCGTGTGAGGGGATGGATCAATGACAGAGCTAGGGGCTGGGCCGTTCGTTGCGCAGCAGGTGCTCAGGCCGCGTGAACAAGTGCAGAAGCAGATCACGGACGCCATATTGGATGGACGGTTCGCGCAGGGAGAGAAGTTGCCGTCGGAGAACGCGCTGGCCGACATGTTCGGTGTCAGCCGGCCGACGGTCCGAGAGGCACTTGGATCGCTGGTAGCCGCTGGACTGGTTCGCAAGATCCCCGGCGTGAGCGGTGGGTCCTTCGTCCGTGAGGTCGACAGCAAGGCGCTGGGCCGGATGCTCCAGGACGCCATGTCGCACGTGCTGCAGCTCGGATCCCTCAACATCGAGGAAGTAAGCGAAGCCCGAGAGATCATCGAGGTTCCCTGCGCCCGCCTCGCGGCGCGCAACCGCACCGACGAGCAGGTCGCCGCCGCACGTGCGGTCGTCTCGAGGCAGAAAACAATCGACCTGTTCGACCCCCAGGTCTCGGTACTCGATCAGGAATTCCACCGAATCATCGCGGAGTCCACGGAGAACCGTCTGCTCGTGGCCTTCGTGCAGGCACTGCACGCGTGCACAGCGCCTGTCAGTTACCTCGAACTCACACCAGAGGTGGGTCATGAGACGATCCGTCAACACACGAAGATCATCAAGGCGATCGAGGATCGTGACGAACGAGCGGCTGCTGAAGCAATGCGCGAACACCTGACGTATGTGCGTCAGCGCAGTCGTGACTACCCCGAGACCGAATCCTGAGTTCGACGGGCAACGATTCGGGGAGGGATTCGCCATCGGAACGCTCCCCGAATCGCCTCTTCATCGACCTATGCGCATTCATATCCGCTCGAACACAGCTGCCAGACCCTGGCCGCCGCCGATGCACATTGTCTCGATCCCGTAGCGCGCTTGCCGACGCTGCATCTCCCGGAGCAGATTCGCCATAATTCGTCCTCCCGTGGCACCGATCGGGTGCCCGAGAGAGATACCTGAACCATTCACGTTGACCCTGTCGAGGTCCGCTTCGGCGAATTTCCATTCGCGGAAGCACGCCAATACCTGAGCCGCGAACGCCTCGTTCAGTTCGACGAGGTCGATGTCGGACCACTGCAACCCTGCACGCATGAGTGCCGCATACGTCGCCGGGACGGGTCCGATACCCATTCGTGACGGTTCCACCCCGGCCAGCGACCAGCTGACCAGCCTGCCGTAAGGGCGCAGACCGAGGGCATCGGCCCGTCCTGGCGTTGTTACGATCGCCACTGCGGCTGCATCGTTCTGGCCGCTTGAATTGCCCGCGGTGACAGTTGCTTCGGGATCGACAGACCTGAGCATGGGAGTCAACGCGGCCAGCTTGTCCATCGAGACGTCCTGCCGCGGATGCTCGTCGCGGATGATCACCCGCTCCGGAGCCCTCCGCGTGTCCGGGAGGCTAACCGGGACGATCTCGTCGTCGAATAGCCCCTGTTCGATCGCTCGTACCGCACGGCGGTGCGAGCGCAGCGCCCACTCGTCCTGCTCGGTGCGGCTGATTCCATGGTCGCGCCGGAGATTCTCCGCGGTTTCTATCATTCCGCCCGGTACAGGGAATCGTTTACCCCCGGAGTTCTTGCGAGGCTCGGCGAGCCTGTCCTTCACGACAGGAGTGCCGCCCTGATTCCACCGAGCGTCCGCCAGGTACAACTCGGTCTGGCTCATACTCTCAGCGCCGCCGGCGAGGACCAAGTCCGACCCGCCGCTTGCGACCTGCATGCAAGCGTAGATCACAGCCTGCAAGCCTGATCCGCACCTACGGTCGACCTGAAGCCCTGGGACCGTGATGTCCAATCCTGCATCCAACGCAGCGATCCGGCCGAGTGCAGCCGCTTCACCATTCGGGTAGCCCTGCCCGAAAATTACATCGTCGACGTCCACCGAAGCGATACCAGTCCGGTCGACAAGTCCTCTGATGACGGTGGATGCGAGCTCGGCCACCGGGACATCCTTGAAGATGCCACCGTAGCGGCCGACCGGTGTCCTGAGGGGCTCGCATATGACTGCTTCACGCATAACATCTCCTAAACGCTGGTCTCGCCGCCATCGACGACGATGGTCTGTCCGGTGAGGAAAGTCGGGGCATCCAGCGCCAAGTACCGGACCACGTTGGCAATTTCGTCGGGCTCGCCCATTCGGTGGGCGGGAATACGGCGCAGCACCTTCTTCATGGCCTCGGCGTTTCCACGCAACTCGGCATTGATGTCGGTGGCGATGTAGCCGGGTGCGACCGCGTTGATCTGCGCGCCGAAGCGTGCCCATTCGGCGGCGGCGGCGCGCGTGAAGTTGATCACCGCCCCCTTGGAGGCGCAATAGGATGTGTATCCCGGTCGGCCGACGAGGCCGAACACGGAGGCCACATTCACTGCCCGCCCAGCGCCGACCGATGCGAAATGTCTTGCCGCAGCACGTGAACAGTGAAACATTCCGCGGACATTGATGTCGAAGACGCGTTGCCAGTCCGAGTCGCTCAGATCGACGAGATTCCGCTGCAACGCAACGCCAGCGTTGTTGATCAGGATGTCGAGTCGGCCGAACTCGTTCAGGCAGGTGGCGAAGAGATGATCAACGGCGGACTCGTCCGAGATATCGGTAACGCACGCTAGAGATTTCGCCCCGAGTGCGCTGATCTCTTCCGTCAGCGACCGGAGTTCGTCAGCGCCGCGCGCCGCGAGAACGGTCTGTACCCCTGACTCAGCGAGAGCGAGGGCTGTGGCCCTGCCTAATCCGCGACTGGCACCAGTGACGATGGCGACTGAAGGCGACATGACCACATGTTGTCTTACAATTACCAAGATGTCAATATTGGCGACCTGTTGCCGGGGCGCAGAGACCGCACCGAACCGCCGCAACCAGATATGCCCCATGGCCACGTGGCAGTAGTCGATCATGTGGTCGGGCAGTTCATTGGTTGAGAACCATTGCAGCTCAGTGCATTTCTCGGGCTCGCGATTTTCAGGTTCCCCCTGCCAGCTCCGCACAGTGAAGAAGAAAGCCATCCGGCCACCGGATGACGAGTTGTGCATGATGTGAGCGAACTGGACGTCTTCGGGCTTGATGCTGATCCCGATTTCTTCCTCTGCCTCACGGATGAGGACTCTGCCTCGCGCCTGTTTCGGCGCCTGTTTATGCAGACGCCATTTTTAAATGGCAGAAGCCCGGGCTTCCTGGATACTGGGCCACCAACCGCAGATGATCGGTGCGCGTCTGCGCGCGCCTCCCATACGAACCGATCACGCCTGCGTCGACTCCCAACTGCTCGGCCAGCCGAGCCACAGCCACCGGCGGAGCCCCCGACTCCCTGTCCGGCACGAAGCCCAACCACGGCAACGTGCACAACGCCACCGCCATCCCCAACCGATCCGCCGGACCACGCCCCCGCCCCTGATCCACGAACGCCGCATCCGCCGGGGTCAGCGTGGAGAACCGGAACAGCTCCTCGCGACCGATCTCCGGAAACTCCCGCAGACGCGCCAACTCCTCATCCGCGAACACCCGCGTCGCCACGAAACAACCTCCGCCACACCGACAAACACCATCGGCAGCACCGCTGCAATCCGTGGCCGGTCCTGACGGATAGGGCAACCAGGCGAGAGCGGCCGATCTGATCACCAAGCAGATTCCCGAGTTCGAGCTCAGCGATCATGGGCATAGCAAGTTCAACCCGTCCGCAACAAGCCATAGCCATAGCGTGACGACATGTCCCGACGAGTCCGCCAGCCAACGGGGCACCGATGCGCGGGGGCGTGTGACGGTGTGATCCGTGCTGCGTCGCTGCTGTGGCCCGACGAGATGTTCTCCGCAGCCGAACGGCTCGGTGTTTGCGGTGGTGGGAAGTTGAGACGTGTCCGCGACTCGGGGCTGGGACAACTCGACGAGGAGTGTGATGGGTCGCCGAAGGATCAGCTGTTGTGCATCGGGCTCAGGGGGTGGTCTTCGGCGGGGCTTGCGCCGGTGGCGAAGTGCTGGCGGTAGCGGTCAGGGGTGGTGCAGAGTCGGCGGGTGAAGACTCGGTGGAGGGTTTCGCCGTGGCGGTAGCCGACCGCGCGGGCGATGGCGGTGATGGTGAGTTCAGTGGATTCCAGGAGGCGGCGAGCCGCTTCAATCCGGAGGTCTTCTACGAATGCGGCCGGGGTGGTTCCGGTTTCGACGCGGAAGGCGCGGGCGAAATGTCGTTCGCTCATGCCGGCGCGCTGAGCCAGAGCGGAGACTTCCAGGTCGCCGTCGAGGTGGTCGGGGAGCCACTGTTGGACGGCGCGGATGGCAGGGGTACGGGCGGGCTGGGCGCGAAGTTGGGCGCTGAATTGGGCTTGGCCGCCGGAGCGGCGGGTGAAGACGACGAAGGCGCGGGCGATCTGCTGGGCCATTTCGCGGCCGTGATCGTCCTCGACCAGGGCCAGGGCGAGGTCGATCCCGGCCGCGACGCCCGCGGAGGTCCAGCGGTTGCGATCGTGGACGTAGATGCGGTCGGGATCGACGATGACGCGAGGGTAGGTGCGGGCCAGTCGATCGGTCGTACCCCAGTGGGTGGTGGCTCGGTAGCCGTCGAGCAGGCCGGCGGCGGCGAGCAGCAGCGCGCCGGAGCACACCGAGGTCACTCGGCGGGATTTGCGGGCCAGGGCGGGTAATTCGCGGACCACCTCTGCGGACACCGGCCCGGAGACCCAGCCGCCGACGACCATCAGGGTGTCGATCTCGTCAGCGGAGGCGGCCAGGTCATGCAGCGAGTGTTCGACCGCGATGGTCAGACCACCGTCGGCCTTGATCGACCGGCCCTGCGGCGAGGCGGTCACGAGCCGATACAGCGTTTTCCCGGTGATCGCGTTGACGAATCCGAAAACATCCATCGGCCCGGCCAATTCGACCAACTGCATGCCCTCGTAGGCGACGAAAACGATGGTGCGCGGTGCGGGCATTCCCCCATCATCGCAGCCGGGACATGTGGCCGCCACGATCAGTGTGTGACCGTGACGGCCGCCGGGCTCCCGCATCGCCGCCCGCAGCGGAGGTATCGCTGCATCGAACGACGATCGGGAGGCCCGTCCGGGCGTCCCCATCAGCGGACGCGCTCGGCCCCGGCGCTCGTGCCGCGCACCGCGTGCTCATCGAGGAACGGGATGATTACTGCGGCAACACGATCCGGGAACTGAGCGTGCGGATAGTGTCCACCGTCCTCGACCATCACCACCCTGCCCGAACCGTCCGGCATGGCGGCCACGATCGTGTTCGCCTCGGCCTCGGGATCGGCGAAATCCGGATCCGCCGAACCCATGATCACCAGCGCCGGGCAGCGGACGTCCGCCAACCGGGCGTGTGCGTCCGCGGGGGTGGTCTGTGCGGTCTTCATGAACTCCGCCCAGCGGCCGGGCTGCCGCAGGATATCCTCGAGACCGGCCATATAGCGGTCGTAGTCGGCAGGCTTGGTCGGATAGGCGATGTCGAGGTACCGCCGCCACCAGGGCAGCGACTTCATCATCGTGGTGAGGGTGAGACGCACCGCGCCGCGGCGGTATCTGCGGCTGGTGAGCAGGGCACCGACATGCACGCTCTGAGTGAGGGTGAAGGGTTGGATCTCGACGATCGCGGTCACCAACTCCGGAGCCTGCGCCGCGGCGATCGTTGCCGAGCCGCCCGACAGCGAGTGCCCGACGATCACCGCCGGGCCGCCGAAGTGCCGGATGACGCCCAGCAGGTCCTCCGCTACATCAGTGCGGCTGATGGCGGCTTTTCCGGTCACCGACGGCCAGTCGAGGCTCGATTCGCCGTGCCCGCGCATGTCCACGTTGACCACCCGGTAGCCCGCGTCGGCCAAGGGGCCGACGAGGTGGCGGAAGTCGTGCCGCACGGTGCCCATGCCGTGCGACAGCACCACGAGCGGTCCGTCGCCGACCACATCGCAAGCGAGCTGTCCGTGTTCGAGCGTCACATACTCGGTCATTGTCGTTTCCTTCCAGCGGAATCATCCGGTGGCCGCGACTGCGACCTGCTGGAATTGAACGCCGGGAAATCGGCGCGGCCGATACCGAAGGCCGGGAGGGTCAGTCGGACGGCCGACTTCGTCAGATCCTGACCAGTGTCACCGCGCGAAGATTGCGGGTGAGAGTTCTGCCGTCGGCGTGGATTGGGTGTGAAATAGGCGTGTTCGCTTACTGACCATGGCTGCGGTTTGGCGTCCTGCCGTGGTTGTGTCGGGCGCCGGGGCGCGGGTTCGGTGGCGTCATCGTCCTCGGCCCGCTCCTCGGCGGCACGGTCACCCGCTACTACGAGCGCAAGGAACTCCGGCGCGCCTCCACGACAAGCCACATGCCGTAGGGATCACGGTCGCCTACGGGCAGGCCCTTGGTCGCTCGCAGAAAGTCAGCGCGAGACAGCGCCGTCTGCTGGGCCGACCATAGTTTCCGATGTCGGCGCGGGATCAAGTATCCGCCGGCGCAGGAAGGACAACTCCGCGTCAACGGCTTGCTCATGCGCGGCCAAGTAGGTCGCGTAGTGCCCACCAGGCAGGCGTACCAATTCCGCATCCGGCGCTCGATCGGCCACGCGGACAGCAGGTTCGGTGAGTGCGGATTGGTCTTGGTCACAAACGATGACCAGCAACGGGCAGCTCACCCGGGACGCGTATCGGCCTGGCCCGTAGAACCCGGTGCGAAGGGCGGAGCGCGCGGCAATAGCCTGCTCCCAGTCTGGATATATATTGTCGGGATTGAGTGCCCGTGGCATGTCGCCGGCGTCCGGCGTCGTGAGGGCGGCGACCACCCCTGGTTCCCCGACAAGCGGCACCAGGCGCGGTCGCAGGCCGATAAGCGCACCGATGGCGTCCAGAATGGCGCGGCCGGTGAAGCGCAACAGAGCGAATGGCCGCTGATGGCGAGACGCGTTGCGTGAGATCGCCTGTCCGTCTACGTGGGGCGATTGGGCGATCGCCGCCGCTACATCAGGGTGATGCGCGGCAAGGTGGAGGATGTGACCGCCGGATAGTGAATGGCCCCAGATTGCTACCCTGCCCGAATCGACCTCCGGTAGGCCGGCGGCGAATTCGATTGCGGCCTGCCAATCGGCCAGCTGCTCTCCAATGCGAACGACCTGTCGCGGCTGCCCTCCGCTTTCGCCGAGGTGGCGATAGTCGAAGGCGAGCACGGTGAATCCGGCCTCGTTGAACCGTTTCGCGAACATATCTGTCGCGGGTTCCTTGGTCGCTCCGATGGCGCCTGCCATGACCACACAGCCGCCGTTGGTTCCTGGGTAGTGCCAGGCAGCACACTCGGTGTCGCCGCTGGCAAAGCGTTGTTTCTCCCGTTGGATGGACATCTGTGACCGCCCTCTCGATGTATGCGGAGCCTCCCCCGCCACTGAAGTGAACCATGTGGTTCACTTCAGAGTCAACGGCCCATGAAGTCACGCGTCCGGACTATTCGGATGCTGCCGCTTCCCGGTCCAAAGCGCGGATCAATCCTTCGAAGCCGGCGTCGACTCCTGCGGTCTGCCCGCTGGTCAGCCAGTCGACAAGGAAGCCTCGCAGGGTTGCCAGGATCATCTCGGCGACCTCGCGTCTGCGCTGGTCCGACCATTCCTGTGGACAGATCGAAAGCAGCATCGGCAGATACTGTTTCGACGCCTCGCGGCCAAGTTCCGCGTGCCGTTGCGGGTTGTACATCGCCAATCCGATGGCTTGGTCGAGCACTCGCAGGCCCGATTCGGCACCGGTCAGGATCGGCCAGAGCGCGCGCACTCGATCCGACAACGTCTCGCGGTCTCGGCCGACCGCGGCAAACGCGTTGCCGATACGCCTCTCGCGCAACCGGACGATCGCTTGCACCAGCAGGTCGTCGGCGCCGTCGAAATAATAGAGAAGCACTTTGTGTGTGGCACCGGCCGCCCGTGCGGCCCGCCGAAGCGAGAAGTCCACCAGGCCATTGGTCGCGAGGTCGTCGGCGACACTATCGAGAAGTTCCTGACGCCTGGCCTCACCGCGCGCCGACCCGGTTGACCGCCGGTACTCTGCGTGTCCAGGTGCGCCGGGGTGTTCAGCGTCCGCATCCCCGGTCTGAATTGGTGTCGTTGGGGCCATTCCAGGAACATACCGCCGCATTTTGGATCGCCAGGCGTCAGCTCATACCATCCGCAGTCACCTTCACCGGGCCGGCGTAGTAAAGGTAGGCGCCCTCGTCGACGGTGAAGGTGTAGTTCGCGATGGCGGCCGTGATCGCGACACGGGTCACGGTTGTTCGTCGTGGTGGTGGTCGATTTCGTGGCTAGTTGTTGCTCAAACGCCTCCGCCTCGCGGGGCCAGCTGCCGTCAGTGATCGGGGTCGCGGATGGCCGCGAAGGCCAGGGTCGCGCACCACAACCACCTGGGTCGAGCGCCGCTGCGGTGGCGCGACCGCAGTGGTTCAGACCTCGACTTCGTGCACTGCGGCGCCGGCGCGCACATCGAGAACCGCCAGCAGCACCATCCGGCATACGGCCATTTCTGACATGTGCCCACGCGGGGTTATCACCACGTGGGCTGCGGCTCGCCGGCATTCCTGGACGAGGTCGACGAATGCTGGGGGCAGCGTCCCGATCTGGGGTGAGGGTTCATGGAATACCGTAGCCAGCTCGTAGCCGAGCGACCTGGCGGTGTTCCGCAGCCGGTCTTCACTCGAATCCGAGTCGCTGGCACCGAGTAAATCGTCGCGCAGATATCCGTATGCAAGAGGCAATAGAGCAGAGGTCATGGGTGATTCGGTTCCGGTCGGAGTCGGCCCGGTCACCGGAGATTGTGTCTCGGTGCGCCGGATGGATCTGTTATCGCTGTGCGGCATGTGCGCACGTACCCGTTCACTGTTGACTCGACGTAACGGTCGAGCTCGGCTGCGATCCGGCTGCTCCGCTGTAAAGCTCTGCGCCGAATTCCTGCACGACGACCACCATGCGTCAGTGACAACCACCCCACATCCGTGACATACCGAAGACATACCGATGCTGCTACCTACGCAAGTCGGGATCCGGTGGTGTCGGCGGCCGGAGAAGATGATCACCGCGCGGCCGGGAATCTGGCCGTGCAGGATGAGGCTGAGAGTCGTCGTTTGCACTGGTCAGAGGGGTCTACCGAGGCTGGCGATTGCGGGCAGGCATCATGCAGTGACAGTTCTACTGGTCAGCGCGGTCGTCGGGTGGTTTCGCCTTGGACCCGCTCGGCGAATTCCTTTGGAATGTGCGCGATTATCTCTGCACGTGAAGCGATATCCAGTTTATTGAAAACCGCCGAGATCTGGGTGTCGACAGTTCGGCACGATTTGCCACGGCGGGTGGCGATGGCGGTGTTGGTCCACCCGGCCGCGGCCAGGATCGCAACCTGTTGTTCGGTGCAGGACAGTTCGTCCCAGTGCGAGGCGGGGGCCTCGTCCGCTGAAGTCTCGGTGGTCAGTGTGCCCAGTGCCAGCCGTTGCACTTCGTTTCGTTCCGGGCGCAGACGCATGCCTCGGGATTCTGCCGCGGCGAAGGCGTCGGGCCCCAGCACTCGGCGGGCGACAGCGATAGCTTTTTCGGATTCGTCCAGCAGCGGGCCCGACGCCTTGATATCGATGCCGAGCTTGGCTCGTAGGGTCGCGGTGCCGCCGGCCAAATGGGCGATTTCGGTGGCCAGGGCGACCAGCTTCTCGCGGTCGGGTTTTCCGGCGACGATCGAGTCGGTGATGATGTGCGCCAATGACCAGGTCCGGTACTGCACCAACCACACCGCGGCCCATTGCTCGTTGGTGGCGAGATGATATGCCAGCGAGGATCGTTCGAGGGCCAGTGCTTCGGTGGGGTTGCCGTGTCGGGTCAAGGCGGCCGACCTGGTGAGTTCGGCGCAAGCCTTTTCCCATGGAATTCCGGAGACGGTCGCGCGATCGAGGTAGCGCTGCGTGATCTCATGGGCTTGCTGCGCGGTTCCCAGCAGGCCCGCGGCCAGCGCAGCGAACAGCTCGTTCATTGAGGCAGCGCCGTGGTCGCCGTAGGCTTCGAATTTATCCCGGGATCGGCTCAGGACGGTGATGGCGCGGGCGTCACGGCGCGCGAATATCAGCTCCGCCCCCCACGCGAATTCGACTGGAGCAGGCAGGCCGATGTCGGTCTCGGCGGTATCTCGCCAGTTCCGCCTGGTGTCTGGGTCCGGGATGCAGGCGGCGACGCAGTCCTCGAGAATCTGTTCGGCATCCTCGATGGTGCCTTGGAGCGTGGCGAGCCATGCGATGGTGGCCATGGCCCCGATCTGGAGTTCAATGGGTTGCGGGGTCGCTGACCGGGTGGCGTCGAGGCAGCGCAGGGTCCATTGGCGTATTTCTCGTACCGAGCCGCTGGTAAAGCACACCTGCAGGGTGATCAGCCCGAGACAGATCTCCAGACCGTCTCCGGCTCGGCCCGGGGTGGTGATGCTGGTTTCGATCGCGGTGAGGGTGTTGGCCCAGACCGTCCGGGCCCAGTCCACCAGGGCCTGCCCTTCGGGACTGAACCAGTTGGCCGCGGCGTAGGCGATCTTGTCGTGGTAGTAGCGGCAGTGCCGCTGGGCCAGCCGGGCGGGTTCGTCCACCGCGTCAGTGCAGCGCTGGCGCAGTCGCTGCTGGGCGAACACCCGCAGGCTCTCCACCAGGGAATACCGCACCGCGGTAGCCGCCCGGTGCGTCGTGACCAACGACTGATCGACAAGACGCTCGAGCACGCCCGCGATCTCCTGCCGGGTCAGCGTCGCTTGCGTGTCGCTGGGTTCATCGTCGCAGCAGATTGTCTCGATGGCGTCCAGCTCGGCACCCACATCCGGTGCGGCCTCTGTGGTGTCGTCGGGATTGGTGTCATAGCCGGCGGCGAATACCGACATGCGGTCGAAGAGCAGACGTTCCTTGTCGCTGCACAGCTCGTAGGACCAGGAGATGACATCGACGACTCCTCGATGGCGGGGATCGGTGCCCACGCGGGGGCCGTGCGACCAGCTCAGACGAGTGTCATCAGCGTGGCCGGTGAGCCCGTGCAGGATGGCGTCCAACGGTTGGCGAAGCAGGCGTGCGGCCGCCAACTGGATGTAGAGGGGATGGTTGTTGACGCGGCGGCAGATCTCGGCGGCCGTGGCGCTCTGGTCGTTGCCGGTGACAGGATGTTCGGTGAGCTCGGCGCGATGCCGAAACAGGGCCAAGGCCTCTCGCTGCGATAGCGGCGGAACAGTGATCACGTGTTCGTCGATCCAGCCGACGGGTTCGCGGCTGGTGGCCACGATAGTCAGCCCCGGTACCGTGTCGATGAGGTCGGCGATCAGGGGCCCGACGCCGGAGACCACGTGCTCGCAGTTGTCGAGCACCAGAACCCTGCGCGGGGCACGCCCGGCGGAGTCGGTTCGAATGAGGGTGTCGACCAAGGCATCCCACGCCGATCGCCCGGAGAAATCCGCCTCGATCACCGCGTGGGCGACTTCTTCTGCCACCGCGGTCGTATCCGAACCTGGCGTCAGTCGGGCCAATCGCACCCAGCACACTCGTGTTTTCTTGGATTCGGCCTTACCGTAACGGCGCAACGCTTCGACGGCCAGACGGGTCTTCCCGATCCCACCCGGGCCGATGAGGGTGATCAATCGGGCCGGACCGAGCAGTCGGGTGCTGATCTTCTCCAGCTCGCGGTCTCGACCGACAAAGCTATGGGTAGTGGTCGGTAGGCTGTCCACGCCTTCCCGACGCCTGACATCCATACAACAGAATTGTAGTCCCCGCAAGCAGGCAGACCCGTGTTGAGCAGACCTGGATCGACCCACGTCCAGCGGTTATTGCTCCCGTTGGGGCGCGGCGTTTTCCGGTGGCTCACCCGCTGTTTCGCCGTCACCGGCCGTTGGTGCGGCATAACCCGACGCCACACCATTGCAAGCCCACCAAACCCCCAGCGGGCAACGATCGGGGCTCGACCCTACCGTCGGACACCGTCAACGACGACAACGTGCAGTTCCTCACCAACCGCAAGCCGGTTCTCCCCGGCACCGAGTGCACCGCCTTCACTCCGCGGATGCGCGAGATCGCCGCCATCCCACAGAGAAACCCGCCCACGCCCATGGAGCCCGGCCATGGCTGCTGGGGCGGCAACGACCCCGTGGTCGCAATCCTCACAACGACAACGCCTTTCGGGGACTTTTGGCGACGCGCCTACCCCAATGACGACGGCAGCGGGCTCACCGCGATGACGGTCGAGAAGACCACCGCCCAATTGTTCGAGCGCTTCATTCTCGAGGACCGCTACTACGCGGTCCGGGTCGGCAGCCAGTGGACCGCCGGCCTGAGCAGCAGCGTGCTGAAGACAGCCTGCATGCTCGCCGTCGACACCGGAGCGGCACAGCCGCTGCTGATCAACCTCACCCAACAGATCCCCGAGAACAACCCGGCCGTGAAGACCGTGGATCAGCAGTGCGACCTGTCCACGACACTCGCTCGAACAGTGCTCGACGAGCAAGATCCAGGCGGCGGCGGCCACGTGTCCTGAACCAACTCGACAGGCATTGCCGCCGACGCCTCTTCCACCCCGATCCCTTCTCTTCGCGACCAGCCACAGCACCACGCGTGACTGAGGCAAGACCCTCAACGTTCACTCGCACCTACCACGCGTGCCACAGTCTGGCACGGCCGTCCAGATCTGAACATCGTGCGCGTCTTGCTCAACCCGACAGGCTCGAGGAACTATCCGTCGGTCTACATGGTCTCCATCTGTATCGCGGCGATGGGCTGGCCCGAACTGGCTGGCGCGAGTGTGGCTGCCCGACTATTAGAATCACGATGTGCAGCGCGCTGCGGTGACCGATCCTTCGCGTGTCATGGTTCTCGGGTCCGGGTTTGCGGGTCTGTGGGCGGCGCTCGCGGCGGCCCGGCGGCTTGACGAGTTCGGTGTGGCGGTCGGAACCGTCGATGTCACGATGATCAGTTCCACGCCGTACCACGACATCCGCGTGCGCGACTATGAGACCGATCTGAGCACGTCCCGCATCCCACTGAGCGATCTTCTCGATCCGGTCGGAATCAAGCACATCCTCGGCGAAGTGACGGCGATCGACGCGCTGGCGCGGGTCGTGGAATCCACCGCGGGCGCACACAGCTACGACCGGCTCGTGCTCGCGTTGGGCAGCCAGGTGGTCAAGCCCGATATCCCTGGCCTGCGGGAGTTCGGTTTCGACATCGACACCCATGACGCGGCGACCGGACTGCAAGCCCACCTGCGCCGGCTTGCCGGAGGCCCCGCTGATCCGGCGGCCGCGACAGTAGTCGTCGTCGGGGCAGGTTTGACGGGGATCGAAGAGGCGACCGGGCTGCCCGCGATGCTCGCCGACGCCTTTGCGACGCGTGCCGTCGCACCGCGGGTCGTCCTGATCGACCGCAACCCGCTCGTCGGCTCGGACATGGGCGCGTCGGCGCGACCGGTCATCGAGGCGGCGCTGGCCGAAACCGGGATCGAGACCAAGTTGGGCGTCGGAGTCGTCGCCATCGACGAGCGCGGCGTGACGCTCTCCTCGGGTGACGTGGTGGCCGCCGCCACCGTCGTCTGGTGTGCCGGCATGCGGGCCAATCCGCTGACCGCAGACTTCGGGGTCGACCGTGACCGGCTGGGGCGACTCCCGGTCGACGATTATCTGCGGGTCTGCGGTGTGCCTGGGGTATTCGCCGCCGGTGACGTCGCCGCCGCAAAAATGGACGACGAGCATATGTCGGTGATGTCCTGCCAGCACAGCCGCCCGATGGGCCGATGGGCCGGATACAACGTCATCGGCGATCTTCTGGGCAAACCCGTGAAGCCGTTGCGGATCCCTTGGTATGTAACGGTTCTCGATCTGGGACCGGCAGGCGCGGTGTACACCGAGGGCTGGGATCGCCAGGTGGTGGCGTGCGGCGAGCAGGCTAAAGTCACCAAGCGCGCTATCAACACCCGGCGCATCTATCCTCCGTTGAGCCGCGACCGCGACGCATTGCTGGCCGCCGCCGCGCCCGAAGTGCAGGCCGCGCCCGAGCACGGACCTGAGTCCACCCATTGACAACCAATCGCGCTGATGGATACATCAGCCGACCGAACGGGCAACGATCTCGGAAGAAGAACACCGGCTTCCCCCATCCGCCCGCATGCACGACCACCACATGTGACGGTTTGCGTGCGCGTTCCAGGCTGCCACGAGCGCGATTGCCGGGCCCGCCGTCGCCGCACGGCACCACTTGACCACGGACCAGGGCCCCGAATTCCGGACGGGCTCTCCGGTCGCACGGTTGCCTGCCGTTTATCCCGCGAGGCTCGGGGCAACCGGGAGAGGACACGTCGTCTAGCCCGGAGGATTCGCCATGGTTGATGTACCTGCCACCGTCGTGCGAAGCACATTCGCGGCCGGCGCCCGGCTCCGGCACGCGCGCGTCTTCCATCCCAACGGGGTGTACCTGTCGGGCCGGTTGCACGCCGAGTACGAATTCGAGCACCTCTTCGGCAGCGGTGAACGCGCCGTCATCGCCCGCCTGTCCAAGGGCACCGGCCTGCCGGGACCGGTGCCGGACGTGCTCGGCTTTGCCTTCCGCGTCCTGGATCGCGACGACAATCCGTGGGACTTCGCGCTCGCGACCACGGGCCGCAGCATCGTCGGCCGGTTCGTGATCACCGTTGCGACCGGCTGGGCGCGCGCCAGGTACGGCGGACTGACGCCGTACCGCTTCGGCAATTCGACGCCGACCTGGGTGTTCGCCGAACCCGATGCGGCGCAACCGAAAACGGCGTCCATCGGCGCACTCGAAGAGTACCTGCTCGAGCACGAAGTGCACTTCGACCTGATCGGCAGCCCCATCACCGGCCCGACCCGCAAACTTGCCGAGATCACCCTGCGCTTGGCCCAAGGTGCCGAGCACCGGACCGACTACTTCGACCCGATGCTCAACCACCCCGCCGAGGTCGAAATGGTCCCGAAGGCGGTGCGGCAACTGCGCGAGTTCGCTTACGCGGGTAGCCGCCGGGGACGTGGCGAGGCGGATTGACCCAGCACACGGCTCGGTTCGGCTCGCGTCGGCATCGTCTTCCGCTGCCCCGAACTCGGCCCGAGAAGTCGCCGATGACCATGACCGCCTCGTCGCTCTGCAACTCCCGGCGCGGGCGTCGCCGCAGGGAATCCGACGTCGTCGACGGTCCTGGACCCCACTTGCGTCTTCGAAATGAGTTGAAGGCGAACCGGTTTGCTCCTCAGCGGGTAAGAGTCGGCTCCCGGGGATCATCCTGACGACCGCGGTGTTGTCAGCGGTCGCCCAGGGCAGCGATGGCGGCCCGGAGTTTGGTGGCGGCCTCCGCCGCGATCGGTTCCAGGTCCGATTCGGCCGTAACCTGAACCATCACTTCGGGATCCATGGCTTCGACGATGACGGTGGCGTCATCGGCCGGGTCGCGACGGACAATGACATTGCAGGGCAACAGCAATCCGATCCGGCGGTCGACGCCGACCGCGCCATGGGCCAGCGACGGATTGCAGGCGCCGAGGATGCGGTAGTCCTCCATGTCATCGCCGAGTTTGGCCTTCAGCGTCGCGGTCATGTCGATCTCGGTCAAGACCCCGAAACCCTGTTCGGCCAGAGCGACACGAGTCTGCTCGACGGCATCGTCGAACCGGTCGGTACGCACTGTGGTGGAGATGGCCAGGTTCATGATCACCCATACTTCCTGTCGACAACGATCGGAGCTGCGGTCGGCGGTCTGATCCGGGACACGGTGCGGCCAGCCGTAGCGGGCAGCCCGAGCCGCCGCGACAGCAGGGTCATCGGGCACCAGCCCGCGACGTCGTACAGCAGCAGATTCGCGCCCACGAGCCCAGCGAGGACCAGCCACCAGGTCGACCACACCGCGGCCAGAGCCACGCTGATCACGATGAAGGTTCCCGCTAGCAGCTGTAGCTCTCTAGCCATCTACAGCATATACCCCCTGGGGTATATCAGGCTGTGACGTCAGGCATACACGAAGCTGATCGACGGCAGCACTACGACGGCGATCGCTCTGTCGCCACGGTCGTTCAGGTATTCGCGGTAATGCGCCGGACGACCTGGGTGGCGGGTTCGTCGAGGATCAGTGGTCGTGGCCGGATGCTGGCAGCGCTGTGAACGTGGCACTCGCGGTCCGCTGGAATGACCGAGCTCTCGCCACGATCGCTACGTTGGCGAGTATGCGCACCGATGGAGATTCCTGGGACATCAATACCAGCGTGGGATCTACGGCGTTGTTCGTCGCGGCGGCTCGCGCGCTGGGCGGCCGCGCGGCCGACGCGCCGGTGGAGGACCCGTTCGCGGAGCTTTTCGTGCGGGCCGCGGGCGGGGAGTGGGCCGACCTGCTCGACGGTCGAGTGCCTGCCCATCCGTTGCTGACTCCCGAATTCGGCATTCAGTTCCAGCAGCATCAGGTCGCCCGCACCCGGTACTTCGACGACTACGTCCACGCGGCCGCGGCCGCTGGCATCCGGCAGGTGGTCATCCTCGCGGCCGGCCTCGACGCCCGCGCGTACCGGTTGCCGTGGCCCGACGGCACGGTCGTCTACGAACTGGACCGGCCGCAGGTGCTGGAGTTCAAGCGCGAAACTCTCGCGCAGGCTGGTCGCCAACCGATCGCCGAGCGCCACGAGGTGCCGGTGGACCTGCGTGAAGATTGGTCGAAAGCGTTGTGCGACAGCGGTTTCGATCCTGCCCTGCCGACCGCGTGGCTGCTGGAGGGTCTGCTGATCTATCTGTCGTCGGCTGCGCAGGATCAGCTGTTCGACGCCATCGTCTCGCTCAGCGCGCCCGGCAGCCGGGTCGCGATCGAGCAGATGGATCCGCTGCCCGCCGAGGCCGTCGCCGAGATGGCCGAACACGACGACGCGGGCTCGGAATGGGTGCGGTTGATCTACAACGACCCCCGCGGTGAGGTCACCGAGTGGTTCACCGACCGCGGTTGGACCGGCCAGCGCGTCTACCTCACCGACTACATCCGCGGCATCGGCCGCACACCGGCCGCCGACCGGTCATTGATCAGCCTGGTCACCGTCGTGCGGCCCTGAGCTGGCTTTTCGGCTGACCGTTGCGCGCCACCGGACCGTGACCGTCCCGGGTTTCGCAGACCGCCGATGA
The DNA here is from genome assembly GCF_055584605.1 of Nocardia sp. NPDC102475. Lineage (NCBI taxonomy): Bacteria > Bacillati > Actinomycetota > Actinomycetes > Mycobacteriales > Nocardiaceae > Nocardia > Nocardia sp. NPDC102475. Next base: position 433,272 of record NZ_JBVJLS010000005.1, on the reverse strand, counting down.
CCGAGTTACGAGAACCCGGATCCGATCGAGGAACGGTATCGGTTGAGCGACGGATCGGTGGAGATCCTGGTCGTCGGTATCACGGCCGACGCGTAACTGCCGCATGCTGACGGACAGAGGTCGGCCCAGCACCCCGGAGAAGGGAGATGCACGGTGGCATTGGGACGTCGTCGGTTGCTGATCGGTTTCGGCGGTGCGGGTGGCCTCGCCCTGACCGGATGCGGGTGGGTGCGAGAACCCGCGCCGCCACCCAAACCCGCCACGATCGGATTCGATCCCCCGCCCGGCACCCACGATGTCGATGCGCGCAGCCCCGGCACGACCACGGTCACCGACGGGACGCTGCGGTCGGTCGAATGGATCGATGAAACGGGCAGATCACTGCCGGGCGCATCGGCACCCGATCTTCGAACCTGGACCAGCGCCGAACCACTCGGCTATGGACACACCTACACCGTGAAAGCGGTGGCGCATGGCGAATCCGGCGACGTCACCGCGACGTCGAGCTGCGCCACGGTGCGACCGCAACAGCTCATCGATGTCTCTCTGCGCTCCGCCAATCTCGTCGAGCTGGCCGAAAACGACACCTACGGAGTAGGTTTCGTGCTCGTCGCCCAGTTCGACGAACCTGTCGATCGGGCAGCCGTGGAACGCCACCTGAAGGTCACCACCCAGCCGGCCGTCACCGGTGCCTGGTACTGGCTCGACGATCAGAACGCACACTGGCGGCCGGAGCACTATTACGCACCGGGAACCAGGATCACGATCGAGGCCGAACTCTTCGGCCTGGCGCTCGGCCAGGGCCGCTACGGCCTGCGCGACCAACGGGTTTCGGTAATCATCGGGCCCGCACACGTCGCGATCGCCGACGACGACACCAAACAGATCGACGTCTTCGACAACGGAAACCTGGTGCGCACCATGCCCACATCGATGGGCAAGGGCGGCACCACCGTCGTCGGTGGCAGAGCCATGTCGTTCTGGACCCGCCCGGGCATCTACACCGTGCTGGACCGAAACGACCCGGTGATCATGGACTCCACCAGCTACGGCCTGCCCGCCAACTCCGGTGGCTACCGCACCAGCATCAACCATGCGGTCCGCATCAGCCACGACGGAATCTTCGTGCACGAATTGGCAGCAACCATGTGGGCCCAAGGCAACACCAACGTCTCACACGGCTGCCTCAACATCTCCCCCAACGACGCCGCATGGTTCTACGACTTCGTCATCCCCGGCGACGTAGTCGAGGTCCGCAACACCGGCGGCGACCCCCTCGATATCTGGCAGAACGGCGACTGGAGCATGCCCTGGTCCGACTGGCTTCGCGGTGGCGCCCCCACATGACACGAACTAGAAAAAGGGGCTGATCCTCGCGTACCTGTCGACCGTCACAGGGGCGTTGCCACGGAAGTGACCGGACTCCATCGGCGGAACCCGCCCGAAGCCGTTTCGAGCCGCCACCACGCCAACCGCTCGGCGAGTTCGGGCAACCAACTGGTCGGCGCATCGCAGAGATCGTGTCGCGCGCGGGCGGCGGCGGCGTGCAGAACGTCGGCGGCGACAGCGGGAAAGTCGTGTCGGAGGTGCTCGATCGCATCGGCGACAACGACGTCGGGTGTGGCTCTATCCGATCTCACCGATGTCATCTCGTACCCTTCTTGCCGGCTCGTGCGTGGATGGCTTTGTCGACCGACCGTATTTGCTCCATCGTGGCGGGGACAGGGCCACTGGTCCCACTCTCGTGGGCCGATAGGCACTGCTGAGGCGGCGTCGACGAAGTGGTCCGCGCAGGCCTACGGTGGGACAGGGGTGGACTCAGGGGTTACCGATGGCCGGGTCGGATCGAATGCGGGCTACGAACTGCTCGATGGCGGTCCACATCTGGGGGCTGAGTTGCGTGTGCTTTCCGGTGCCGAGGACGCTGTGGAAGTCGACGCCGTGAGCGGCGAGTTGGGCGGCGAGGATGCCGTGCAGCGGGGACGGGACGGTGGTGTCGGTGATGTTGACGCACAACAGGATCGGGGCGTTGTAGCCACTCGCGGGAACGGTCATGTAAGCGTCGGCGGCAGCGGGTATGGGCGCGACGGACAGGGGCTTCGCCAGCAACTCGCCGATGCTGAGGCCGCGGACGCGGTCGATGATCTGGGGTGTACACATCGCGCCGACACTGTCGAGCACGGACCGGCCCTCGAGGGTGAGGTATTCGTCGACGTTCACCTCGGGCCGGGCAGCGCGCAGCCCGGCCAAGATACTGACGAACAGGTCCATGAAACCGTCCGCGATGACGGACGGAATGGGAGTGCCCGGTCCGAACAGCGGTACCAGCTTCTCCACATCGGACTCGGGGTCGATCGCGATGGTGCCACGGAAGTCCAGGTCCGGCGAATCTGTGGCCTGCAGGTGGCCGGTGCCGAGCGCGGCCTGCCCGCCCTGGGATGCGCCCATGACCGCCCACGTCCGCGACAGTTCCGGGTGGGCGGTGCGGGCGGCGCGCACGAGGTCGATCGTGGCCGTCGCCTCGGTGTCGATCCCCAGGTATGGATGCGGTCCGGTGTCGAAGCGGCCGAGGCCGAGGTAATCGGGTGCGACCACGGCGAATCCCTGTGACGCCAGGTACTGGAGCAGCGCGTCTTCATCTCCCGCGATCGTCTGGGCGGGGTGCTCGAGTGGATCGGACTGGCCACCGCAGCCCGGTCCGAGTCCACTGGTGCCGTGGTCATAGGCCATGATCGGCCACCCGGACGGCGGCGGGGCACCGGCCGGGACGTACAGCGCTCCGCTGGCGGGCTGCGTCGTCCCGTTCGAGCCGCGCATCCAGTACTCGATCACCGAGCCATCGGTATTGGACATTCCGCGCGTACCGTCGGGTAGCGGGTACTCCGCAATCAGGGTTCCTGGGATTTCTGCATACGCCGGGGCGATAGGCATCAGGAGTGTGGACAACATGACCACCGCCGCCGCTCGTTTACCCGCGTGGACAACTCGCATCGAACACCTCATTCCGGTCCGACACCGTCACATTCGTGAACGAGGCTATAGATCAGAACGCGACAACTCGCTTCAACACACTGCTCCGCAGAAATCGCACCCTTCAGGCCGACCACAGCTATCCGAGCAGACAGCTCGCGCCGCATCAGGAATGCGATCCCTGGGCGGGGGCGCGGTCACCTTTCCGGATAACTGTGGAGGTGTCGTTGCCCGCAAAGATCTACGGTGGAGATATGACCGCCTTGGAGTATCGGCATTTGCTGGTCGCGCGGGACGGCGACACGGTGCGCATCACCATGAACCGGCCGGAGCGACGTAATGCGTTGTCAGGCGAACATCTGGCCGAACTGCTCGCCTCCTTCCGGGCCGCCGGCGAGACCGACGCCACCGGGATAGTGCTCGGGGCGCACGGTCCGGTGTTCTCCGCGGGACATGATTTCGCCGATGTGGCCGCCCGCGACCTGCTCGGCGTACGGGAACTGCTCACACTGTGCACCGAGCTCATGTCGACCGTCCAGTCGGTCCCGCAGGTGGTGATTGCCCGGGTGCACGGTCTGGCCACGGCCGCCGGCTGCCAGCTGGTGGCCTCATGCGATCTGGCCGTCGCCGCCGAATCGGCCGGATTCGCGCTCCCCGGCGGTAAAGGCGGCTGGTTCTGCCACACCCCCGCGGTGCCGGTGGCACGCGCCGTCGGCCGTAAACGCCTGATGGAACTGGCCCTCACCGGCGACCCGATCGATGCCCGCACCGCCGAACAATGGGGCCTGATCAACCGAGCGGTGCCAGACGCCGAGCTGGACACCGCCGTCGACGAGTTGCTCGCCCGCGCCACCCGGGGCAGCCGGGCCAGCAAGGCACTCGGCAAACGCACTCTCTACAGCCAACTCGACCGCCCTGAAACAGATGCCTACGCCCTCGCCCTGGAAGTCATGGCAGCCGCCGCCCAGCTTCCCGGCGCCCGCGAAGGGATGGCGGCCTTCCTGGCGAAGCGCCCGCCCGTCTGGCGCGATTAGCGCCCGGCAGGGGGACTCTGTCAACAGGGACTGGACCGTCATTCCCGATTCTGGGAATGACCGATACTCGAATCGCATCGGTCCCTGTGAGTAGAGGATTTCGGATGTCGCGATTGGTCTGTCCAGAGCCGAGCGGCGACGGGTTGCTGCGATGAGCCCGACCGTAGACCACTATCGGATCGTTCCGGAGCTGACCGTTCCCGAGTACGCATCCGAGACGCTCAAAGCCATCGTCGTTGCCACCCACGCGGCGGTCCAAGCGTTCGCCGCGAACGAACTCGGCGTCGCCGAAACCGGAACCAACCACGTGAACCGCCCGTACAACATCGACGACGCATGGTGCGCGTCTTTTGCCACCTGGGTCTGGAAACAGTCCGGAATCGACGTCGACTGGAGCAACAAGAACCACGTGCCCAGCGTCTGGTCCTACGCCGCCAGTAAGGGCTGGGCCGATAGCGACATGTCGAGCGCCCGCCCCGGGGACCTCGTTGTTTTCGGCGGCCAACACCACATCGGTGTAGTGGTGGCCCGCAACGGCAACAGCATCACCACCATCGAAGGCAACTCCGGCGACGCCGTACGCCAGCACACCTACAACCTCGCCGGCGGAAACTTCACCGGAGTCATACACCCGCCGGCCAAGTCCCTGGTCAACGCGTAGCCGACTTGCGCGGCGAACTATCGGGAGGGGACTGCCGGAGTCGATAGGGTGGGTTCGATGTCCAGAATCGACGAGCGTGCGAGCCGAGTGGCCGCGGCCGCCCTGCGGTCGAGACGGACGGTGGCGGTTGCGGAGTCGTTGACCTGCGGGCAGTTGTCGTCGGCATTGGGTGCTGCCCCGGACTCGGCGCAGTGGTTGCGGGGTGCGGTGGTTGCCTACAGTGCGGATGTCAAACGGCAGGTGCTGAACGTCCCCGAGGTTCCTGTGGTGTCGGAGACCGCGGCCCGAGCCATGGCGGTCGGCGTGCGGGCACTGCTCGGCGCGGACGTGGCTGTGGCGGTCACCGGGGTGGGCGGCCCCGATCCCCAGGACGGTGAACCGGCGGGATCGGTATGGCTGGCGGTCCACGCCGAGGATGGGACCTGGGCACGGCATGAGCTCTTCGAGGGCGGACCCGAAGACGTGCTGAGGCGGACGGTCGAAGTCGCGCTCGACATGGTGTGCGAGGCGATAGGCGAAGCCCCGGGCTGACCGCGACCGATAACTACGCGGCAGACGGGTAGCCCACCGATATCCACCGCCGAGCCAAGGAGCGACAGTGACCCGATTCGGATACACACTGATGACCGAACAGAGTGGCCCGCGCGAACTCGTCCGCTATGCGGTCGCCGCCGAGGAGGCAGGATTCGACTTCTTGGTCAGCAGCGACCACTACGCACCGTGGCTCGAGGAGCAGGGCCACGCACCGAACGCGTGGACCACCCTCGGGGCCGTCGCACAGGCGACACGCCGCATCCCGTTGATGACCTACGTGACGTGCCCGACCCTGCGCTACCACCCGGCGATTGTGGCGCAGCAGGCCGCGACGTTGCAGATCCTGGCCGAAGGGCGGTTCACTCTCGGCCTCGGAAGCGGTGAGAGCCTCAACGAGCACGTCATCGGTGCGGGCTGGCCCGGGCTCGAGGAACGGCTCGAGCGACTCGCGGAGGCCATCGGCATCATTCGTGACCTGCACGCGGGCGGGACGCTCAGCCGACTCGGCAAGTGGTATCGAGTCGACGCCGCTAAGGTCTGGGACCTGCCGGATCAGCCGGTACCGATCGCGGTCGCGGTATCCGGACGACGATCGGTGCAGCGATTCGCTCCTCTGGCCGACGAGATGGTCAGCACCAGTCCCGACGCCGAACTCGTTCGGTCGTGGCATCGCATCCGCGCGAACGACTCCGCCGCGGTGCATTCCCGCGTGACCGGGCAACTGCCGATCAGCTGGGATGTCAACCGCGACAAAGCAATTCAGCGCGCCCATGAACAGTTCCGATGGTCGGCGGGCGGCTGGGATGTCAACTCGAACCTGCCGACACCGGCGAGTTTCGCGGCCGCGACTCAGTTCGTTCGCCCGCAAGATGTCGCCGAGACGATCCCGTGTGGCCCCGATCTCGACGCCATAGTGGCGGCGGTGCGGCCCTACCAGGATGCCGGCTTCACCGACATCGCTGTCGTCGAAATCGGCGACGAACAACAGGACCGGTTCCTTGCCGAGGCCGCCGAGCCGCTGCTGGCGAAACTGCGTGCGGCCGATACCGATTCCTGAACGTCCCGAACGCAGCCACCCGCTGCCCAGGACCGTAGAGCAATCTATCTGCGTACGCGTACCGGTGAGAACGCAATCAGGTAGTTAACCACCCGTGACGCGCTCGCACGGATAGCGCACGCTCGAACCTGCTCCGGTATTCATCCGAGGAGCCCATCCGCGCGTCGTCGGGGAACATCGCCGCGGACACAGCATTGTCTACAGACGCAAGGTCACAATCATGAGAATCACTCTGTCCCCGCTCCCCCGCCACACATGCGATGCGACACCGTGTCTGGTGCCGCTGTCCCCACAGGCGTTCAGCCAGCTCTACCTGCACTATCTCGAACTCCTGAACGCAAGTCGGCTACCCGCGACAATGACCTTCGAGCAGTACTACGAATACTGGCGGTCCGGTCGACGCGGCGAAAATCTGGTCGGTCTCGACGACGGCGCGACCCGGCTCGAACCGGGCAAAGGCAAGGAACTGATCACCCGGCCCGACGTGCAGCTCAAAGGAGTAATCCAGACAATCGTGCTGCTCGTCGATTTTTCCGACAAACCGCACGATCCCGTGCACGGCGCTGGCTACTACGAGGCAATGCTGTTCAGCGAAGACACCTTCCCGTCCGGGAGCATGCGCGACTTCTACCGCAAAGTCAGCGGCTTCGACGCGGCGGCCGATACCGGTATCGACATCCAGGGCGCCGTACACGGCTGGTTCCGGATGCCGCATCCCCTGTCGTTCTACACCGACGGCAACTCCGGAACCGGCAACAGCTTTCCCCGCAACTCGGCAGGCATGGCCCGTGACGCCGTCAAGGCAGCCCTTGCCGAAGGTGTCGACTTCGGTCCCTATGACGTACTCGGCGAGAAGATCGTCACCGCGCTGTTCATCGTCCACGCCGGGCGCGGCGCGGAAGAAACCAGATCCGTCGACGATATCTGGAGCCTGAAATGGGCGATCCCGGGCAACGGTGAAAAGGTGGCGACCGATCTGTCCGTCACGACATTTCTCACCGTGCCCGAGGACTGCAATATGGGTGTCTGCGCCCACGAATGGGGCCACCTCGCCGCCCGCTGGGCCGACTACTACGACACCACCCAGTCCGCGAACTTCCAGTCGGCAGGCCTCGGCGACTATTGCCTGATGGCCGGCGGTAGCTGGGGCAATCACGGCATCACCCCGGTCTTTCCCAACGGCATGCTCCGCGCGTTCCACGGTTGGTTACAGCCTCGCGTCGTCACCAAGACGACGAAGAACATCACGCTCGAACCTGCCGCGCAAGGCGGCGGCACGGTTTTCATTCGGAACGCCGAACGGATGCGTCGCGAAAGTCAGTACATTGCCGTGGAATACCGGCGCAAGACCGGTCAGGACGCATTCCTGCCCGACCAAGGTGTCGCGATCTACGTCGTCGATGAGGAGATCGCGGACGTCAACGACGAGGACGCGCTCGCGATCGAGCTGATGCAAGCCGACGGCAAACGGGACCTGGCCGCGATATTCCGCGGTGGGAACCGTGGAGACGCCAACGACCTGTATCCCTTCGGTGACAACACGACCATCGGCAAGACCACCACCCCGGCCCTGAACATGCCCGGCGGAAAGTGGTCCGGCATCACGATCGCCGTCAAAGGCACACCCGGCGACGACCAGATGGCCATCGACGTCACCATGACCTGAACGGTCAGCGGGCGTCGGCCCACTTTGCCGGCCAGCTTTCGTTTTCGATCGAGATGGCGTTCTCACAGTCGTCGACGAATTGCGACCATCGCGGTGGATCGGTCGGAGATCCCGCTGTTCGCCAGTGGTCGAGCAGTCGCTGCAGCCGGTTTGCGGTCGCGAGATAGCTGATCACCAAGAAGTCGTATCGCCTGCTTGCGAGGAAGGCGACGAGCGAACCGCTGAGTGTGGTCAGGACGGCGATCCATGGTGCGATTCGGGTGGCGGCGTCGGCGCTTACCGCGGTATTGACCGATGCCGCGATCGTGGTGGCAAGGCCCAGCGCGATGGCGACCCGACGCAGGAATTGTGCTCGCGCGGAAGACCAGCGAATCCGCTTCTCCCACAGGGCATTCACCTCTCGTCATCGGATGCCACTGTCATTTGCTCGCCTCACCGGAGATCGGCAGGTTCGGGCATAGTTTCTGGTAGGGGATTTCCGGCGAGACCCAGGAGTTCCAGCGCTCCCGGCTCATGTTGTAGGTCATCTTGTCGCACAAGATGTCTTCTGATGCGGTCGGGATGGGCCAAACGCGGATGGTTCCGGCGTTGAAGGCGACCGCGGTGACTACCGGAATTCCGGTCGGCCGGTCCAGATCGAGAAATATCTCGCCGGTGAGGCCGGGATCGGCATCGGTCAACCACGCCTCGAGTGCGATCGCTTCACGATCGTCCCGGCTGGAGTGACTCAGAAATACCCTGGACATCGCTTTACACCACCGTGCACAGACGCCGATGGAAGCGCGCGTCGAATGCCGCAAGCGTCATACGAAAATCCTGCGCTCGAACAAACCGCCGCACGCGAGTATCGCCCTACTCGATACCGCCGCAGTCCGTCACACTGGCATCCGTGAAGCGGAGCCTGCTATTCACGGCCGCGGTACTGATCGTCGGGCTGGCGATCGGGTACGGTCGCGCCGACGGCCATTCGGGCGTGGCGGTGATGCTCGCGGTGGCCGCGGCAGTCCTGCTGCTCGATGTGGTCATCCGCCTGGGGCGCCACTCGCAATGAAGCGGTCAGCGCGGCAACGGGTCTATGCCGTGCGATCATTTCATCGCCTTGCGGGCATCGATGCAGGCCGGAATCGACTATGAGGAGGGCTAGTGACGAACAACGGGGTTCGCCGGGCTACCCCCGTGCGTGCCAAGCTGGGTTTCGTCGGTGCAATGGTGAGTGCGCTGGTGCTGGGGCAGCACATTGTCGCCAGCGCCGCGGAGACGACCACGTTCCAGCTCCCGCTCGTGAAAATTTCCCAAACATGGGGTATTCCAACGCAATTCAACATCTACTTGACGGCGACCGTCGGCGACCAACCCGGAGTCACCACCTTCGGTGTCGCCAATCCCGGCCCCTTCGGCGGTAGCACCATGCTCGACTCCCACGCCCGGATCCAGTGGTCGAACCTGACGACCGGAGCAGTCGGTGTGGTCGACGTGGCAGATCGGGAAACGGCGCAGCAGCCCTGCGCTTGCGCCCCTGCGCCGGTGCCGGTGTTCACCGGAGCAGGCCAGATCGTCGCACTCGCCACCGCGGGCGGCCTCGCCATCACCATTTCCTCGGGGTTCGGTCGGTTCACGGCTCTTTGAGCCCGACCGGACCGGTAATCGCTTCCGGCGATTACCGGTCCGGTCGATGGATGGAATCCGGACCTCTCACGGACCATCGGGCAACGGCTCTTCATGTCCGTTGACCGACCGAAGAGCGAGGGTCTGTTTTGGTGTCCAATAGATCCGGCCGTTTTCGAACTCCTGGTAGCTCCCGGTGTCGAAGGGGGTTTCGTCGGATGTCGGCCAGCCGAGGGGTCCGTTCTCGAATCCGCTCCGATTCCATCGGTCACGGATTTCGCCGTGCACCCAGTACACCGGTCGGCCGTTGCGGTGGTAGAGCGCCCCGTTCTGGAAACCCTCCACCTCGCCCCATTCCACGTCCTTCGGATCGCGCAGCACAGTGTTGTCGGTGATCGGATACCCCAAAGGCCCTGCTTCCCAACCAGTTTCGGCAAACTTGTCGAATAACGACGACGGGATCGGATGTGCTCCGGTGGAGGGATGCCAGTAGATGTATCCATTCTTGAACTGAGCGAATCGACCGACGCCGTCGGCTGTCTTCACTTCGCCGTTGGTACCGAGACGCGGGCCCAGCCACGGCGAAGCCGCCGCCTTCGCATCGACTTCTCCGGCCAACGCGGCGCCGGAGAACTCTCGGACGTGGCTTTCGAAAACGTCCCACGGGAAGTTCGGGCCGACATCGGTATGGGTGCCGATCCCCAGGCACTCCGTCACATATTTGTGGTCGGAGATGCCGTCGCGCCGCGTATACGGTGGAGCGATGACATCGGTGGCGAAGCCGTACTTCTTCGCGTCCTGAACAGCCAGCCAGGCGGCTATCCGGAGGTCTTCGTCGATGGCCATCCATTCGTCCCGCGACCATGCCGCCCGGCTGCCCGCGAAGCAGAGATTGATCGTCTGCGCGTTGGCATCCAGGACCGACCACGACGCGTAATCCGCGTCGACGACATCGCAGACGATTCCATTGCGCAGCGTGTAGTGATACGAGGCGCCGTTGGCCGAGTTGTTGAGGTACGCCGCCAGCGACTCGGCCGTGCCGTCGCCTTCCTGGGTATGCAGCAAGAAGTTCGTGATGCGAGCCCCCCAGCGCTCCGACCGGGAGTTTCCCATTCTGTCCAATTCGGTGAATACGGCGGCGTTCACAGCGTGTTCTCCTTGTGCCTGAGTGCGTTGGATGGACCACTGCCCGAAGTCGGTAGCCAAGATGTCGTTGACGTCGACCGAGCTACCGTCGATGACGGGGCCGGGATTGGATGCGGTATCGATGACGCGCTGATAAAGGACGGCCTCGGGTGTGTCGAGCCGATTGCCGGACCACGCGCGCGTCTGCCAGGCCCAGAACCGGCCTTCGGAAGTCCGGCCGAGTACACCGTCTTGGATGGCCCAGGCGCATACCTTGGACGAGCCGTAGACTCCGGTCCACTCCCGCCCGATCGCGTCGTTGACGCCACGGAAAAAGTTGACCGCCTCGTCATTCCATTGGTCCAGCGAAATGTCCTCGTCCACCGCGAAGAAGATCGGGCACCGGTCGTGCCCGCCGACGGCGGTATGGATTTCCCTGGCCTGGAGGCCCATCCGATGCCCGCCGTCGTAGCCTGTGGTCCAGTCCGAAGGCGCCTGCGGATTACCGGGCTTGCCGTACTGCCATATCGAAACGACGTCGAGCCCGGCTGCCTGCACACTGTCGGCATATTCCCTGGTCACCGGCTTGGCGCCGAAACTGGATCCGGGTCTGCTCGGCGACACGTAGACCATGACAGCACTGTGTCCGGCTGCCTTGATGGCGTCGGGATCGATGAAACGCGCGGCGAAATCAACTGCGGTAGACATGCGGGGAACTCCATTGGTCGAGGGTGGCGGGTCTGCGGCTTCGGCCAGCAGCGGCAGCGGGTCGAGCCGGTCCGATCCGGGAGGCACCCAGACATGCCGATGCCACTCGAGGTGCAGGTGCGGGGCAACGCCGCCGTTGGATGCGGAATCGGGGTTGATGCGGGCGATCCGCTGCCCGGCTTCGACCCGGACACCGACCGCGACTTCGCGAATCACGTGTCCGTACACGGTCGTGCCACCGCCGTCTTCGGTGGGATGGTCCAGGACGACCCAGCCTGCCGGGTCGGGTCCGCCGAACCCGGAGGCCGGACCCGCGAATACCACCGTGCCGGCTTGAACCGCGTAGACGGGTAATCCGCCGCTGCCGCCCAGCCAGCCGAGATCGACACCCCAGTGGAAACCGTCGTCGCGGGGACCGAATCGGGAAGTGACGATGCGGCCACGCGCCAAGGGCCAGTACCTGGTCATGTCGTTCCCCTCCGAGAAGTCGTAGCCGACCGGCTGCGAAGCAGTTGCCCAAACGAGTAGAGCAGGGCTCGTGGCGCGGTTCGTCATCCAAACCGATGAAAAGGCGGTCCCGGTCGACGACATTCGCCGACAATGGAATCGAGTGTCGGACTACTCGTGTGAAGCACCTCCCGAAGACCTATGATCCACCCCAGGATGATTGCCGTTTCTCTTGTGTCGCAGGTCATTTCATATGCCGATGACAGTCGAGAGGTTCTCCGCGATCGTCGCGCGAATCAACCGTGCGGCGCTGCATCCGGCTGACTGGCCGCAGGCGGTGCACGATATCGTCACGGCACTGGGTGCGCACCGCGGCGGCTTGGTCGTCTCGGCATCGGGTAGCCGGCGGATGACCGCCTGTTCACTCGGCGCGGACGATCTGCGCCACAGCTACAACACCCGATACTGGCGTATCGATCCGATCGCGAATGCGCTCGAACATCAACCCGCCGGTGTCATTACGACGTGCGAGGAGCTGCTGGGGCCGGAGTACCTGCACCGGCATCCGTTCTTCTGCGACTGGATGGTGCCGCACCGGCTGGGCAATGGGATACTCACACTCCTCACCAGTGGCGCCAGCACATCCTGGATCGGGGTGTATCCCGATGGGAGCCGCAATCTCGACCGATCACAGGCGACATCGACGATGCGCCTGCTGCTCCCGCATCTGCGGAACGCGCTGAACGTGCAGTCCTGTTTGACGGACGCCCGCAACGAATACGGCTTGGCGATCGCCGTGCTCGACGCGCATCGGAACGGGCTGGTGATCGTGTCCAGTTGCGGCGCTATCAGCTACGCGAACCCGGCGGCATTGTCGATCCTGGAATCGCGAGACGGCCTCGGCATAGGACGCCGCGGGCACCTCGAATCATCGGACAGCCGAACAGCAGTCGGGATGCGCGCCATGATCGATTCGGCAGTCCGCAAGTATGGGCCCTACGTCGGCGGGCGCACCCTCATTCCCCGGGACAGCGGTCGCAGCTCGTACGCGCTGCTGGTGTTACCGCTGGATCCGAAGATCAGCTGCCCGGAGGAGTACGCATCGGCGGCGCTCGTCGTCATCGTCGACCCGGATCACGAAATTCCGGGTGGACCGAAGGCACTGCGGCAACTGTACGGGTTGACCGGAGCCGAAGCGCGCGTTGCGACGGCGGCATTACGCGGCGAAGGCCTGCGGTCGATCGCGGAAGAACTGGCGGTATCGGCGAACACCGTGCGCACACATCTGCAACGCGTCTTCGAGAAGACCGGTACACATCGACAGGCCGAACTGGTTCGGGTGCTTACTGCTGTGCTGTCCGGAACCGGTCAGTTCGTCGAACACCGCGAGGATTAGGCCGCGCCGGCGGACCGACCGACCGTGTGCAGGTGACGCAGCGCTTGGCCGTATGAGCCCAGAAGGCTGGTCTGGCAATAGGGAACACCGATTTCAGCGCAGAATGCGGCGACCATCGGTTGGGCTCGGCGCAGGTTGGGCCGGGGCATGGAGGGGAAAAGGTGATGCTCGATCTGGTAGTTCAGGCCACCGAGGGCGGCATCGGTCAGCCACCCGCCGTGGACATTGCGGGACGTGAGAACTTGACGACGCAGGAAGTCGATTGAACCGGGAGTCGGCAGTACGGCCATACCTTTGTGGTTGGGCGCGAAGGTGCACCCCATGTAGAACCCGAACAGGCCTTGCTGCACCGCGATGAAGACAACTGCCTTAGCCGGAGACAGCACGAGGAACACCGCGGACAGATATAAGGCCACGTGGGCGCCCAGCAGCACGGCCTCCCGGCCCCAGTACGGCGTCGACCGCCGCACAAGGGCTCGAACACTGGCGGTGTGCAGGCTGCCCGCCTCGAGGAACAGCATCGGGAAGAACAGCCATGCCTGGTATCGGAATATCAGCCGCCGGATGCCACGGCCGGCCCGCGCCCGCACACTGGAATGCGCGAGCACGCCCATGATGTCGGGGTCGGCGCCCTCGGTGTTGGGGTTCGCGTGGTGCCGATTGTGATTGCCGACCCACCAGCCGATGCTCAACCCGATGCCGAGATTTCCGCAGATCATGCCGAACAGCTGGTTGGCCCGCCGGGTGCGAAAGATCTGCTGATGCCCGGCATCGTGGCCGAGAAAGGCGAACTGAGCGAAGATCACGGCCAGAAACACCGCAGTGCCCAGCTGCCACCACGAGTCGCCGATGAGAACGAACGCCGTCCACCCCGCAGCCAGCGCCGCCATCGTGACCGCGATCCGCCAGCCGTAGTACCGCAGCCGCCGGTTCAGCAGTCCCGCTTGTCGCACTCGGCGAGACAGCCGGGCATAGTCGCTGCCCCGGTCCGCTACCCGGTCGGGCTCGACACGCGGGTCGGTCTCGGTCAATGTCACGCGTTGGGCCCCTATCGATATGTCACCGGCTGCGAAGGATGTCCACAAACCTACCGGTGTCAACCGAACAACGGCCCCACACAGCCCGAACGCTCGGGGTCGATGTGGCAGTCAGACTCCGGAACGGATCATTCCTTTCGTGCGCATCAAGAATTCGGCCAGGTAGCTGTCGTGGGGCACGCCCGGGCGCAGCCAGGTGGTCGGGTTGTCGCCGAGGTACAGGTTGGTGATCGTCGGCTCGTCGAGGAGCGCTTCGATCAACTGCCGTCGCTGGGTCATCGCGGTCAACACCAGTGAGTTCTTCAGCGGCGCAATGCCGTCCGACGCCGACCACGGGCCCACCCAGACACAAGGGAACGGCAGTTCGACATTGAGTTGTGCTGCGGTGCTGTCCGCCACAAGGTGTACCGAGGGGCGCAGGACCGCGCCACCGGTATCGAGTTCGTCGACGATGGTGTCACCGCCGAGGATAGGGTGCGCGTCGCCCGCCACCTTGTGCAGGTAGGCGTCGATCGCTACCACGGCCTCGGTGGGCTGCACGGTCAGGATCGCGGCCGGATCGTCGGCGGGCAAGCTCGGAATCCGGTCGAGCACTTCGGCCAGCGCTCGAGCCAGGGGTGCCGGGTCGCCCTCGACCAGCACCGCGGTCGCGCACGTACATGCGGTGCCGCCGAGGTGGCTCACCGAGTCGGCGATCAACTCGATATGGTCGCGCCAATCCACGTCCGAGGTGACCAGGATCTTGGATCGTCCGGGGCCCTGAGTCAGCACTCGGGGGTTGGTGCCGTACTTGTCGACCACGTCGTCCCCGCCGTAGACGATCGAGAAGTCCGCTTCGGCCAAGATGACGTCGGCGGCCGCGTAGTCGGTCGGAAGCAACGTGACGACGTCCGGCGGGAACCCGGCCGCACGTAAGGCGCTGACCAAGCGAAAAGCGGTGAACGGTTCGCGGGTGGATGGTCGTACCGCGACCTTGTATCCCAGCGTGAGCGCCTCGGGCCAAAGTCCGTGCACCGCAGGCGTATTGCCCGCGGCGTGCACCGCGAACAGGTCTCCTTTGCGAGTCCAGACGGCCGAACCCGCACCGGTCTGTGGATCGTGCCAGTCGCGTACGGCTCCTCTGGGCATGGCGAGCTCGACGGTTGCGGGCTGCTCGCGCAGCACGTCGGCGACCCAGTGCACCGCCTGATGCACGACGGCCAGCGGCACACCGGAGGTGACCGAGACCAGACGTGTGTAATCGCTGGAGTCCAGACCGTCGATGACGCCGTGCAGGAAGAGGTCGGCGGCGCGCTGCAGGGCCGACGAGCGCGCGGTCGCGGGCATGATCGGTGCTTTGCGCATTGCCGCCATGGTGCGCCGCACGTAGAGGGGCGGAACCTGACTGATCTCACCGATCTGGTCGCCGGACACGGTGATCAGCGGCTTGCGGGCGTGTGCGCGGTAGGCGCCGTCCGGGCCGAGCGCGTCGATCTGGATGAACTCGCTCATCAGTACACGCCCTCGATGACCTCGACGTCGTCGAACGTTCGTACCGGTCCGACATCGGCGACCGAACAACCGAGTGTGTCCGCGGGTGGCTCGACCTTCAGTGCGATGTCGCGTTCCAGGTTGTTCGGCAGTAGTGCGTATTTGGTGAGATGGTTCATCACGACCTGTCCGCGCTCGCCGTAGTTCACTTCGGCGCCGGTTGCCGCGTCGACGACACGGAACGCGATATAGGGGCTGGGTGTGTCGAATACCGCCAGCCCGTCTGGCCGCTCCTCGTCACGTTCCCGCGACATGCCAAGGATTGTGGTGCTGCCGTAGAGACCTTTGAGTGGAATGCCGGGAAAGATGTCGTGGCGGAACATATTCCGTGAATCCGCATCCATATGGGCACCGCTCCAGCAGATGAATCCGATCTTCTCGCGCACGAGGTCGACCAATTCATCACGCTGCGCGATCCGTTCGAGGATCGGCGGTGTGGTGATGAGTATGCCGATCGATTGTGTCGCCAGCAGGTGGGCTGCCTGGTCGACGATGTGATCGGCGTAGCGTTCGGTGTCGGCCGTGTCGCCCCGGCCGATCATCTGCTTGATCCACCGTGGGTCGAGATCCACGGTGAACTTCACACCGTTGTGCCTGCGTGCCCGGCGCTCGGCGAACTCTCCGAACATATGCGGCCCGCTCGGCGTCACCGCGAGCACATTCGCGTCGCCGATTCCGGTGTAGTGGTGCTCGTCCCAGCCCAGCGCGAAGTCCATCCACCTGTCGAACATCACGAAACGCTTCGGATCGCCGGTGGTGCCGCCACTTTCGTAGATCCCGGCGATGACTCGATCCGCACCGGTCAGCCCGCGCGGAATCATATCCTCGATGGGCACCTCGCGGAATTCGTTGACGACATTGGGAAAAAGGCTCAGATCGCTGAAGGTCCGCACTTCGGAGAGCGGATCGAAATCGAGTGTCTTCGCGCGCCGCAGCCAGAACGGGCTGCCCGTATCTTCGTTGAAATGCCAGTGCATGAGGGCACGGATATAGTCGTCCGCGTTGCTTGCCGCGAGTTCGCGGCGGGAGAGGTCCAAAATTTCAGGGAGCACTTATCGGCCTCCAGATAAAGCCCGAATCGGGGCATTTCGCTCGAATGGGGCAATCTTCCCGTGCCTGACGGCGGCCAAACCCGCGACCGACCCGGTTCGATCCCCCGATCGAAACCACCTGTCGGGCTTGCGGTGATCACGACGGATACCACCGGGGCGACGCGTGCTCCAACTAGGCGGAATTGCGCCTGCTACAACAGTTTTGAGCGGTACACGTCCTGGCTCAATGTAATGGCGACCCTGCGGGCCCGTGACCTGGGATTCGCCACCTGGTCGTTGCCTGCGCTGCCGTCACGACCGGACACCCGAACGTCGCCATAGGCACACGCGACGCCCACACACCGGCCTGCCGACGACCGACAGGCCAAAACGTCGCGGATGGCACCGGCCCTCCATCGACCAGGCAGAGACTGTCGCGAAATCGCTCGACGACCCCGCGCGACCCGATACCGTCACGGCGGTGAATCCTGTCTCGACTCCTCCCCGGTGGCAACAGACCGTGCTCAGACCACCGCCCTGGCCGCCGCTGCTCATCGCCGCCCGCTGGTGGGTTCGATACGGTCCCGGAATCGCCGTCAAACAGAGGCTGCTGCGGGAATGGCTCGACGTCGGTCTCCAGCAGAGACCACGGCCACCCAAAACAGTGCGCACCCGATACGGCCAGCGGTTCCTGGTCCCGACGACCAGCGACTTCATTGCCCGCGCGATCTACATTCACGGCTGCTGGGAGGCTTGCATTTCCAGGCTCGTCGCCTCGCGGCTGCAGCGAGGCGACGGATTCATCGACATCGGATCCGCGGACGGGTGGTACGCCGTGCTCGCGGCACGACTCGTCGGCCCCACCGGACACGTCATCGCGATCGAGCCCGCGGCACACGAACAGCTGCTAGCGAACCTGGCGCTGAACAGCGTCGGCAACGTTCGCGTCGTCCAAGCCGCCGTCACCACCGAACCAGGGACGGTGACTCTCTACACCCCGCACGCAAACACCGGCGCCACCACGACGATCCGCCCCGACAGCTACCAGTCCACGGCCACTGCTCCCGGCCTGCCACTGGCCCAGATGCTGCACCCGGGCGACCTGGAGAACGCCAGAATCATCAAAGTGGACGTCGAAGGCGCCGAAGGCGCAGTCCTCACCCAGCTCGCCGCCTCGATCCCTCGGCTGCGCAAGGACTGCGAGATCATCGTCGAAGTCACTCCCCACTGGCTCGACATCGCCGGTCACGACGTGGGAACGATTCTGAAACCGTTCATGGACAACGGTTTTCACTCCTATCGGATCCAGAACTCCTACGCGCCGGAGGATATTCCGGGCATGCTGCGACACCCACTCCCGCCCGCGCCGGCCACCGGGCCCTTGCCCCGGCAGATCGATCTACTACTCACTCGCGCCGCCGAAAGCTGAGTTCCGCCGATCACGCCCGGTGCTCGGTTGGCCATGGCTCACACGGACGACGAGGATCGCCGCGGTGCAGCGATGCGATCCACCCGTCTTTGCGCACCAGGATCCGACGGCCCGACCAGTTCCTAGCGGATCCGCAGTCGGGGCCGCCGGGCTGGGCTGCGTCGATGCTGAATTGGGTTGTGGGACAGCATGTGTCGCCGTGCCAGGCGTTGACGCCTTCCTTGACCGCGACGGCGGCGACGACGAAGGCTGCGATGGGGTCGGCCGAGTTCCAGCCGAACAGGCTGTTGAGTCGCAACCCGACGATCAGGACAGCCGAAAGGTGTGTCGCCAGCCGGTCGCGGACGACACACACAAGCCGAACCCGCGGTGTCCGTGAACGCCCGATCGCCGAATCTGCCGAACCGGAGACAGTCGAGGGGCGTGAAAAGTTCCGCCTCACCGGCCATTAACAGGATAGTTATCTTCTAAATGTTCTCGTTCCGGCTGATTTGGCGGATAGCCAGCGGTAAGCTGTGCTGGACGCCTTTCAGCGGTACCAGGAGGTGTCCTGTCCGGTTCGGTCGATGGCGCAGCTGTCGGTCGGTCGGAATACGCACTCCGGTCGGGGGTAAATCGTGCGCGCTTCACCGAGCAACGAATCGGGTCACAGCAGCCGATTCGGCAGGTGACATTCACAACCGAATCCAGCGGCTCGGCAGCGTGGCCGAGCATGCGGACGTCACAAAGCTCGGTCCTGGCCGACATCACCGAATTCAGTGGCCCACGTCTAACAGACCATGGGCACGCATCAGCCCAACAGGGCTATGACGGAGATGTCGAGAACAATTCCTCGATTCAGCATTTAGTTGAAGGATGCAAAATGTCCAAGAAAATAGTGAAGACCGCTGCCGCGACTGTTATGGCCCTGCCCCTGCTCGTCCTAGCAGCTCCCGCAGCTTCTGCCGATTCGCCGTCGTCCTACGCGACTCCGGCCGGATCGGTCGCGATATGTTTCCCGCTCGGTAGTGTCGTCTGGTGCATCTGAGACCGCGGCTCCCTCGAACCGGGCTAGCCGGTTGAGGACACAATTTCACGCTTCCGGTGCGTCGCGCACGACGCACCGGAAGCCTATGTGGCAGGTAGCGGTGTCCTCGGTCTGCCCCTGTCGGGCAGCCGGCCGGTACCTGAGGCAGTAGTCGGCCGCGCACAGATACGATCCGCCCTTGATGACGCGGCGTGGAAAGCGTTGCGCCGCTGTTGGTTCGGGGGTGTCCACGTGCGGGTTGCGCGGGGCACAGCAGGTCGGTGTCGGGTGCTCGGGGCGGAAGTAGTCCACGGTCCACTCCCACACGTTTCCGGTCATATCGTGCAGGCCGTAACCGTTCGGTGAATAGGTGCCGACCGCCGTGGTGCCGGGTCTCCCGGTCTGCCCGCGGCCGGGGTGGAATTGCCACGGAAATGCGCCGACCCAGATGTTGGCCATACGACGGCCGGTCGGTTCGAACTCGTCTCCCCAGGTGTAGGTGGCTCCATCCAGTCCGCCGCGGGCGGCGTACTCCCATTCGGCCTCGGTCGGCAGCTGTTTGCCGACCCAGGCCGCGTATGCCGCCGCATCCTCGAAGGCAACCTGGGTGACCGGGTGGCGGTCGAGCCCGTCGAGTGTGCTGCCGGGCCCGTGTGGATGGCGCCAGCACGCGCCCGGCACATACCGCCACCATCGGCGCCAGTCGTCCAACGGCACTGGTCCCCGGGTGGGCCGGAACACCAGTGCGCCCGGAATCAGGTTCTCCAGCTCCGTGTCCGGATAGTCCTCGGCTGCGGGACTACGTTCGGCGACGGTGACGTATCCGGTGTGCTTCACGAAGCGCCGGAACGCGGCATTGGTCACCGGGTGCGGGTCGATCCAGAACTCATCGACCCGCACCCGGTGCACCGGACGCTCCTCGGGGAAGAAGTCCTGCGATCCCATCGCGAAGCTGCCGCTGGTTATCCGGACCATGCCTCGCCGGATATCGTCACGGATCGCGGTCACGGAACCCCCGCCTCAATCGCGTGAAAATGCCGCAGCCGCCGCCATTTCCAGGTCCTGGTAGGGCTTACCGCTCACGTCCTCGATGACCTGGTGCATGGTTCCCCCGGTGAACGGGAACGGTGAGCGGTAGCTCGCGGATACGGACTGGCCGCTGTCGCGGCCGACGCGGATTCCTTCTCCGACGCCGGAGAAGACGATGGGCTGGGTCCGCATGTCCTCCAGTGAGCCGACCGGGTTCTCATCGATGTACAGGACGGCCTCACCGGTGGGTGTGAAGTTGTCCGGGCGGGTGCCGCGGCGTTCGTACCGGATCCCGAGGATGTGGTCGCCCAGCGGTACCGTTCGATCGGAGACGATGGTCTGCTCTTCCTCACCGAGGAAGTTGTAGGTGTAACAAAGGTGGCCGTCCTTGACGTACAGGGTGTGTCCACCGAGTCGGCCGCCGTGGGCGAAAAGCACCCCCTCGGCATCGGAACTGTCGATCGTCGTCTCCGCGAGCAACGCGAACGACCGTCCCTGAATCTCCAGTGCCGCACCGGGTCCCACCTCCGCGACGTCCGGATAGTAGACAGCACTGTCGCGCTTCGCGCCGTAGGTCGGGCGGGAGCGGGTCATCATGGAGATGACGTCGAGATCGTTGAGCGGCAAACCGTTGTATTTCTCGGCCTCCGAGAACCACAGCGCCTTCAGCTCCTCCAGCTTCTCGGGATGAACCTCGGCCAGGTCGTGCATCTGGCTGCGGTCCTGCTCGATATGGAACAGTTCCCAGCGGTCCTGGTCGAAATGCCCCCAGCCGGACGGGCATGCGGCGTGAACGGTGTCGGCGAACCAACCGCGATGCCAGATCCCGCGCGTGCCGAGCATCGAATAGAACTGCGTGTGCTTGCCTACGTCCGCGTTCGCGTCATCGAACAGCGCCCGGAAACTGACCCCTTCCAAGGGACGCTGCCGCACGTTCTTCACCGTGTCCGGCGGTGTGATGCCGAGCAGGTCGTAGACGGTCGGGGTGATATCGCAGACATTGAGGTACTGGTGGCGCACCTCGCCACGGGCCGCCACCCCGGCGGGCCACGACATGAGGCAGGGGTCGGCGATGCCGCCTTCGTGCGAGGCATAGCGCTTGTACAGCTTGTACGGGGTGTTGAACGCCATCGCCCACCCGATGCTGTAATGGCTGTAGGTGGTCGGCGAACCCAGCTCGTCGAGCTTGGTCAGACTGTCCTCGACAGTGTCGATGTAGCCGTTGAAGAACTTCATCTCGTTGGCGGTGCCGTTCGGACCGCCCTCGCCGCTGGCACCATTGTCGGAGAAGGCAACGATGATGGTGTTGTCCAGTTGGCCGCTTTCTTCGAGATAGTCCAGCAGTCGGCCGATCTGGGCGTCGGTGTAGGACAGGAATCCGGCGAACACCTCCGCCTGCCGTCGGAACAGCCGCTTCTCGTCCTCCGACAGCGAATCCCATGCTCGCACCGTGTCCAGCATCGGCCACGGCTTGCCGTCGGCACTGGTGACATTCGCATACGGGTTCATCGGCGACAGCTCGGTGTTCTCCGGCACCAGACCCATGCGCTTCTGGTTCTCCAGCACGATCTCGCGATACTTCTCATAGCCCATGTCGAACCGGCCGCGGTACTTGTCGGCCCATTCCCGCGGCACGTGGTGCGGCGCATGCCCGCATCCCGGGCACAGGTAGGTGAACCACGGCTTGTCGGGGGCGACCACCTTCGAGTCGCGGATGAACTCGATCGCCCTGTCCGCCAGATCCTTCGACAGGTGATATCCGTCTTCCGGTGGGTACGGCTGCGAGATCGGGTGGTTGTCGTACACCAGATTCGGATACCACTGGTCGGCCTCGCCACCGAGGAACCCGTAGAACCGCTCGAACCCACGCCCCAGCGGCCAATGCCGCTTGGACGCGGCCAGATTCTCCTCTTCCAGTGGTGTCATATGCCATTTGCCGACCGCGTATGTGTTCCACCCGCGCTCGGCGAGGACCTCCGAGCACAGCGCGGTTTCGGCCGGTATCCGACCACACATACTCGGGAACCCATCGGTGAACTCCTCGATGGTCGCCATACCGACCGAGGTCGCATTCCGGCCGGTCATCAAGGAGGCACGAGTGGGCGAGCACAGGGCGGTGGTGTGGAACTGAGTGAACTGCACACCGCGATCAGCGATTCGCTTCATGTTCGGCATCTCGACCAGACCGCCGTAGCAGTCCCAGGTACCGATCCCGATGTCGTCCCACACCAGATACAGCACGTTCGGCGCGCCCCGTGGCGCGGTCGGTTCCGCGTAAGGCCCCCAATCGGGAACCGAATCACGTATGTCGAGCGCGACCTTCCCCTCGAACTTCCTGGCCATCATCCAACCTCCGGTGCGAGAGCTGTTCGTTTGCCATTCGTCCTGCTGTCCGGGATCCGGACCTCATGCCGAGTTCACGCGCGAACGCCGATCGGTGCGGCTGTCGTGTTGGGATGTGCCTCCCATCTCCGGCGATACCGCGGAGACGGGCTCAGATATTCGATTCGACGTGTGGTGGTCGTGCTCTCCCGGACATGCTGTCGGGAAGTTCGCTGATCAACGCCTTCCGTACAGAGAGTACGGCGGCTCACCGTGATGTGTCACGAGTTCGGCGGCAGGGCGACCGAGTTCGGAACAGGTTGAGAATCCGCGAAGGCGGTGGCCAGTCGCCGCAACAGTGCGAGCCTCGGATTCGAACTGCTGAAGATCTGAGGTTCAGTCGACGCCGAGGGCGACTTCGGTTGATTTGATGAGGACGGTGACTCGGGAGCCGTCGCTGAGCTCGAGGTCGTCGGCGGCGTCGCGGGTGATGGAGGACGTGATTTCGTCGCCGCCGGCCAGCCGGACTCGGACGACGGCCATCGCTTCGCCGCGGGTGACCGAGACGACTGTTCCATCGAGTTGGTTACGTGTGGATAGTCGCATGTCAGTGATCCTACGCAGTGCGGGCGCTGATTCATCGGATGTTCGTTCAGGTCGCACGGGGTTGCGTTTTGCCCGCGCAAACGCGACCGGTCGTGCCGACGCGAATTCCGCGCCGAGATGGCATCTGACAGGTGCGATGTCTGGATTCTGACGTGGGCGGATGAGTAGGGGGATGAGTACTTCGGCGGATTCGGCTGCGGTGGTGCGGAAATAGTGTTGGTGGTATCGGTTCTCGAAGTGTCGGAAGGACATCGACGATGACAAATCCCGGATTCTCGTCTTGGCAGGCGAGTCAGAATGCGAATCGGAACGTGGCCCGGCATATGGATTGGGCGCGCCAGTCCACGGCGGATGCGCATCGGATGTCGCGCCGCTATTCCGCCTCGCGTGGTTGGCGTATCGCGAATGTGATTGCGGCGCTGGTGGTTATCGGAGTGCTCCTTGTCGCCGCACCGTTCGTGCTGGCGATTCTCGACACTGTCGGGTTCTAGCCTCAGGTGGTGCCCGCGCTCATGCCGCCGGATATGGTGATCGCTTCGCCGTTGAAGTGACGTCCGGATTCGCCGATCAAAAGCAGGATCGCTTGGGAAACCTCTTGCGGGACAATGAGATCGCCATTCGGCGGACCGGCGGCGAACATCGCCTCCACATCCTCGAGGGTTGGATTCTCGATATCGGGCACCATCGCCGAATACATTGCCGGGTTCATGATCATATCGGTGCGCACACCGGCGGGTAGTACCGCGTTGACCGTGATGCCGTGCGGAATTACTTCGTGTGCAAGCGATTTCACCAAACCGATGACACCCCATTTCGCCGCCGCGTAGTGGCCGGAGTTCGCAGCTCCCATACGGCCGACAATGGACGAGGTGGCAACGATTCTGCCCCACCGGCGTTCGATCATATGCGGCAAGACCGCGCGGAAACTGTGGAAGACGCCGGTGAGGTTGACATCGATCATGTCCTGCCACATCTGCTCGTCCATTTCGGCGACGGCCGCCCCGGAGGCGATACCCGCATTGGCGAGCAGGATGTCGATCCGACCGAACTCGGCGATGGCTCGTTCGGCCAATCCGTCCATCGCCGAGCGGCTGCGCACATCGGCCTGCACCGCGACGCAACGCCGCCCGGTCTCCTCGACGAGTTTGACAGTCTGGGCGAGATCGTCTTCGGAACTCAGCGGATACGGCACGCTGCCGATAGGTTCGCTGATATCGCACAGCACGATGTCGGCGCCTTCGGCCGCCAAAGTGACCGCATGCGAACGCCCTTGACCGCGAGCGCCGCCGGTGATCACCGCGACCCTGCCTTCCAACTGGCCCACGCGCGTCCCCTTTCGACTGGTCAGCCCATGCTGCCACGACCCGTAGCAGCCGCGCATTCGAAATAGGAGTTGCGACAGCCGCGGACCACGCCGCGAGGGTCAGCTCGCGGACCAGCCCGACCAGCGGGTGACGTCGACGGCGAGCACCGGACCGGGTGGCGGCTGGGTGCGGTACACGGGATAGCGTGCGGTCAGCAGGTCCAGGGCCTGCTGGGCTTCGGAGTCATCGAGGATTCGTGCGGTGCCGTCGGCCCTGGCCCACCACAGGTGCGACCAGTCGTCGCTGTAGCGGTCGGCGAGTACGGCTACGGCGGGGTTGGCGGCGATATTCGCCAAGCGGCGTAAGGCGGTTGTCGTCTTGGGTTTCGCGTCTACGGCGCTGTAGATGGTGTCGTCGGTGACCGCGAATACGATCGGCACGATGTGTGGGCGCAGGTCGGTGGACATGGTGGCGAGTCGGGCTACCGGTTCTGCCATGAACCGTTCCCGCGCCACTTTCGCACTCAGTCGCACCGCACCTCCACATTACGATCGGCAACGGCCCCATTTTCACCTGGTCGGCGACTAGATGCGGACGAACAGCGGCCGCGCGGGGTCCACGGGTATCGGTATGGCCGGGCCGATTCCGAACAGGATGAAGACCGCGGGCTCCGGGCTGTCGTGCAAAGTGCCGTCGTAGTGTGGCGTACCCGCTGTGCGCGTGGCGAATTCGCCCGGATACATGGGCAGAGTCGTGGTCAGGTCGATGGTTGCGCCCGCGCCGACGGTCCAGATGCCCGAGAGCACGACCGCATGGCGGTCGAAGGTGTAGGCATGCGGGGCGCTCATCCAGCCGGGGTGCCAGCGGGCATAGCTCGCGTAGAAGCCGGGGGCGCGATAGGAACCGAGCACCTCGGCGGTTTCGAAGCTCTGTGGTGGTGCGCCGGGAGCGGGCTGCCAGTTCAGGTCGGCCATGCCGTGAATCGTGGTGCCCGGGCCCGGGGACCGGTCTTGGACGGTCGGAAATTCGACGGTCGACGGCTCGGCCGCGTCACCGTTCGAGCCTTTCCAGACCACGGGCAGCGCCAGCCCCAGTGCGGGTAGCGCCAGCGCGATTCTGCGGCGCATTTCGCGCGCCGTTTCGTCCTCGGCCTCGGCCTCGGCCAGGTATCGGTTGTCTTCCACGCGCATGACCTCCTGGACGTCATCGCAGCAGGGCAAACCGAATTCTTGACGCAGCATACGGTGGTGTGCCAATAGTTTGCTGGATATCCGGCAAGATCAACTCGACCCGCCCCGCGCATCGCATGGTCACGATTGGTCCGCGCGGTGTTCGACCGTACGATGCGAATTGATCCGTCATTCGAGTTACGAAGGGGGCGTCATCGATGCCGACCGACCAGCTCGTCCAGAAGTTCCGGGCCGTCGATACGACCGCAATCTGTGATGCCGATAAGTCGATTCGGGTGCTGGACAGCGCCATTCGCCTGCGTTCGGCCGAGCCGCGGATCCTCGGGCCCGCCTTCACTGTGCGCTGTCGCGGCGACTTCCTCGCCGTGCTGCGCGCCGTCGAGACCGCCGCGCCTGGCGACGTCATTGTCGTCGATGGCGGTGGTGCCGAAATCGCGCTCGCCGGAGAACTATTCGCGCGCGGCGCGCTGGTGCGCAATCTCGGCGGCATCATCGTCGACGGCGGGTATCGCGATATCGCCTATGTCCGAGAGTGTGCACTGCCGGTGTACAGCCGCTTCGTCACGCCCATGGCGGGCACCACCGCACAGCTCGGTGAACTGCAGATACCGGTGACCTGTGGTGGTGTCGAGGTATCCCCGGGTGACCTGATCCTCGCCGACGAGGAGGGCGTCATCGTTGTCGAACCCGACCGCATCGACTGGCTCCTCGATGCGGCGGCAGCGGTCAAAGACGCGGAGGCCGAACTGGTCGCTCTGCTCGATGCCGGGTCGACACTCAGCGATGGACTCAACCTCGCCGAGCACACCGCAGCTCTGAATCGCGGTGAACCCTCGACATTGCGGTTTCTGTCCTGATCCTGAAACAACTTGCACTGCAGGTAGATTCAGCGTTGACCGCGACGCAGGATCCGGTGCCACCAATGGGGTTCGGCAGCCGCGGGCCGAGGACTCGACACGCTCGATTCGGGCTGAGTCACTCGACGTGTGGCTGCACGGTCGGCGCGCCACTGCGTGACGATCTCCTCGGTATTCACCGGTCCGACCGGTACAAACGGCCCGTGCGGCATTCGCAACCACTCGACGATGCGCTCGTTCAGCTCCGATACCGCTTTACGGACCTCGCGTTCGGAGGTCATGTCCCGCACCGTTTCCGGAAGTTCCTCGATATCGCGGCGCAATATGAGAGACGGGGGCAGCAGGCCGCCGCCACGCACGCCCTCGCGGCGCAGGAAGTTCTGCAACCACCAGTTCTCGTCGTCGACGGAGCTCGGGATCGGTTTGCCCGTGCCACGGAGGTTCTCGAATTCGCCGCGTTCGGTGGCCTCGCGGACCTGTTTGTCGATCCACGATTCGAAGGTGACACCGCGGGGTTTGCGCTCGGTCATGGCAACAGCATCGACGGAACGTCCATAACTCCAGTCTACGGACGGTAAAGATATTCCCATGACCAGCCATGTCCTCGCGATCGATCTCGGCAAGACCGGATGTCGCGGTTCGCTGCGGATCGATGGAGGCCAGGTGGGCTATGCGGAAGCGCCGGGCGCGCCGGGGCTGGCGGACAGTACGGGTGTCGATGCGGCGGAGCGAGCGATCCGCGCGGTGATCGATCAGATCGTGGCGCTACCGACAACGTTCACGCTCTCGGTGGGTGCGGCGGGCGCCGCATCGGCACCGGACGCGGCCGCGGCGCTCGGTCGGAGGCTGGCCGAGGTTCCCGGCGCGGCCGCGGTCGCCGTGACTTCCGACGCCGTCACCGCACATGCCGGGGCGCTGGGAGGATCGCCCGGAGTCGTGCTGGCAATCGGAACCGGAGCCGTCGCGATGGCCGTCGACGAGGCGGGCCGGTTCACCCGGGTCGACGGCTGGGGG
Source organism: Nocardia sp. NPDC102475 (assembly GCF_055584605.1). NCBI lineage: Bacteria > Bacillati > Actinomycetota > Actinomycetes > Mycobacteriales > Nocardiaceae > Nocardia > Nocardia sp. NPDC102475. Next base: position 405,714 of record NZ_JBVJLS010000005.1, on the reverse strand, counting down.
CCGCAACTCGGCGATGAGGGCAGTGGCGGCTGGATCGGCCTCGAAGGTCTGCGTGCCGCACTGCGTGCGCATGACGGCCGCGGGCCACGCACCATCCTGACCGAGAGGGTCCGCGAACACTACGGCATCGAACTTGACGCACTGCCGAAATACCTTGGCGAACACGATAATCCAGCTCTTGCCGCTGCCGAATTCGCGCCCGTAGTTGCCGCTGCCGTCGACGATACCGCGGCCGCGATCATGGCGGCCGCCGCACATGCACTCGCTCGCACCGTCCTTGCCGTGATCGAACGATCCGGAATCCGCCCACCGGTCCCCTATGCCATCACCGGCGGCCTGGCCAAGCTCGGCGCACCACTCCTCGAGCCGCTCGACAACCAGATCGTGCACGCGATCGACCGTCGCGATCCGCTCGGCCACCCGATCGACGGTGCCGCGCTACTAGCCCTCGACCCGACCACGGCGCTCGAAGCGCTGGTCACTCGAATCTCTGACACTTATTGACAGAGACGTCGTTACATCTGACACTTAGTTGCATTCAGTCCATCGCGTCACCGGGGAGCTGCGTTGAACGCACTCGATCTCGCCGTCATCGTCGTCTATCTCGTCACCGTCGCGTGGATCGGCCTGCGGCTGTCCGGAAAACAGCAGTCCAGCAGCGACTATTTCGTCGGTGAGGGCCGAATGCCGTGGTGGACGGTGTGTTTCTCGGTGGTGGCCACCGAAACCAGTGTGCTCACCGTCATCTCGGTTCCGGGCGGAGCGTACACCGATCAGGCCTTCGGAAATGTCGAACTGGCCATCGGGTACATCATCGGACGCACGGTCGTGGCGATCGTGCTGATCCCGCTCTACAAGCGCGGTGGGTTCGTCAGCGCATATCAATACCTCGAGCTGCGCTTCGGTCGCTATTTGCAGGGCGTGGCCGCGGTGACGTTCGTGTTCACCCGGCTGCTCGCCGAGGGCGTGCGACTGTTCGCCTCCGCCATTCCGATCAAGTTGCTGCTCAGCGAATTAGGACTCGACTTCGGCTACGACGCGATCATCGTGGCGCTGACGCTGCTCACCGTCGTGTACACCTACCTGGGTGGCATCAAGGCGGTGATCTGGACCGATGCACTACAGATGGGCCTCTACCTCACCGGCGCGCTCATCGCGATCTGCGTGCTCACCGGCCACGTCGGCGCGTCCGGCTGGTCGGATGCGTTGCATGCGGGCAAGTTCGGTGTCTTCGATACCGATTTCGGTCTCGCCCACATTCTCACCAGCACCTTTGCCCTCCCGACCGCGATTATTGGTGGGGCGATCTTCGCGATGGCCTCGCACGGCTCGGATCAGCTGATCGTGCAGCGCATTCTGGCGACGCGGTCGCTGCGCGACAGTCAGAAGGCGATGATCGGTTCGGGCATCTTCGTGGCCATCCAGTTCGCCGCGTTCTCCCTGGTCGGTGTGCTGCTGTGGTCCTACAACAGCGGCAAGACGGCCAAGGAACTCGGATTGGCCAGTGCGGACAGCCTGTATCCCAACTTCATTCTGCACGGGTTGCCGGTGGTGGTCTCCGGACTGCTGGTCGCCGGAATCCTCGGTGCGGCCATGGGTTCACTGTCCTCGGCGTTGAATTCCATGGCCAATTCGACGGTCGCCGATATCATTCGCAGCTTCTCCCGGCGCACGCTCGCCGATCACACCCTGCTGCGCCTGGCGCGGGTGATGACACTGGTGTGGGCGGCGCTGATGGCGGCGTTCGCGATGGGTTTCAGCGCGACGACGGGCAATGTGTACCTGACGGCGCTCACCATCGCGGGGTACACCTACGGTGCGCTGCTCGGTGCGTTCCTGCTCGGGCGACTGGTCGCGCGCGCCAACCAGTTCGACGCGATCGTCGCTTTCATCGCCACGGTGATTGTGATGACGTTCGTGGTGCGGGTGGTCAAGATCGATGTGACCGTCGCGGGGAAGGTGGTCGAAAAGGGTATCGCGGCACAGTGGTTGGTGCCGATCGGCGTGCTCGTCACCTTGATCGTCGGCGGAATCGCAAGCCTGTTCCATCCGGCGTCCGCACCGGATGAGCCGGAACCCGTCGCGGCGGTGGCGTAGTGCGCGTCATCGGGTTGATGTCGGGGACCTCGCACGATGCGATCGATGCCGTAGGCGCGGATATCGCATCGCAGGACGCGACGATTCAGGTGCATCTCCTCGGACAGCTCAGCCGACCGTATTCGGATGAACTGCGTTCGGAACTCATCGCCGCCTTGCCGCCGGGTGCCATAGATATGGCCACCGTGTGCCGTCTGGATACCGCGATCGGCCAAGCCTTCGCCGATGCTGCCGATGCGGCACAGCACGAGTTCTTCGACGGCACAGCTGATCTCGTCGCCTCGCATGGACAGACCGTCTACCACTGGGTGAGCGACGGCGCGGTGAAAGGCACGCTGCAGCTGGGGCAGCCTGCGTGGATCGCCGAGCGCACCGGGTTGCCGGTCGTCAGCGACTTTCGTTCGCGCGATATCGCCGCGGGCGGACAGGGCGCGCCGCTGGTGGGACTGTTCGACCTGCTGTGGCTGGCGGGACGTCCCGAACGCGCGGCCGCGCTGAACATCGGCGGAATCGCGAATGTCACGGTCACCGGCGACAAGCCGGTCGCCTTCGACACCGGACCCGGCAACGCCCTCATCGATGCGGCTGTCGAACTGTGCACCGGCGGCGCCGAGCATTTCGACCGCGCCGGAGCACGGGCCGCGCGTGGCGACATCGATACCGATCTGCTGGAAACCCTTCTCGCGGAACCCTATTACCGCGCACCGGTACCCAAGAGCACCGGGAAAGAGCTGTTCAACCGCACCTACTTGGAGCGCGTGTTGGACGGCGGTTCGGCCTCCTCCGACGATATTGTCGCCACTGTGACCGCGCTGACCGCCCGCACCATTGCCGATGCCCTCGCACCGCTGCGCCCGACCGAGGTCATCGCGTCGGGCGGCGGGACACACAATCCCACCCTGATGGCAATGCTCGGTGCACATCTCGGTACCGCGAAGTTGCGTACGTCCGACGAACTCGGCCTACCGTCGGCGGCGAAGGAGGCAACCGCATTCGCGGTGCTCGGCTTCCTCACCGCACACTGTCTGGCGGGTAGCCATCCCGCCTGTACCGGAGCGAGTCGCGCGGCGGTGCTCGGTTCGATCACCCCGGGTGCGGCCGGATTCGCGCTGCCCAGTGTGCCGACCGCCATGCCCCGACGACTCATGGTGACGAGGTGAATCATGCCCGAGGTTGACGATGTACGCACTCGCCTACTGGCGGCACTGCCACGACTCACCCCGACCGCACAGCGCGTCGCGCAGGTGATCCGGCACGACCCGGCCGCCGCCGCACAGCTCACCGTGAGCCAACTCGCCGACCGGTCGGCGACCAGCACCTCCGCGGTCGTCCGGCTGGCGAAAACCCTCGGCTACGAAGGCTATCCGCAGCTGCGACTCGCAATGGCCGCGGTCGGCGGCGATGACGGCTCGCCGGTATTCGCCACCGATATCGACGCCGACGACGCGTTGTCGAAGGTGCTGCACAAACTCACCGCCTTCGAAACCGAGGGCATGATGGCAACCGCCGAACTCGCCGATCCGGCGACCATGGAGGCCGTCGTCGACGCACTGGTGGGCGCGCGACGGGTGCACCTGGTGGGTATCGGCGCGTCCGGACTCGTCGCGATGGATATGGCGCAGAAGCTGACCCGCATCGGAATGTGGTGCGGCGCATGCACGTCCGAAGATGACGCGCTGGTCCAGGCCAGCCTGCTCCAGGCCGGTGATGTAACCGTCGCGTTCTCGCATTCGGGCGAAACCGCCGCGATCGTCGAGGCCGTGCGCCGGGCCGTCGACGCGGGCGTGACCACGGTCGCCGTGACCGCGGGAGCGCGATCCGGACTCGCGAATGCCGCCGCGCACACGGTGCTCGTGGCCGGACGTGAGGACGGATTCCGTTCCGCGGCCATGGCGAGTCGCATGAGTCAGCTCCTCATCGTCGACGCACTGTATGTCGGCGTCCTGCAACGCACGCCGTCGGCGGCCAGGGCGCTGCGGCGAACTTACGAGGCGGTTGCCGATCGCCGAACCAAGGAGGCCGAATGAATCACCCGGTGCCGCGGTGACCGAAATCGGTTCGCTGACCACCGAGGCGTCGAATCCACGCACCACCGCGCTGGATTCGATGCCGATCGACGAGCTGCTGCGCACCATGAACGCCGAGGATGCGGGTGTGGCTTCCGCTGTGGCGCAGGCGATTCCGGAGATCGTGCGGGCGATCGAGCTGATCGTCGCGGCGCGGCGGCGCGGCGGTCGACTGATCTACATCGGCGCGGGCACCAGCGGCCGCCTCGGGGTGCTCGACGCGGTCGAATGCCCACCGACCTTCGGCACCGATCCCGGCGAGGTCCTCGGCATAATCGCGGGCGGACCGGACGCCTTCCTTCGGGCCGTAGAAGGTGCCGAGGACGATCCCACGCTGGCCGTCGCCGACCTGTCCGCCATCGCACTCACCGGCGACGATGTCGTCGTCGCACTGGCCGCCAGCGGCCGAACCCCCTACGCCGTCGGTGCGCTCAGGTATGGCCGCTCGGTCGGTGCCGCGACGGTCGCGATTTCGTGCAACCGCAATGCCGAAGCCAGCACACACGCCGACGTCGGAATCGAAATCGACACGGGCCCTGAGGTTTTGACCGGTTCCACCCGGTTGAAGGCGGGCACGGCACAGAAGATGGTGTGCAATATGCTCTCCACCACGGCGATGGTGCGGGCGGGCAAGGTCTACGGCAACCTGATGGTGGATGTGAAGCCCACCAATGCCAAACTCGTCGACCGCGCACGCCGCATCATCGCCGAAGCGACGGGCGCCGACCCCGCCACCGCCGCGGCCCTACTGGACGCAGCGGATGGTCACGTGAAAACCGCCATCGTCATGCGCTTGGCCGGAGTCGACGCGTCGGCGGCCCGCGCGCTGCTCCACGGTGCGGACGGACGGGTGCGCGACGCCGCGCGTCACTGATATCCCGTTCGCCGAATCCGCACGCGGCCAACCGCTACCCTGACCCACAGTTCCGCGCCCCGGCGGAACGATGTGTCGGCAATTCGGAGGCGCGATGCTGTCCCTGCAGGAGATTTCCGACCGCCTGGAGATCGAGGACCTCATGGTCCGGTACTCGCATGCGGTCGACACCCGACAGTGGGATCTGCTCGACGAGATTTTCACCGCGGATGCGCATATCGACTATTCGGCCATGGGCGGCGCGGTCGGTGATCTCGAATCCACCAAGAAGTTCCTCGCCACCGTGATGCCGAACTTCCTTGCGTTCCAACATCTGATCAGCAATTCGTCCATTACCGTCGACGGTGACAGCGCCAGCGGGCGCACCATGTGTCACAACCCGATGCTGGTCGCGACCGGCGAAGGTCAGCAGAGTCTGATGCTGTGCGGGCTCTGGTATCACGACACCTTCGCCCGCGTCGATGGCCGATGGCGGATCAAGCAGCGTGTCGAGGAGAAGAGCTTCATGTTCGTCGCGCCGGGCACCGCCTGAATACGAATCGAGGCTCCCGGATTCGGGAGCCTCGATCGTCATTCGTGTTGGCATTTGTCTCCGCACGAGCACTTGCCGCCCTCCTGGCAACCGCACCGACAGTCTGGACCGCAAGCACAGGGAAGAACGCTGGGAACCATCGCAAACCTCTCCGAAGTAGGGATTGCCGCCTGAGCTATAGCCGGGAAGTATAACCAGGTCTCAGCCGGTCTTGTGTGCCACGGCGAAGACCCGTCGGAACGGCAGCCAGGTGGTGCCGTCGAGCTGGCGCGGGTAGGCCGCACGCAAGAGCGGCGCCAACTGTTCGATGAACTCCTGCCAGGCGGTGTCGTCGAGTGCGCTGCGGACAGGACGCAGAGCGGTTCCGGTGACCCATTCGAGTACCGGATCCTCCCCCGACAGCCGTTGCAGGTAAGTCGTTTCCCATGCGTCGACCGCACAGCCTGCGCGGGTGAGCATTTGGGCATACCCACTGGGGTCGAGGACATCACGCGGCTGCAGGATGCCCGCGGGTGCGAGCCGGTCGCGCCATTCGTCGCGGCCCGCCAGTTCGCGAATCGCGAGGTGCGACGGAGCGTCGAAATTGCCGGGCACCTGGAATGCGAGCCAGGCGCCCGCAGGTAGCGCATGTACCCATTGGGGCAGCAGCGTCGTGTGCGTCGGCACCCAGTGCAGTACCGCGTTGCTGATCACGACATCGGTATCCGGTGCCGGTCGCCAGTCCTGCACCGTGCCGAGTTGTGCGTCGACGCCGAGACTCCTTGCCGCGGCGACCATTTCAGGCGATGAATCCGAGGCCTCGACAACCGCTCCCGGCCAGCGCTCGGCCAGCGAAGTGGTGAGATGTCCTGGGCCGCAGCCGAGATCGACGACGCGGCGCGGATCCTCGGCCCCGATTCGGCCGAGTAGTTCGAAGAATGGACGCGAGCGGTGGTCATCGAAGGCCAGATACTTCTTGGGATCCCACATCGGCAGCTCCAAGTCGATTCAGCCAAACCGTACGTACGTACTGTATTCCGCATAGGCTGGTCCGGCAACAAGCGGCCGGAATTTCCGGCGCGCCGCGTGGGTTGGTGCGGAAAACAACCGATGGGAGTGCAGTGAACGACTTCAACGCGCAGGTGATCAATGAGTTCCGCGCCAATGCGGGCAAGGTCGGCGGGATGTTCGACGGTGCGGCGATGGTGCTGATCACGACGACGGGCGCCAAATCCGGCCGCCAGGTCACCAGCCCGCTGGTCTACCTCCCGGACGGCGAGCGGATCGTGCTCATCGCCTCGAACGGCGGTGCGGACAAGCATCCGGCCTGGTACCACAACCTGCGCGCGAATCCGGAATTCACCGTGGAACTCGGCACCGAGACCTATCCGGCGAAGGCCGAGGTGGTGACGGGCGCCGAACGCGACGAACTGTATGCGCGGATGGTCGAGATCATGCCGGGATTCGGTGAGTACCAAGCGAAGACTTCCCGGGTGATTCCGGTTGTCGCGGTATACCGCCAAGAGGCCTGACGATTGACGTGCCAGCCCGGTCCACGATGTCCGGGCTGGCACATCTATCAGGATTTGTCGCCGAACCAGCGGCGCAGCGCTTCGCCAAGTCCATCGCGCTCGCCGGAATCCGCGGCCCAGGCCACGTAGCCGTCCGGTCGGATCAGCATCGCGGAAAGGTCGCGTGGTGCAACAGGTTTCGCGGTCACCACGCGCACTCGATCCGACCACGGTGCGGCGATCGTCCGCAGCTCAGCGGAATCGGCCAGATCCAACAGGATTGCCCAGCCATCGGCGAAATGCGCACCGAGCCGACTGCCGTCGGACAGTTCGATATCCGGCGCGACCGCGCCGATCAGGTGGTGGTCACCGCCGAGGTCGTAGCGGTGCAGCACACCGGCGATCCTCTTGAAGATCGCGGTACTACCGTCGCGAGTGCCGAGCAGATCGGTCACTACCTCGCGTAATGCCTTGCTGCGCTGGTCGAGTCGCATCAGCGCGACCTGTGCGCGGGTCCACTTCAGCACCCATGCACCGACGGGATGACGTTCAGCGGTGTAGGTGTCGAGCAGGGTTTCGCTCGCATCGCCGCGCACCACCGCCGCCAATTTCCAGCCGAGGTTGACCGCATCGCCGATTCCGAGATTGAGCCCCTGCCCGCCGAACGGCGAATGCACATGGGCCGCATCGCCTGCGAGCAGCACCCGGCCCTTGCGATAGTCGGTGACCTGGCGGGTGTTGTCGGTGAACCGCGTTGCCGAATGCACGGCGGTGATCTCGACCGGCACGCCCGACACCGCGCGGAGGCTGGCCTGCAATTCGGCCGCGGTGACCGGCGTCGTCCGGTCGGCGGGCGGCCCGTCGAGTTCCACGGTCACGATCCGGCCCGGTGTCGGACCATTGGTATAGATCCCGGTTCGGGTGGTGTTCCAACCCGGCCGCAAGCCCTCCGCGCCGATCATATCGACGACACCCTGATGGCCGGTGATCTCAGGATCCAGTCCCGGGAAGTCGAATCCGCCTAGCTTACGGACTGTGCTGTGGCCGCCGTCGCAGCCGACGAGCCAATCCGCGCAGACGGTGCTGTCACCGAGGTGGACGGTGACAGCGGTTCCGCTATCGTCGAACTCGGTCAACTCCGCACCGCGCCTGATCTCGATCCCGAGTTCGGTGGCGCGCCTGGTCAGGATCGCCTCGATGGCCTGCTGGGCCACCAGCACCGCCTCGGCGCCGGGGCCGAGTTCGGCGAAAACCGGGTCGTCGAAATCGATTTCGTCCGCGCGGAGCACGATGCCCGCGAAATGCCCGGCGATCGGCAGGCGTTGGCCCGAGGCCTTCGGGACCATGCCCGCTGCGCGGATGCGCTGCACCGTCGCATGCTGCTGCTCGAGCAGGTCGGGCAGCATGCCACGACGGTAGAAGGCCTGCGCCGTCGGCACATTGATCGCACCGGCCTTGATGGTCACATCGGGTTCGGTCAGCCGTTCGACCACCAGCACATCGGCGCCGCCGAGGCGGAGTTCGCAGGCCAGCATCAGTCCGACCGGTCCGGCGCCGGCGACGATCACATCGAATGTCTCGTTCATGAACTCGACTCTGCCGATGGCTGGTTGCGGCGGGCTTACTTCGCCTTGCATGCGCCATGCATGGTGCCGGAAGTTCTGCGAGGTGCTCGAAACTGTGGTCGAAGGCCGGGTGCTGCGTAGAGAATCGAGTCGAGCGAAGGAGGCTCATGGAACCGATTGTTTCCGTCACCGGCGGCAAGATTCGCGGCCGGACGGCTGCCGGGGTCAGTGCATTTCTCGGAGTGCCGTACGCGGCGGCGCCGGTTGGGCCCGCGCGCTTCCGGTTGCCGACGCGGGTGCCGGAGTGGCAGGGGGTTCGTGATGCGCTCACTCACGGCCCGACCTGCGTGCAGACCCCCTATCCCCCGCCGATCCACGCACTGATCGGCAGTGACGGGATACCGGGCGACGAATACCTGAATGTCAATGTGTGGACACCGGATGCGGGCGGTGCCGGACTGCCGGTCATGGTGTGGATTCATGGCGGCGCATTCACCCGGGGATCCAATGCCAGGGCGATCTACGACGGTGCGGCGTTCGCGCGCGACGGGGTCGTGCTGGTCTCGATCAACTACCGGCTCGGCATATCGGGCTTCGCGGCGGTGCCGGACGCACCACTCAACCGCGGATTACACGATCAGTTGTTCGCGCTGCGGTGGGTGCAGGACAACATCGCGGCCTTCGGTGGGGATCCGGACCGGGTCACCGTATTCGGTGAGTCGGCGGGCGGAATGAGCGTGGCGACGCTGATGGCATCGCCACTTTCGCGGGGGTTGTTCCGGCAGGCGATCATGCAGAGCGGCAATGGGTCCGCCGCGGTGGCCGTCGAGGACGCGCGCAGACTCGCCGGAGAATTGGCCACGAGTATCGGAGTCAGCCCCACCGCGGCGGATTTCGGTGAACTCGGGCCCGATGAGTTGCGCGCGGCGCAGGACGGACTCGCACTGGCGCTGATGAACGATCCGGATCCGGCGCGATGGGGATCGTCGATCATCGCCAACGGGATGGGGATCATGAGTCTGCTCCCGGTGATCGATGGTGAGGTTGTCGAAGGTCAACCCGTCAAAGTGCTTGCCGCGCAACCGGAGCGGGCTGTACCACTCATTGCGGGATGCACCGCCGAGGAGTTCCGCTTCTTCACGGTTCCGACCGGTATCGCCGCCGGAATCACTGCGGACACTTTGCCTTTCGTTCTTACCCGCTACGGACTCGATCCCGCGCTCGGGGATATCTATGGTGCGAATCGCCCGGGGGCCACGGCGGCGGATGTCTTCGCCGCGATCATTACCGATCGGGCCTTCCGCTCGGACACTCTGCGGATCGCACAGTCGAACGCCGCCGCGGGTGCGCCGAGCTTCGCCTATGAGTTCGCGTGGTCATCCGGCATCGAGGGACTCGGTGCCTGTCACGTCCTGGAGGTGCCGTTCGTCTTCGACGCACTCGCGGGCGCGCCCACCTTGACCGGTCCCAATCCGCCGCAGCCGCTCGCCGATGAAATCCATTCGGCGTGGGTGGCTTTCGCCGAGTCCGGTGATCCGGGGTGGGCCCGCTTCGAGGAGGATTCGCGGCGGGTGCAGATCTTCGACAGTCCGGAGTCGGGTGTCGTGAGTGATCCGCGCGGGGACGAATTGGCGGCGCTTCGGAAGTCGGTCGCTTAGCGGATATCGGGTGGAGCTGGTGGTGGGCTCGAGCGAGGTGGCCACTGGCTCCTATTTGTCGAGTGCGCTGGAAATCGTTGTGGCGGAGGCGCGCAGGGCGGAGCGGGCCGCGACTACGGCCGGGTGCCGGCCGGTGCCGCGCCGGTAGGCCAAGTGGGTTTTGCGTCGGGTGGGTAAGGCGGTGAGCACCACATTGGGTGGTGGGGTGAGTGCGCCGAGTCCAGGGACGAGGGCGACACCCTGGCCTGCCGCGACCAGTGCGAGGACGGTACTGAAATCGTCGACGTGATGGCGGACCCGCGGGGTGAATCCGGCCGCCTGGCAGGCCCGGATCGCCATGGTGTGACAGAGCGTGCCGGGGGTGCCGACGATCCAGGAGGCGTCGCGGTGGTCTTCGAGCGATGCGGCGGTCGGGGCAGCCAGGTAGATGGTCTCCTCGAGGAGCGGCTCGGTGTCCAGGGCGGGATCGGGTTCGGCGGGTACGTAGTCGTACTCCTGGACCAGCGCGATGTCCAGGATGTCCGTGCGCAGTGCGTCAGGGACGGTGGCCGGATCCAGTTCTGTCACAAGCAATTCCAGTCGCGGGTGGGCGCGGCTCAGTGCGACCGATGCCGGGGAGAGAATTGTGGCGACCGCCGTCGGGAACGCGCCGATGCGCAGCGTTCCGGTGAGTGCCGCGCGGGAGGCGGCGAGGTCGGCGGTGGCCTGTTCGAGGGCGGCGAGGATCGTCTCCGCGTGTTCGACCAGGGTGAGTGCGGCGGGAGTGAGAGTGACGCGTCGCCCGGTCCGTTCGAGCAGCGGCACGCCTGCCTCCCGCTCCAGTGCGGTCAACTGCTGGGAGACCGCCGACGGCGTGTAGCTCATCGCCTCCGCGACCGCCGCGATCGTCTTGCGATGGGCCAGTTCGCGCAGCAGGCGCAGCTTTCGAACATCGAGCATCAGTTCAGCTTATGCTCAACGGAAGAAACGTGAACTGGACCTGAAGTATCGCCGCGGGTCAGTCTGGAAACCATGACGCTCACCGGCCTCTTCGTCCCCCTGATCACGCCATTTGCCGCCAATGGTGAACTGGCCGCCGACGCACTGGCGCGCTTGGCCCACGAGGTACTCGACGACGGCGCAACCGGCATCGTCGCTCTCGGCACCACCGCCGAAACCGCCACTCTGAGCGCCCAAGAGCGCCACCGCGTCCTCGATATCTGCGGCTCCGTCTGCCGAGAACGCAATGCCCCCTTGATTGCCGGAGCGGGCACGAATTCCACCGCGGCTTCGGCCGAGGCGCTCGCCGCCCTCGGTTCCACTGTCACCGCCGCACTCACCGTCGTCCCCTACTACACCCGGCCCTCGGAAGCAGGCGTCCTCGCCCACTTCCGTCACTTGGCCGCCACCAGCCCGGTCCCCCTCATCGTCTACAACATCCCGTACCGCACCGGCCGCACCCTCGGCCCCTACACCCTCCATGAACTCGCCGACATCCCGAACATCATCGGCTTCAAACACGCTGTCGGTGGCATCGACGACACCACAACCACTTTCATGGCCACCCTCCCCCCCGACGTCACTGTCCTGGCCGGCGACGACCTGCACACCGCCCCACTCCTGGCCCTCGGCGCTGCCGGCGCCATCCTCGCCAGCGCCCACCTGGCCACCTCCGCCTTCGCCACCCTGATCCACCTCTGGCACAACGGCCCCATCCGAGAAGCCCGCACCCTCACCCACCGCCTCACGCCTCTCTCCGCAGCTCTGTTCGCCGAACCCAACCCGGTGGTCATCAAATCCGCCCTAGCCGCCCAAGGCCGCATCCCCACTCCCACCGCCCGCCTCCCTCTCCTCCCCGCCACTCCCGAAACAACCTCCGCCGCCCTCGAAGCCCTGAACCAACTTTCCGCAACTGTCTCCGCCTGACCGCTAACCCTCAGCGCACCAGTCGGATTCACGAACCCGCGACGGCGGCCCGCTCAGCCGGGTTCCGCTGTACATCGCCGACCACCTGCGGGCAGGTGTGCTGACGCCGTCGGAAGAACTGGTGCCGCGGTCGTTTCGATCTCGGCGGCGAGGCTGACGATATTGGTCGGCCTCATGGTGTCCACATGGATCACTGGGGTCAGTTCCAACGGTCGACCATGCGCGGCCCAGGTGTCCCAATCGCGCGCAATTCGAAGCCCGTCGTTGTGCACCGCGGCCCGCTGCCGCTGCGCATACCTGTTCCGCGCCGTGTCCGCCGAAGCGTCACACCAGACCTCGACCACGCGATCCGCGCCGACTCGGTGAATCCCCGCTCGCGCGAGCTCGAGGTCGCGCGGGCGGAACCACCATGAGTCGATCACCGCCGTCTGCGGTGCCGCCGCGACCATCGCCCAGACAGCCTCCATCGCGATCGCACCGAGCGAAGGCACGGCATCGGGCCGGGAAATACATTCCGCCAAGGCTTCTTTCACAGTGTCCTTGGAGAGCAGTTGCGCATCCAGTTCGCGGGCGAGCGGCGCCGCCAAGGTCGACTTACCCGAGCCGGGCAGCCCGTTGACCAGCACCAGGAGTTTGTCCTTCGCTCGTTGCGTCACCCCGACATTCTTGCTGGTCTCATGGTTGGTTCAGCACTGGCTCGGACGGGGTTTTGCGCCAGGTGGGGCGGTGGGCGTTGGTGATCCAGCGAAGGGTCCATTCGGCGGGGCCGTAGCGGAACCAGTGGAGCCAGAGTGCGCTCAGGGCTAGTTGGAGGGTGAAGACGAGAAGGGCTGTTGACATGGTGGCGAGCGGGGAGAACGTGCCGGCGGCGGCTAGGCCTATGCCGGTGAAGATCAGTAGGCCGATTGCTGACTGGGCGAGGTAGTTGGTGAGGGCTATCCGGCCCGCCGGGGCCAGGGCCGTGCGGATGAAGGACGTGCGGGGGCTGTGCATTGCTCGGAGCAGGGTTGCGACGTAGGCGGCGGTGAGGAATGGGGCGGTGGCGACGCTGATTGCTACCGGGAGGGTGTGGCCGGTGCCGCCGCCGATGGTGAACAGGATGCTGCCTGCAAGGCCGACGGGGAAGCCGATGAGTTGGATTCGGCGCAGGACCGGTTCGTCGCCGTGTACGTGGGCGAGCAGTTTGCGGCGGCCCGCGACCAAGCCGAGTAGGAACATGGCCAGAGCAGTCGGCCCCTGCAGTGTAAGACCTTGCAGGACAAGGAGTCCGAGGCCGTCGAGGTGTTCGCCGATAATGTCGCCCCAGCCGCCCAGCATGGCCTGGGTTGCGTGCTCGGCATCGGCTTGTGCCTCGGCGGTGGAGGGCAGCAGGGCCGACGCATCCATGAATACAGTGCCGAGCAGCAGGCTCGCCACGACCAAGCCGTACAGAATCGCCGCGACGCGCAATGCGGTTCGGTCGCTCACCCGCCGCATCCAGAACAACACCGAGCACGCCACCGCGTAGGTGGTGAGTACGTCGCCCGCGTACAGGAACACGATGTGCAGCACACCGAGGACGAACAGGCCTCCGATGCGACGCAACATCCGCGGTTCGAAGGCGGCTCGCGCGGCAGCCGCCGATTCCATCTGCAGGGTGAAGCTGTAACCGAACAGGAATGAGAACAGCAGATAGAACTTCATATCGACGAACACCTCGGACAGTGCGCGCACGGCATCGTCGAGGGTGGAGGTGTAGTCGGGGTCGATCACCAGATTGCCGGGATAACCCGAGGCCATGAAGGTGATATTGACGATGAAGATGCCCAACAGAGCGAAGCCGCGCAGGGCGTCGACGTCGTGCACCCGGGATCTGGAGGCGACCAGCTGATCGGTCATTGTGTTCTCCGCAAATCGATAGTATCCGAGGGATACTATCCAACATATACTATCTCTCGGGCTAATATCCGCCGAAGCATCGATGATCCCGAGGAGGTAAGGCCATGGCCGACGAGGCGGTGCCCGCCGACCTGGGCAGGCTCTGGCGACTCCCGACACCCGCACGACTGGGCCGACCGGCGGAACTGGACGTCGACCGGGTCGTACGCGCCGCGGTGGATCTCGCCGATCGCTCCGGGCTGCGCGCGGTCACGCTGCTGAAGGTCGCGCAGACACTGGGTTTCACGAAAATGGCGCTGTACCGCCACGTCGGTTCCAAGGACGAACTCTTCGAGCTGATGGCCGATTTCGCCATCGGCCCGGCACCGGATCTCGGCACCGTGCGCCCCGAGTGGCGGGCCGGGCTGCGGCAGTGGGCACATGCGATGCGGGCGGTCTACGCCGAGCATCCGTGGTTGCCGCAGTTACCGATCTCCGGTCCGCCCCGCGGTCCGAACACGATCGGCTGGGTGGATGCCGCGCTGCGCGCACTTGCCGACACCGGACTCGACTGGGCCACCAAGGTCGGCATCCTGATGCTGGTGAGCGGGCATGTGCGGCAAGCGAGTCTGCTCACTCAGCAGATCACCGAAGCTCGGCGCGGCACGGGGCTCGACGAGGTGCAGGCCAATCGGAACTACCGTCGCACGCTGGCTGTTCTCGTCGATCCGGACCGCTTCCCCGAGGCGGCCGCACTGTTCGCCAGTCCGCTGTTCGAATCACCGCCGGATGGGGATACCGATGCCGCCGACCAGGACTTCGTATTCGCGCTGGAATTGATCCTCGACGGCGTGGCCGCCGAGATCGATGGCGCATAGAGCTCAGTCGAGCAGACTCCAGGCCCAAGTGGTGGACAGTTCCAACGGGTCGCTCGCGGTGACCGGCCGCGGGTGGGTGTTGATGCCGTTGGGTGGACCGGATTGTGGCTCGACACAGGCGGCTTCGGGTTGCTGGTCGAAAACGACGACCCATTCGGCCGGACTGGTGATGGTCAGCTGCAGGGCATGGGGCCAGGTCAGGGTGACGGTGGTGCCATCGGGCATGCCAAAACAGTCGTCCCAGGGTGCGGGTTGCGGGTCAATGCGGCGTCCGGTCGGCAGATAGTCGGGGCCGCGCTCCTCCTGCCAGGCCGGGGTGAAGTCGAGCTCGATGTCCTTGCCGGAGCCCAGATTTCGCAGGAACCACGGATGCCAACCGACCTGCGCCGGAAACGGCTCGCCCGCTGTCTCGACCCGCATGGTGAGGGTGATCGAGTGCTCGGAGAGCTGGAACTCCTGGGTGACTCGCCCACGATACGGCCACGGGTCGGTGAGCTCGCAGCTCAGTGCGGCGGTGGATTCGGTGGTGCTGAAGACGTGCCAGGCCCTATCGCGCGCGGTGCCGTGGATAGCGTGCGGATCGGCGTTGATCGGCATCTGATGCAAAGTGCCGCCATACCGGAACTGTCCCGATCCCATCCGACCACACCAGGGCGCCATCGGAAACGCGCCGTACCGTGCGCCCTGCCGCAACAGTTCCAGCGCACCGACCCGCAAACTGGTCAGCCGCCCGCCATTCTCCGGCGCGATGCTCACCTGCGCCTTCCCTGCGGTCAGCACAACGCTGGAATTGCCTGCATCGGTCATGAGCGCTCCTCCTCCGACTATGGGTCCGGTAAGACACAGTGCCATGACCAGCCCGCGCACGCTGACCGACGCGGCGCGCCGAATAGCGCAGGTGACTTACCTGGCGCGACGGGCGCGGGCATGCTTGGGTTAGGGCGGCATCGGCGGTCGGAAACGTGAGGTGACGGATTTTGCTGGATATAGTGCGTGGCGTGTCCTTCGTCCAGCTTGCGCTCGACCGGATTCCGGAGCCGTACCGGTCGTATCTGATCCAGCGGCGTGAGCTGCTCAAGTTCGCCGTCGTGGGCGGGATCACCTGGTTCATCGACACCGGGATCGTCTATGCGCTGAAGTTGACGGTGCTCGGCGAGAAGCCGCTCACCGCGCGCGTGCTCGGTGTGCTGATCGCGACGATCGTGTCGTATGTGCTCAATCGCGAGTGGTCGTTCCGGACCAGGGGCGGTCGGGAGCGGCACCACGAGGCGGCGCTGTTCTTCGCGATCAGTGCGCTCGGGATCGGTGTCACGCTGTTGCCGCAGGCGGTCGCGCTGTATGTGCTCGATATCCGGGTGCCGCACGTCAGTCCGGTCACCCAGGCCGTCTCGAACTTCATCACCGGCCAGATTCTGGGCGTGCTGCTCGCAATGGCGTTCCGGTACTGGGCGTTTCGGCGGTACGCCTTTCCCGACGATCTCGTCCAATCGGAGCTCGAACCGCGGTAGGTCGCTTACCTTCGAGGTAATTGCCCCGAATCGGCGACCGGGGCGAAGATCGCCGGTATGACACAGATCGGCCTGCTGCTCCCCAGCCGCGAAACCTCGATGACCGGCGAACACGATGCCGCCGGATTGGTCCGGTTCGCGCGCGCCGCCGAGGATGCCGGGTTCGATTCGGTGTGGATCGGCGATTCCCCGCTGGCACGAACCCGAGTCGATCCGCTGCCACTGCTCGCCGCCGTCGCTACGACAACCGCGCACGTCCAACTCGGCACCGCCGCGCTCACCGCGACATTGCGTCATCCACTGCTCGGCGCCCACACCGCCGCCACCGTCGACCAACTCAGCAACGGTCGTTTGATTCTCGGCCTGGGTGCCGGATTCCCATTACCCGAGAGCCGGGACGAATTCGCCGCCGTCGGTGTGCCTTTCGACCAGCGCGTCGGGCGACTCGACGAAACGGTCGCCATCTGGCGCCGGAGTTGGTCCGGTGGAACCGAATTCGACGGCCGCTACTGGCAACTCGACGATCTGACCCGCACCCTCCCCGCCGCGAGCCCGGCCGGTCCCCCGCTATGGCTGGCGGGCAGTGACACACCTCGGGTGCTCGAACGGGTGGCCCGATACTACGACGGCTGGCTGCCGTTCCTACCGGACCCGGACGCCTACGCCCGCGCATGGCACACCGTGCGCGAAAAGACCACCCGCAGCATCACCCCCGCCCTCTACGCCACCATCAATATCAACCCGGACTCCGCCGCCGCACGCACCGAACTCGACGGCTACGTCCGCCGGTACTACCGCCGCTCCCTGGACGAAATGTCCACGATCCAAGCCTATTTCGGCGGTTCCGCCGCGGAATGCGTCCATTGGCTCGGACGGTACCGCGATGCCGGTGCGCAGCATCTGGTGCTGCGCATCGGCTCACTGCAGGCCCGTCACCAGCTGGATCTGCTCGCCGACGCACTACTCCGAACGGCTTGAGCCTCAGCTCTTCATCTGGGCGATCTGGATCAGGTTGCCGCAGGTGTCGTCGAGCACCGCGGTGACAACCGGCCCCTGATCGAGCGGTTCCTGAGTGAATCGCACGCCGAGCCCGCGCAACCGCTCGTACTCGGCGTACAGATCGTCCACCGCGAACGACGTGAACGGAATTCCGTCCTCGACCAGCGCCTCTTTGAACGGCCGGACCGCCGGATGCTCATCGGGCTCCAGCAGCAGTTCGACGCCGTCCGGTTCCTGTTGCGACACGACCGTCAGCCAGCGCGCCTCGCCGAGTGGAACCTCGGTCTTCTTCACGAAGCCGAGCACCTCGGTGTAGAAGCGCAATGCTTTGTCCTGATCGTCGACCAGAACACTGGTGATATTGATGCGGATCATCGGCCCCTGGAGCCAGCGGTGGGTGAGCCGCCGGAGTGGTTCTCGGTTCAGATGGTGGAATTTGTATCGGCCGTCCCGGCGAGTGGTCACCAGACCGGCGGCCGCAAGCACATCCAGATGCTGCGAAATCGCCTGCCTGCTCGAGGTGAGTTGGTGGCCCATGGTGAGCCGTGCGCAGAGCTCGAACAAGGTCTGGCCGTCGCGATCGGCCAGTTCGTCGAGGATCGCCCGACGGGTGGGATCGGCCAGCGCCTTGAAGACATCGCCGCTCACATCCTCACTATAGGCAAGTAATCGCTTGCCTATCAAGTGGAGTTCGTGCCGAAAAGAGGGCGGGCGAATGTGTCGGGGGCCGAGTTAAATTGGGTTGATGAGCTATGAGTTCGTGGTGCTGCCCGCGGGCGCGGCGGCATCGCCGGGGGACGTACTTCCTTATTTTCGATCCAGACGCGGGCAACCCGCCGATGACCACCTCTACCAGACCGTCATCGCCGGACTACACGGCTGGAACAGCCGAATTCCGGCCGCCGCCCGGCATGCCAGGCTGCGGATCGAGGCGGCCGGAGATTCGGTGCGGGTGACCGCCGCCGACAGTGTGGATCGCCGCAGGACCCGCGGTTCCGCTATGGACTACGCCGCGCCGCGGGTACGCGAACTCATCGAAGCCCTCATCGCGGGTTTCGCATATGAAATCTACGATGCGCGGACCAACACCTTGACCAGCCCCGAAATGCGCCGCTACGCCTCGATTGATATCGGCGGTGAACGCAAATATTCCTCACTCACCCAGCGTGAGGTTTTCGACTGGGTCCGCCAACTCCACCTGCTGGCCGCCACCCCGTTCCTGAGCGCCGAAAAGCGAAACGACGCAAAGAGTTTCATCCGGGCCCACCGCAACTTTCCGATCGACTACACCCTCGAGATCTACCACCCGATCCGCGACCGCCGCCTCCGCGCCACAGTGACCGACGGCGCGACCGTCGCCCAACTCATCTGGGACTGGGCCTGCGACGAGTGGAGCCGACTGGACGGCATCGACTGGGCATCGTTGGACTGAATTTCCTCAGTGCCACTGGGTAATTCGCGCTGAAGCCGCTTGCCGATTGCAGCCTTCCTCGGTCGCGTCCTCAGCCATGCCCCGGATGCGTTCCCGCACCTCCGGAATCCGATTGCTCGCGTGGGCGACGCCGAGGGCACGGGTTTCGGGCTCACAGTCGTCGAGGCATTCGATCGCGCGATGCTCGGCGAAATCCGGGGATAAAAGAGCCAATGCGGCGGCGCATCGGGTGCGCAGGTACGAGTAGACGGACGCACCCAGATCATGATCCCAACCGAGCGCGCAGGTCAGCTGTGTGTCATCAGCTATTTCGAGCACATCATCGAGCAATCCGTCCGCTTCGGGATGACCTGCGAACGGCAGCACACGCGCCAGGGCCTGGTCGAGATCGCGACCCGAGCACAAATAGTGGCGCAATTCAGCGACCGCGCCGGGAATGCCGCGCCGCGCCAACTGCGCGAAAACGCCAGTGGCGAGCCATGCTTCGGCGTCGCCACCGACATCCACCGGCCCCGCATATGCCGCGCGCAACCGTGCGAGCTCGATCCCCAACTCGGCGACGAGCGCGGCATAGAGCCAATCGCGCTGCTCGACCTGGTGATCCCACCGCGGATCGCGAACGATGCAGTCGACGACGTGGTCACGAGCCAGCGCGGGCTGTGTGAGCGCTGCCCTGAAACAAGCGCCACGGCCGCGCTGGATCAGCCCGAGTAGCGTGCTCGGCTCGGCGGACGACATGGCACGACCCTAAGACGCCACGGCCGCGCCGGAAACCTATTTATCTCTGGGACAAAGACATTCGCCTATGACGCATGCCCGGGCAATACACATACCGCGTCGAGCCCGAGCACATGATTGAGCCGCCCGAAGGCCAGCCACGATCCGATGCTCATGCTCAATTCGACGATTTCGGTCTGGCTGTACTGCGCGCGCATCCGATCCCAGAACTCGTCATCGAGATTATGGTGATCGGTAGCGTAGCGTTCGGCGTATTCGGCGGCCAGCCGGGTGCGTTCGTCGAACAACTCGGTCGTGCGCCAGTTGGTCACCGCGTCCGCGAACTCCGGCTCCACCTTCTGACCGTCGCGTTCGGTGCGCCAATCCAGGCAGAAGATGCAGCCGTTGACCTGGGCGATCTTCAGTCGTGCCGCCTCGAATTCGCGCAGTCCGAGGGTCGAATGCGAATACACCGACAGCGAGAAGTTCGAGGCGGCCACGCCGATGCCGGGCACCATCTCGCCCCACACGTAACCGATCGGGTCCTTGCCCTCGGGGATGTCGATGATCATGGATGCTTCCTTCCGAGCTTGCCGACTGCGGGACGCAGTGGGATATCTAGTGCGTCATAGAGTCCGGGTTCGGTGTCGACGAGCCAGTCGATGGCATTCACCAATCGGCCGACCGCGGTGGCATTGCCGCCCGCGGAACGGTTTCCGTCCTCGTCGGCGGCCTCGATGGTGATTTCGATGCGCGGGTGGCCCTCGATGAGCACGCGGTGCGCGCCCTCGCCGTCCGGCGGCGCCGGCCAGTCCGGTGCGCAGGACGGGTGGATCCGGGTGACGTGCTCGATCACGATCCGCGGCTCGCCATCGACGATCCCCTGCACCTCGAATCGCAACGCGCCCTGCGTACCCGACGCGAATTCACCCATGCGCTCGGTGGTCACTGTGGCGTCGAGCGCGCGGCGGTCCAGGGTTTCGCGGATCTCCTCGAGTTCGACGCCGAGCGCCCGCGCCATCAACCGAATCTGCCCGCCCCACACCATGGTCGGGATGCCCGGCGCCACCATCGGCGGCAGATAGTCCATCGGCTGGCCCATACCGACCAGATAGCGCACCGAATCGGGCTGGTCGTAGGTGGTGTAGTCGAAGATCTCCTGGCAGCGGATCACATCCACGGTGCTGCCGAGTCCGCTCATCAGCAGCGGCAGTACATCATTGCCCCAGCCGGGATCGACACCGGAGACGAACAGCGACCCGCCGCCCCGCGCGATCGCCGCCAGCACCGGATCGCGCATTTCGGGTGGGGCGCTGCGCGGATCGTAGAGCGCGTAGAGCGCCGGGGTGACGACGACCGCGCCGGACTCGACGGCGCGGACGATATCGGCGAGCGCGTCATCGGGGCGGATATCGCCGGACGCCGCATACACCACAGCCCGAGGTCCGGCGGCCAGGGCCGCCTCGATATCGGCGGTCGCCGGGACGTCGAGGTCGTAGTCGAGCCCCGCGAGCCGACCCGCATCGCGGCCGACCTTATCCGGGTTGTGGACGAGCACGCCCGTGAGTTCCAGCGCCGGGTGTGCGTCGACGGCACGGATGGCCGCGCGGCCGACATTGCCGGTGCCCCAGACAATCGTGGGGATCATCAAGTGAGCGTAGCAAGCGCTTGGTTCGGTGACTGGGATTATGGGAATTACCCAGTGGGGCTGGGGAATTCGCGCGGCTATTTCGCGGTGTTGTAGCGAACCAGATAGTCGGCGAAGCGTCCGATGTCGGCGTCATCCCACGCCGTCAAGCGCTCGGCGAACTCCTGATGGCGCCGTCGCTCGGCCGCCCCCGCGACCCGCCGACCCTCCGGCGTCGGCCGCAGGATGTGGTTGCGGCGGTTCTCCGGATCGACCTCACGGGTCAGGTAGCCCAACCGCTCCAGCGCGCCCACCTGCCGACTGACCGTGGATTTGTCGAGCACGAAGTGATCCGCGAGATCGGTCGCCTGACAGCCGTCGCGCTCGATGACCAGATCCAGAATGCTCGACGCCACCAGCGACAACTCCGGATGCAGTTCCGACGCGCGGCCGCGGGCGCGCCGGGCGAAGGCGGTCAGTTCGCGCTGGATGATGTGGATCGCCGCGGTGCGCGGTTCGGTGGACATGGTTGCACTATACATCAGTTGTGTGATACAACAGTAATAGTTGTATTTACCAACTATCAGGAGTTGACCTTCATGCGCTCGCACCAGCTACGGCATGTCGCCGGACATCTGCTGACCCCACTGCTGATGTGTCTCGGCATGGCACTGGCCTATCTGGGCGCGTTCCATCAGCCCGAGCCGAACCATCTGAAGGTGGCCGTGGTTGGCACATCCGCGCGGGATATGGTGCTGGCGCAGACCATGAAGGACAAGGCCGGTGACGCGCTCGAGGTCGTCACGCTGCCCACCCGCGACGACGCCATCGCGCAGTTGCGCGACCGCACGCTCTCCGGCGCGTACATTCCCGACGCGCAACATCCCGAACTGCTTGTGGCCAAGGCCAATTCCGACACCACGGCAATGGCGGTCGAGTTGGTGTTCCGACAGGTCGCCGGAACGCAAGGCGTGCCGATGACGGTCACCGATATCACCCGGACTGCCAGTGGTGACCCCACCGGACAGGGTCTGTTCTTCCTGCTGGTCGCCCTGAGTATCGGCTCCTACGGCAGCGTCGCCGCGATAGGTGCTGCGGGTGCCGGACTGTCCATGCGGGTGCGCGCGGTGATCGGCCTGGCGACCTCGCTGGTGGTCAGCATCATCGGAATCGTGGTGGCCGCGCCGGTCTTCCATGTCGTCGACCACGATTACGCGGCGATCTGGGCGATGGGCTGGCTGTACTCGGCGGGCATCATCACTGTCGGTATCGGACTGCACACCTTTATGAAGCGCTGGACCACGCTCGCGCTGATGGTGCTGTTCGTGATGCTCAACTTCACCACCTC
The DNA here is from genome assembly GCF_055584605.1 of Nocardia sp. NPDC102475. Classification (NCBI taxonomy): domain Bacteria; kingdom Bacillati; phylum Actinomycetota; class Actinomycetes; order Mycobacteriales; family Nocardiaceae; genus Nocardia; species Nocardia sp. NPDC102475. Next base: position 383,161 of record NZ_JBVJLS010000005.1, on the reverse strand, counting down.
CGGCGGCATCTACCGCCCCGAACTGCAGAACGGCTTCTTCGGTTCGCTGCACGCCTTCTGGAACGGCGCGGGCTTCGTGGAGGGCGCCCGCAGCCTGCTGTACTTCGACGGAGGTGCGGGTTTCGCCGGCCGCATCGCGAGCCTGTTCGTGTGGCTGGCCGTCGGCGCGGTACTGCTCATGGTGGCCGCGCGACACGAACGCCGTAACTCCCCTGCGCCCGCCGCTTCCGTACAGCGACCCGCCGAGGCCGACGAGGAGATGGAAGAGGCAGTCGGCGTCTGATACCTGAGCGTTCGATTCGACCCACGTCACTTGGGGCGAATCTTTCGCGGTCGCGTCGCATTGCGGTCCGGGGCCAGGTACGATGATCGCATCGCCGCTCTGGCATTCGAATTCCGCAGAACCCGATTTATATGTAACCGTGAGTTACATATAAATGCATTGCCATCGCAGGATCGGGCATGAACTGCAATTTCACATGGCGCGCAACGTCTTCGAACACACCGAGTTGATCGGCGGCCCCTATCAGGTGCAAGATCGTGGATGTGTCGCGTGGCGGCGCCGGGTGGACGGCGATGGGCATGGAGGCACCGTGATCGAGGAGTCCGCCGTGCGTCCACATTCGCGCTCGCACTGAGGTCGAGCGGGGCATCGAGGCCCCACCGCATTTCCAGCACCCTTCGCGGAGCCACACGGCCCGTGCATCTTCCTCGAACAAGAGACGATCCATGGCATCAACCGACCTCGACGCAAACCGGGCGCGCGCCCTCGGACAGGAACTGGTGGCGATACACGACTGGCTGCGAACCGAACTCACGCGAATCCGCGCGGATGTCAGCGCCTATGCGGCAGGTTCCGAGCTGCGGCCGACGCAACTTCGCACGCACTGCACGGCATTCTGCGCCGCCCTGACCCGGCACCACACCGGCGAGGACACCGCGGGGTTCCCGGCACTTGCCGGCCAATTCCCCGAACTGGCCCCGGTATTGGCCGAACTGCGCACCGACCACCAACTGGTCGCCGATATCCTGCGCAGACTGACCGAACTGCTCGACTCGATCGGGCCGGACAATGCCGATACCGTACGGCGCGAACTCGATGGATTGGCCGCCATCCTGGAATCGCACTTCCACTGGGAGGAACGCAGGCTCGTGCAGGCTTTCGACGAACTCGAAATGGGTACCAGGACGGGCGAGGAACTGCTCGGCGTCACGGTCGCGGTGGATCGCATGCGGTCCGCTCGGGACTGAAGCAGCCACCAGATCAGGGGCGGGTACGGTATTACCGGCCGGACCGCGTAGACAGGGGCGAGGAAGCATCGGTGAAAGGTCGGGGCGCGATATGAATCAACCGTATTCGCACTGGTATGCCCAGAATTCGCCGGAGAACCTACCGCTGGCCGCCCACTACCGATCCGCCGACCCGATCACCTGGAACGGCAGCCTGATCTACCCGATGTACACCGAACAGGTCGGATCTGCGCCGATCCTGGTCACCATGAAGCTGCTGTCCGCGGCACCGCCCGCGGGTCTGCGCGGCCACGGAATCGGGCTGTCGGTGGTCGACGGGCACATCGGCATCGACGGTAGACGCCTCGCCGGGGTCGACGTATGGAGCGACGCCCTCGCCGACGGCGTCACCTTCGAGGTGGTCCCGACCGATCCGGGCGCACTGTTCTCGCTGACCCCGGTCTGGGTCGACGGGTTCGGCGCACAGAAATCCTGGTCCGGCAACTACGGCATCCTCATCGAACAACCACCGACCGGCCGAATCATCCTCTGGTGCAGTGTCGGCGAGGGCCCGCCGAATTTCGCCAACCTGGTGGTCGAGGTGGAAACCGCGAGTCTGCCCGCCGTCGCCGCCCCGACGCCCGTCGCCGCACCCCAACCGTCACCGCCCGCGGAACCGCGACCAGACATATCCGCGCAGCCGACGCCACCGACGCAGCCGCATCGCGCCGTATCTGTTGCCCCCGAGCAGCCTCCACTCCCTGAGCCGCAGCCGACACCTCCTGACCCCGAATTGGTGCGGTTCCCGGAACCAATGCAAACGGCGTTCGCCCGCCCCGAACTCCCGGCGGCCGAGCAGACCACACCGCTGCAAACCGCGCGCGCCCGGTTGGCGGAACCGTCAGTTGCGGAGCAGGTTCCGGTGATGCAGGAACGAGCGGCGGCTACCGATCACACCCCGCTCCCGGAACCACCGAAGCCCGAGCAATCCAAATTGCAAGAGCGCACCAAGGATGGCGAACGCGGCTATCGCGCCGCCCTCTACGATCTCGGCGTCGCCATGTTCGGCCGCGGCGAGGAAGAACAAGCCTGCGGTCTGTGGGCACAGGCCGCCGAGGCCGGGCACGCAGGCGCGGCCTACGACCTCGGCGTCGTTCTGTTCAATCGTGGTGAGCTCGGCGATGCCGAGCGCTGGTGGCGCACCGCGGCCGAGCGCCGCGAAGCACGCGCCATGACCGGACTCGCCGAGCTCCTCGAACGCCAGGGCAATCATGCCGAAGCCGAGATCTGGCGCGCCCGCATCGCCGAGGAAAAGACCGACGAACACGATCAATCGGTGAATTCGGCTTGAGTGGCAGCGGGATTCGCCGCCGGTCCGATCCCCACACTTGGTCGACCGAACCGGCCTCGACGAGCACTCGGCTTCGGGTGCCGAGCAGGTACTGCTTCAGTTCTTCGTGCTGACCGAATTTCACAGCACCCCGGCCCTGGCGCCGGGCGCGATAAATTAGTCGCGGACAGGTCCCGGGTGCTCTAGGTTTGCCCGTATGGCAGGCAGTCCTGGCTTGAACGGAGCGTGCGTGGTCCCCGCGTACTACGTGCGGCCCCGCGCGGCAGCCCGGCCTCTGCCCGCGCACTGCGCTGTTCCATCGATCTGATCGATTTCTCCAGTTCTGATCGAACTGAGATGGGCTGCGCCCCATAGTGTTCCGGCACGGTCCGGGCGAATCACCCATTCCTGATTCGACCACTCCGTTCGGAGGACACCCATGTCCCGCAATCGTTCGCTGCCGCATGCCCGGATTCCCTCCGGCAGCACCCGCAAGCAGCTGTCACAGAATTTCCTTACCGACACCGGCATCGCGGGGAGGCTGGTACGCGCGGCCGGTGTCGGCACCGATGACCTCGTCGTCGAGATCGGTCCCGGCGACGGGATGATCACCAGGCATCTCCTGAGCGCTGCGCGCCACATCCTGGCCTACGAAAAGGACCGCCATTACGCCGAGAGACTGCGCGCCCGCTATGCGAGCGACCGCCGAATTCAGGTGCATCACGCGGATATTCGCGATATCACTCCGCCCCGCGAACCATTCACGGTCATCGCCAATATCCCGTTCGCTGCGAGCACCGATATCTTGCGCTGGTGTCTCGCGGCATCGAGGCTGAGCTCGGCGACATTACTGACCCAACGCGAGTTCGCCCGCAAATACGCCGGGGACTACGGCCGCTGGACCAAACTCACCATTACCCAATGGCCCACCGTCACAATGGAATTGGGCACCCGAGTCGAACGCCACCACTTCCGTCCGATGCCACGGGTCGATGCTGCCGTTCTGCGGCTGCGCCGACGCGAACAACCACTGCTCGCACGAAAGGAACTCCGCGGCTACCACCAACTCGTGGAATTCGGCTTCTCCGGCCTCGGTGGTTCCCTCGCGGCCACACTGCGCCGGGTTCATCCGACTCACGAGGTTCGAGCGGCCTGCACCGTGGCCGGAATCGCCCTCGACGAACCTGTCGGCCTCGTCTCCCCGGACCGCTGGCTCACCCTCTACCAGGCATTGAGCTAGCAAATCAGTTGCCCAACTCGGCCGCCATCGGGGTATCGGTGGAGCTACGATGCGCAGATGGCGCACCCCGCTCCGCCGGTTCCGGGGGCGACGGTCGCTCCGGACCGCTCGCCGGGCGGTCCGCGCACCGGGGTCGCCGAGGTCGTCGAGCGATTCGCGCAGGCCTGGCGGGCGGCCCAGACGCCCCCGGATCTGCCCGCCTACCTACCGGACTCCCCCGCCATCCGCCGGGTGTCGCTGATCGAGCTGATCAAGGTCGACTTGGCGAACCGGTGGATGCGCGGCACCGAGCCCAAGCGCCTCGCCGAATACGTCGAGGACCTGCCGGAATTGCGAACTTGGCCACTGCCGCCGGATCTCATCTACGAGGAATTCCACGTCCGCAGGCGCGCGGGCAGTCCGGTGGATGTCGAGGAATACACCGCGGCCTATCCCGAAGAGGCCGAGCAACTCTCGGAGATGCTGGCCACCGACGATTACCGCAGCACTCTGCTGGCCGTCTACGCCGATCCGGCGGACCTCGACGAGATCGATGTCGGCCAGAAGATCGACGACTTCGACCTGATGACCGGGCTGGGGCGTGGCGCGTTCGCGCGAGTGTTCCTGGCCAGACAGCGCTCCATGCAGCGGCTCGTCGCGGTGAAGATCTCCCAGGACAAGGGCGCCGAACCACAGACCCTGGCCCAGCTCGACCACGACTACATCGTGCGGGTCTTCGACCAGCGGGTCCTGGAGAGTCGCCGCCTGCGCCTGCTGTACATGCAGTACGTGCCGGGCGGGACGCTGTTCACCGTGCTCGAGCGGGTGCGCAACACACCGGCGGCCGAACGCTCGGGCGCACTGCTGGTCGATGTCATCGACTCCGTACTCGCCGACAAGGGCGAGATCCGCCCCAGCGAATCCCCCGTGCGCGCCGAACTGGCCGAACTGTCCTGGCCGGAGACCATTGCCTGGCTCGGGCGCAGACTGGCCCAGGCACTGGACTACGCCGGACGCTGCGGAGTGCTGCACCGCGATATCAAACCGGCCAATGTGCTGCTGACCGCCGAGGGCGTTCCGAAACTCGCCGATTTCAATATCAGCTTCAGCGGCAATGTCTCCGGTGACAGCCCGGTCGCCTACTTCGGCGGCTCGCTGGCCTACATGTCACCGGAGCAGTTGGCCGCCGTGCACCCGGACAAAACGACAACGGCCGCCGACCTGGATACCCGCAGCGATCTCTATGCGCTGGCCGTCATGCTGTGGGAATTGCTCACCGGCCGTAAGCCTTTCGATGACGACAAGGTGACCGGCGGCGATCGCACCGCACTCGACGGCATGTTGGACCGCCGCTCGGGCAGTCCGCAATCGCTGCCGTATCAGGATCTTCCGGCCGATTGCCCGGTCGCGCTGCGCCGCGCACTGGTCCGCGCCCTCGACCCGGATCCGGATAAGCGGTGGGCGCGCGGAGCGGATATGGCCCAGCAATTCGATGTCTGCCTGGACGCGCGCGCCCGCGACCTGGTCGACCCGCCGCCGCACAGTTGGCGGTTGCGCGCCCGAGTGCTCATGCACCCCATCATGGCGCTGGCCATCGGCGTGCCGAATGCGCTGGCAATCCTGTACAGCTACAACCACAATCGCACGCTCATCATCGCCAAACTGGACGAGCAGGCGCAGCTGCGCTTCGACCAGATCGCCGTCGCCACCTACGGCATCTGCTTCCTGATCGGGATCATCGTCACCAATGTGCTGCTGGTCGATTTGTGGTCCATTTCGCGCGGGCTACGCAAGGGCAAGTCCTACGACGCGCCGACGTTGGCGCGCGCCCGCAGCGAGGCCCTGCAACTCGGTCGCCGAAATGTGTTGACCTGCTTCGCATTATGGGTATTGGCCGGTGTCGTCGTCCCGGTATCGGTGCAGGTCTCGGGCAATCACCTCACCGCCGAGGCCTATGTGCACTTCTTCATCACCCAGATCGTTTGCGGCGCGATCGCCATGGCCTACCCGTATTTCCTGGTCAGCTTCTATGCGGTGCGCAGCATCTACCCGATGTTCCTGCCGCACGGCGGACTCGGCGCCGCCGACGGTGTGCAATTGCGCCGGCTCGACCGCAGCAGCACCTACTTCCTCGCCATCGCCGCCGCGGTACCGCTGCTCGGCGTGGCGGGCGCGACGTTCATTCCCGCCGAGGATATTCCGGCGGTCATCGTGCCGCTGCGTGTGCTGTGTGTGGGCAGCGCGCTGGCATTCGTCGCCATCTACTGGTTGTTCCGGATGCTGGAACAAGACCTCGCCGCTCTGGAACGTATTGTCGCCCGCTGATCAGTCCGGCTGGATGAGCGTGCGCTCGAGAATCTTGCCGGTCGCACGCCCGATCACTTCGCGCGTCACCGGACGCAGATTCGGCCCGGTTATTGCCAGACGATTGCCTTGCGGCGCGTTACGGGCGAACCGAGTCCCGCGGGCCAGGTGGCACTGCACAATGTGATCTAGAAGTGCTTCGTGCACTGTCATTGCGCGAGGACTGGGGAACCGGGAGCGAATATGACCGCCAGAGCAGATCTAGAACAAGAGCTGGGCGGCACCGTCGCGGCCCTCGATCAACTCTCCGAGGCGGAATCCGCAGAGCTGCTGACCCTGTTCCGCGACGCGCGCAGGGCCGAGACGGCCGGACTCACCGAGGCCGTCGACGGACTGCTCGGTGCACTGCCCTGGCCGCTGAGCACCGCGGCGAAGAAGGTCATGTTCGGGAATCGGCTCGGCTGATGACCGACCTGGTGACGAGGGCGCAGCTGGTTCTGCTGGCCCGCACACTGCATGTCCCCGCCGAACGCCTGGTCCACTTGGAGAAACTCGGCGCCGAGCAACTGCACGAACTGCAACAACGCATGGCGCGCGCCCTTTTCGACGACCACTCCGCGACCTTCGGTCGGCTCAGCAAACTGGTGCCGATAATTCCGCTGAGCATTTCGATACCGCTGGTGCAGCGAGTCGTGCCGCCGATGATGGGCGGACGCGCCGCGGGTGCGGTCGGCATCGAACATCCCAAGAAGGCCGCGGAAGCCCTCGGGATGCTGGATCCGAAATATGCCGCCGATTGCGCGCCGTACATCGACCCACATACCCTCGGCCGGCTCGCCGAGGTCGCGCCGCCGGAACCGGTCGTGCGGGTGGCCAACGAGCTGATGCGCCGCAAGGACTATGTCACCGCCGGTCCGTTCCTCGGCTTCGCGACGACGCAACTGGTCCGTGCCATCGAGGCGGGCGTGCCCGACGACGAGGGCCTGATCCTTTCGGCGGCCTACGCCTACTCCGGCCCGAATATCAGCGCGATCGTGCGCCAACTGCTATCCGGGCCGCTGGATCGGATACCGCACATCCTCGCCACCGTCCTCGCCGGTTCCACCGAGCTGCGCCTGGCGGCGGTATCGGTCTTCGCCCGCTGCGACGAGGACGTGATCGAAGCGCTCGGCGACATCCTGCTCGATATCGGCCCGCCCGGAGCCATTACCGAACTCGCCGCCACCTTCATCGAGCACGGCGCGATCAACGACATGCTCCGCTTCACCGCATACCTGAGCCCGTCGGCGCTGGACACCTTGGCGGCCAACCCGATCACCGCGGAGCCAGCGGCGACGGCGGCGCTGGTCGCCGCGCTCACGGGGCAGAGCGATCCGATACTGTGGCGCGGCCTGCTCGACCTGGTCGAGCGCACCGACGCCGAGATCCAACGCCGAATCGGCACCCAGCTACTGGAATTGCCCGAACCAACCCTGACCGCGATACCCGGCGTCGCGACCAAGGGCCGGTTGTGGTCGACACTGCTGCGAGTCCTCGCCGTGGCCGATACCGACACCCAGGTCCGTCTCGGCGAGTTGTGGGCCAAGCTACCCGCCGACGATCGCACGGACGTCCAGGGTCGCGCCCGCGATCTCGGGCTCGCTACCCGCCTGGCGACACTCACCGTCACGCTGGACATCTACGGCTGATGCAACCAAAGGCATATGCGCGCAACCGGTCTCGGTGAGGCGACCCGAGACCGGTTGCGTCGCAGGCGGATTACACCGGTGTGAAGTCCCGGCTCGCGATATACGTCGGTCGCGGGGCCGGGGCGGCGAACGGCTCCACCAGCGTGTTCTCCACACTGTTGAACACCAGGAAGATATTCGACCGCGGGAACGGCGTGATGTTGTTCGACGAACCGTGCATGATATTCGAATCGAACAGCAGGGCCGATCCGGCGCTGCCGGTGAACTGGGTGATGCCGTACCGGTCCGCCAGCGCATTGATATCCGCGTGCGTCGGTACGCCGATCTCCTGCTCCTGCAACGACTCCCGATAGTGCTCGGCCGGCGTGCTGCCGGTGCACGGCACGAAGGTGCGGTGCGAGCCGGGCATCACCATCAGGCTGCCGTTGATCGGATAGTTGTTGGTCAGTGCGATGGACAGGCTGACCGCGCGCGGTGCGGGCATACCGTCCTCGGCATGCCAGGTCTCGAAATCCGAATGCCAGTAGAAGCCGGTGCCGCGGAAACCGGGCATGTAGTTCACCCGGCTCTGATGGATGTAGACGTCCGAGCCGAGCACCTGCCTGGCCAATCCGGCCACCCGGGATTCGCGCACCAGGTCGGCGATCGCGCCGCTGAGCCGGTGCACCTCGAAGACCGAACGCACCCGGTTCGAGGACTTCTCCACGATCACCCGGTCGTCGCCCTGCAGCGCCGGATCACCGGCGAGACGGTCGATTTCGGCACTGAACTCCGCGACCTCGGCGGGTGTCAACAGCTCTTCGACGATCCCGAAACCATTGGCATCGAAGGAGGTCAGTTCCTCGGAATCGACCGCCCCCCACACAGTGGGATCGGTCCGGTCCCGGTGCTCGCCTGCCGTGACGAGCCGAGTCGGGTAGCGATCGTCGGTCTGCACCAACGTCATTGCGCCTCCTATCCGCTTACCTGGGCCGCGACGAGCGGGTAGACGCCGTCGCTGTCGTGGACCTCCTGCCCGGTGACCGGCGGGTTGAACACGCACATCATCCGCATATCGGTACGTACCTCCAGGCGGTGGCGCTCGTGTCCGTCGAGCAGGTACATCGAGCCCGGCGCCAATTCGTAGCTGACGCCGTGGTCCAGATCCGTCAGCGTGCCCTCACCTTCGATGAGCCACACCGCCTCCACGTGGTAGCGGTAGTGGAACTCGTGCACGGTCCCGGCTTCGATGCTGGTCTCGTGGAAGGAGAATCCGACGCCGTCGCCGCCGAGCACGATGCGCTTGCTTCGCCAGCCCTGCCCCGCGACATCGCGTTCGGTGCCGGTGATCTCCGCGGTGCTGCGCACGATCATCTCAACGCTCCTGTCCGCAAACGGCGCCGATCGCGCCGGTCAGCACTCGCAGACCATGCTCGACCTCCTCGTCGGTCACCGTCAACGGCGGCAGCAACTTCACCACTTCGTCCAGCGAACCGGAGGTCTCCACCAGCAGCCCACGCTCGAAGGCGACCTGGCAGACCTTGCCGGCCTGGGAGGGATCGTCGAAGACCACACCGTGCACCAGTCCGCGACCCCGCGTCGAAATGCCCGGGAAGTACTCGGCCGCCTGGGTCAGGGCCGCACCGATCCGCTGCCCCTTGGCCTCGGTCGAGGCCTGCAGGGTGCCGTCGGACCAGAAGTGCTCGAGCGCGGCCTGTGCGGTGATGAAGGCCGGGTTGTTACCGCGGAAGGTGCCGTTGTGCTCACCCGGGGCCCAGACGTCGTGCTCCGGTTTGAACAGCACCAGGGCCAGCGGCAAACCGTAGCCGCCGATGGATTTCGAGAGCGTCACGATATCGGGGGTGATACCGGCGATCTCGAAGGAGAAGAACGGTCCAGTCCGGCCGCAGCCCATCTGCACATCGTCGACGATCAGCAAAATGCCACGCGCGGTGCACAATTCGGACAGATGCCGCAGCCATTCGGGCCGCGCGATATTCACGCCGCCCTCACCCTGCACCGTCTCCACGATCACCGCCGCGGGCCGGTCGAAACCGGACGAAGTGTCGTCGAGCACCCGCTCCATCCACTGGAAGTCGGCAGTCGTGTTGTCGAAGTAGCCGTCATAGGGCATATGCGCGGCATGCACCAGCGGCACACCGGCGCCGGCCCGCTTGGCGGCATTGCCGGTCACCGACAGCGCACCCAGCGACATGCCGTGGAAGGCGTTGGTGAAGCTGATGATCGTCTCGCGACCGGTGACCTTGCGGGCCAACTTCAGCGCGGCCTCGACGGCATTCGCGCCGGTCGGGCCGGGGAACTGGACCTTGTAGTCCAGGCCGCGCGGCGTGAAGACGGTATCGCGCAAGGTTTCCAGCAGGCCGCGCTTGGCCACGGTCGACATATCCAGGCCGTGGGTAATCCCGTCACCGGCGATGTAGTCCAGCAGCGGCTGCTTGAGCACCGGATTGTTGTGGCCGTAGTTCAACGCACCCGCTCCGGCGAAGAAGTCGAGGTACTCCTTCCCGTCCTCGGCGCGCAACCAACTCCCGGACGCGGTGGTGAACACCGTCGGCCAGGCGCGGCAATAGCCACGGACATTGGATTCGAGCTCCTCGAAAATGGTCGTCTCGGCGGTAATCATCGTCGATCCTCCTGCTTTCGGGCGGTGGGGGCGATCAAATAGAGGTCTTCGGCAGCGTGGCTGTCCGGGAAGAGTTCGGAATCGAACAGGGGGTATTTGGTCAGCTCGGCCGACCGGCGACGCGCCACCGAGGCGAACATCGCGATCGAGGCCGGGTTGTCCGGTGCGATCGTCGTCTCCAATGCCGAAACACCGGCGCCGGCCACGGTGTCGAGCAGCGTGTCCAGCAGCGCCGCGCCGAGGCCGCGTCCGCGCTGTTCGTGCTCGACCGCGACCTGCCACACGAACACCGTCTCCGGCGCCTGCGGACGCAGGTAACCGATCACGAATCCGACGACCCGGCCACCGACTTCGGCAACCACCGAGGTGCCCGCGAAATCACGACACCACAGCAGGTAGGCGTAGCTGGAATTGGTGTCGAGGACCTGCGAATCCTTGGCGATACGCCAGATCTGGGCCGCGTCCCCGACTCTCGGCGGGCGCAGCACCGGCTGCGTGTGCGGTCCGGAAATCGGTACGGCCGAAGGGTATTCGGTGACCGACGGTTCGATCGTCTTGGTGGACAAGGTGTGCAGTGACATACGTCTCCCTGGTCGGGTCTGCAGTACTTATCCAGGCTTACGAAGCAACTTTGAGGTGAACCTGTCGAACTCTTTGCGGTTGTATTACGAAAAGATCACAACCGCAGGCAGCGTCATACTTCGGTGCGACTGCGGCGTTGGTCACAGGCTCAGCGCTGGAGATCGAGTCGGTAGCCGAGACCTCGCACGGTGACCACGATGCGCGGCTCTGAGGCGTCGAGCTCGATTTTGGTGCGCAGGCGGCGCATATGGACATCGACGATCCGCTCATCGCCGAAAAAGCCGTCGTCCCATACTCTTTCGAGCAAAACGGTGCGGCTCAGCACCCGTCCCGGCGATTCCGCGAGTTCGCAGAGCAATTTGAATTCGGTGATGGTGAGCCGGATTTCGTCTTCGCCGCGGCGTACCGCACCACCGTCGCGATCCAGCACCAGTTGTCCGTCAGGGTGCGCGTCGAGTACGGCCTCGCGCGGCGCTTCGCGCTCCATGGTCAGACGTGCGCGGCGGCGCAACGCCCGCATGCGCGCGGAGATCTCCTTGATCTCGAACGGCTTGGTGACATAGTCGTCGGCTCCCGCCTCCAGCGCGGCCACCACATCATGGGTGTCATCGCGCGAGCTGACCACGATGATCGGCACGTCGTGCTCGCGGCGGATCTCCCTGATGCAATCGAAGCCGTCCATATCGCCGAGCATCAGCTCGACGATCATCACATCGGGAGCGCCATTGCTGCGCAGATATGTCAGAGCGTCCTCGGCCTCATGTGCCTCGGCAACGTCGTAACCCTCGTCTTCCATGGCCGTGCGCAGCGCGCCACGGACCACTTCGTCGTCGTCAACGATCATCAGGTTTGCGGTCAAGCCCTCATCCCTTGCAACCACGCGGACGCGACGCGACGCGGAGACTCGCGTACCCAGAACCGACGCGAAAGTCCGCACTTCGAGCACCATTGCCAACTGCTTGAATACCCGGACCGACCAATTGGTAAACGGCAGGTCACGGGCAGTCGGTTAGCGTCCGGCTACTCCACCCTGCGCAAGAAGACCCCATTTGTGCAAATTGCACGTGACATGCGACACATTTCGGCCAGTGTCACCATTCGTCCCGATGGGACTGTTCGAGCCGGTTGAAGTTGCTCGGTCCGCCGTCGGCCCTGCGGTCCTGATAGCGGAACATCAGCCGACGCGCGTCGAAGGTGGCGAACCATTCGTCCCAGCCCACCGCACGCAGCACCGCGCCACCGTACCCGGGGAAATCGAAGCGCAGGACGCCGAGGCGACCGTCGTACTCACTGCCGGGCATGGTGGCCGGTCGCGCACCGCGCTGCTCGGCCCACCGCCGGATCACTTCATGATTGCGGGTGACGAGGAAGCGGCCGGGCTGCTGCGGGCCCTCGCCGCGAACGACTGATTCCGGCGGTTTCTTCAGCGACCTGAAAGCCCCCGGTCCGGCATACGGATCTCGGGTGGCCGGTCGTCGCTGATCGTTCATGACGACCTCCTTGCGCGTCGGCATCAATAGTCCGGTTCCTCTTCGCGTACCCGCGTGCGACGCCGGGCAAACAGTGGATCCGATCACTACGAAACGCATTGCGCGACAATGCATTCCCGCCGTCCATCAGTCGCGTAGCGCGGCGGCGCGCAACTTCCCGAGCGTTCTGGACAGTATGCGCGAGACATGCATCTGCGAAACACCGAGCTGTTCGGCGATCTGGGACTGGGTCATGGACTCGAAAAAGCGCATGACCAGCACCTCGCGTTCCCGGTCGGGCAGTTCCTCGATCAGCGGCCGGACCGCAAGATAGTCCTCCACATACTGGTAGCTGGGCTCATCTTCACCGAGACTGTCCAGCAGCGGTTGCGGCGCGTTCTCGATGTCGTCGCCGGCCACCGCGTCGATCGAACTCGACTGATAGGCATTGCCCGCGATGAGCGCCTGGGTGACCTCGACCAGATCCACATCCAGCTCCGCGGCGATCTCGCGCGCCCTGGGCAACCGGCCCAGCCGCTGCGATAACGCCTCGATGGTCGGACCGATACTGAGCTGGATCTCCTTGGTGCGCCGGGGCACCCGCACCGCCCAGGTGTTGTCTCGGAAATGCCTGCGCACTTCGCCCATGATCGTCGGCACCGCGAACGACAGGAACGAGGAACCGCGTGACACATCGAAGCGGTCGACGGCCTGCACCAGACCCAATCGGGCCACCTGCAACAGATCGTCGAAGTTCTCGCCGCGCCCGGAGAATTTGCGCGCAATATGTTCGGCCAGCGGCAGGCACCGGCCGATCAGCTCCTCGCGCAACAGTTCTCGACGGTGATCGGCGGGGTCGATGGCGGCGATCTTTTCGAAGAGCGGCTCGATATTGTCGTAACTGTCGCGGTGCGCTCTCGAATCAGCCGCCATCACCACTCCGTGCCCAGCTGAAGTCGACGACAGTCGGATATCCGGAAACCACGCTGTCGAACGGCTCCTGCGCCGCCGAGATCGACTGTGTCAGCGTGCGGACGATATGCCAGCCGAATCCGGCTTGGCCGACCACCTTTTCCGACACCGCGACCGCGCCCACGCGCACGAACATCTCGTGATCGTTGTAGGTGAAATCGCAGTCCAAGATCGAGCCCGGTGTCGCCTCCAGGATCAACGAGGTAGCCACCTCGTCGAGCGCGAGCCGGATGTCGACCACTTCATCGATCGCGAAATCCGCTATGAGCGCGACGGTTTCGGCGAGCGCGCGCAGCATCGTCAGCTGCTCCAACTCGGCGGGGATACGAACCCCTATCGTCGTCGTCGTCTCCGCCGCGGACTGGGAACTCCACTCCCCCATGCCCATCACCACCTCTTTTCCTCCGAGCCGACCGGAACTTGCCTTCGAGTCGGGGGTCATTCGCGACTTACCCGGCCGGTCACCATCGAAACATCGCAACCGGTGTGGATTCGACTCAGTCGGCCTCGATCCGTTGATGGGCAGTCAACAGCAGATGGTCGAATCGCGTGCGCACTTCGGCCATCGAATCGGTCAGCGTGCCGAGATCGGCGATCAGCCGAGCGGCTAGTTCCCGCAGTTTGATGTTGGTCTCCTGGGAGCGCCAGCTCAGCACCCGGAACGCCTGTTCGGCGTTGACGCCGTAGACCAGCATCAACGCGCCCTTGGCCTGCTCGATCACCGCGCGCGCCGCATACAGTTCGGGCAGCGCGTCGTCGAGGGTCTCTTGCTGCCGCTCCTCGAGCGCGTCGGTGACATCGATGTAGTACCCCGATGTCCCGATCACCGTTTCCGACTCGTCGAGCATCTGATCGGCTACTAGGATCACATGGTGCACGCAACCGGACGTATCGATGATCCGGTGCCGGCTGGAGAACGGCTGCGCGTTTTCGATGGAGTTGGCCAGGGTGTCGGCGACCTGCGCCCGATCCTCGGGATGCTTATGCGATAACAGCAGTTCGGTGGTCGGTGTCACTGTTCCCGGCTCGTATCCATGCAACAGCGCGACCTCGTCGGACCACTCCCACCGCTGGTCGGCAAACCAGAAGTAGAACGTGCCGACGTTCTGCGCCTTACCCATGCCGATAACCCGACCCAACACCTGCGCCTGCTCGGGCGAAACCGATCCACTCTCCGTCACAGCGCAAGTATGGAGCGCGATCGTGCTCGGTGCCGGTATATCGGCCCGACCAGGGACTTAAGGCCCCTTATTAGGTGTCGAGTGCGGCACGCATCGTCGGGAAATCGCAACATACGGCGCGTACTCCAGTGATGGCGAGCACCCGCTCGATCTCCCGGCGCCCCGCGACGATCCGCACAGCGGGACCGCCGTGCGCGGCTCGCTGGGTGATCGCTCCGATGGTGGCCGCAACCCGAATACTCAGGAATTTGGTGGCGCGCAGATCGAGGACAACCGCATGGCATCGGGTCGTGACGGCGTGTTCGAGCATCGCGCGGAACTCCGGGAGTGCCGCCGCATCGAGTTCTCCTTCGGCGCGCACCACCACACACTGTTTACGGCGATCGACGCGTTGCGCCCAGAACCGGTTGCGTGGTCGGTCACCGGCCGGGTGCTGCCCGTTTGATCGGTGCTGAAGTACGGCAGACATCTAAACCTCCCATAGGGGATTCCGGTCCTGCGCGGCAGGATCGGATCGGCGGGAGGGCGGCGTATCGGTGGTAGATAGGACGCATCGGTTGTTGCCAACGCTGGGTGAGGTGTCGCTACGCGCTCCCGCTGGCCGAGTCCTGCGTGGTATGTCGTCACGTCGGACCCAGGGTCGGCTGTAGTCTCAACCTGGTTTTAGTCTGGCACGTCGGCTCGGTCCGATTCAACTATCGAAACTGTCACGGCCGTCACGCCAGCGCCACGGCGCCACCACCCAGGCCACCGCGAACAGCAGCGCGACCACCACACCCGCCACCGCACCGGCGATGGTCCCCGCCACGGTTGCCATCACCAGAGTCGTCGCACCGGTCAACGCGAGGCCGAGCAGCGCGATCCCTGCCATCGCGCAGCGGTGCGCGGCCGCCACGACATTGCCCAACCGATGGCGCCGAAACAGGATCCGGTGCCACGACACCGGCGCGACCAGGAACACCGTCGCACCCATAGCCGCGGAGACGGTGCCCAGATACAGCACCCGCATCAGCTGCGAGAGGGTGGTGAATCCGGCCTGGAACGGGAGGATCAGCAGGGCGCTGATCAAGAACTGCACACCGGTCTGCACGACCCGCAGTTCCTGCACCAGATTGGACCAATTGCGGTCCAGCCGTTGGGTTTCGGTCTCGTGTCTGGCGTTGCGATCCCATGCCTGATCATCTTTGGTCACGGCTGGGTCATCGCCTTTCGATGTCGTCGCCATGGCTGCTCCCGGGTTCGCGCTCTATGTTCGCGGCGTACCCGCGCCGGGCCCACATACACCCCGCGATCGTTGGTCACAGCGCCGCTGATTCGGTGTTCGACGCGCGGGTATGCCGGTGATGACGCCGATGCGCTCGGCGGCATCGTTTCGAGGAGGAGCGATCCATCATGAGAAACACCGGAACCTGCCGAGGCCGCATCGCCGCGGTAGCCGCCGCGGCCGCGCTGGCGGTCTTGGCGAGCGGCTGCGAGGAGGCCCAGAAGGCGGTGAACAAGGGCGGTGACACGCCCTGTAGCGAATTCGTCGCGCAGGACAAGGATAAACAGCGCATCACGGTGACCAAATTCCTCGAGCAGGAACGTAACGGCAATGCGCCGGCGACCAATGATCAGACCGTCGACGCCTCGATCGCCGCAATCGAATTGATGTGCCGGGCACAGGCCAATCCGGACACCCCTATCCGCAATGCCGACTTGACCGGCATCCTGGTGCCGAAGTAATCCCGGTGCCGAAAGTAGTGGGTTGCCGGACATATTGTCCGGCAACCCACTACTTGTCATGCGCAGCGATTATCGATAATCACTGCCCCTGCTGGTAAGCGCGCTGACGCTGTTCGTCGAGCTTGGCTTCGGCACGCTGCTTCTCGGCGGCCGCTTCCTTGCTGGCTGCTTCACGCTGTGATTCCGCCTTATCCTGCTGGGCTTTGCCTTCATCCCGCAGGTCGTCGTTTCCGAAGACTGCGCCGGCGGCCTCCTTGATCTTGCCCTTGGCGTCTTCGACGACGCCTTCGACACCTTCGCGGGGACCACTCTTGTGCTCGGACACGATATCTACCTCCGAATTATCGGTTTTCAGGTGGACATTCGCCGCATACCCCGGATCTGCCCGCTGAATCCGAACTCCGCGTTTTCATCGTGGATTCCGGAAATTCTTGCCGCATATCGGGATGTTTCGGCGGTGTGGCAGCGGTTATCGCCGGAGCATGAGGTCCCTGTGGTTGAACGATGCCGAGGTGCCGGCGCGACTGCGGCTCACGCCGGGGCTGCGGTTCGACACCGTTGTGATCGGCGCTGGGCTCACCGGCCTGGTGACCGCCCTGCTGCTGGCCGAGAGCGGTGTGGACGTGGCGGTGCTGGAGAGTAAGCGAGTCGGGGCGGGCACCACCGGTGCCAGTACGGCGAAGGTCAGTCTGTTGCAAGGGATCCGAGCGCAGCGCATCCGCGGTCGCCACGGCGATCGAGCGCTGAGCGACTATGTCGAGGCCAATCGCGAGGGGCAGCAGTGGCTGTTGCGCTACTGCGCGGAGCATTCGGTGCCCGTGCAGCGCGTCCCGGCACTCACTTACGCTCAGTCCAAGGCTGAAATATCCGCTGTGCGAAGGGAATACGAGGTGACACGGGCCGCTGGGCTGGCCACGACGCTCGTCGAGGAGCTGGATGTGCCGTTCCCTGTGCACGGTGCGGTCCGGCTCGATAATCAGGCTCAACTCGATCCGATGGCACTGCTTGCCAGTTTGGCCGCCGATATCGAATCGCGCGGCGCGCCGATCTTCGAATCCACCCGGGCCAAGGGCGTGCACAGCGGCGAGCACGGCCAGTTGGTGATCGAAACCGAGCACGGCGATCTGGTCGCGCGCACGATCATTCTGGCAACCGGCACACCGATACTCGATCGCGGCGGCTTCTTCGCCCGGCTCACCGCCGAGCGCTCCTATCTGAGCGCCTTCCGGGTCGCCGAGCCGATCCCGCACGAAATGTTCATCAGCGCGGGCGAGTCCACTCGGTCGCTGCGCTACACCCCGGGACCCGATGGCACCGAACTGCTGCTGGTCGGCGGCAACGGCCACGTGGCCGGGCGCACGGATGCGGCGAGCCGCAGGGTCGACGAGTTGATCGCTTGGACACAGCGGTGTTTCCCCACCGCTGAACCGCTGCAGAGCTGGTCCGCGCAGGACTATCACCCGGTCGACGAACTGCCGTACGTCGGTCCGCTGCTGCCCGGGCAGAATCACATCCTGCTCGCCACCGGCTACGCCAAATGGGGTTTGACGAACGGTGTCGCAGCGGCCTTGGCACTCGCGGGCCGGATCAATGGCAAACCACCGCGGTGGGCCGATACCTTCGCAAGCTGGCGTCCGAGTGAGCTGAAGTCGATTCCCGCCGCTGTATTCGCCAATAGCTCTGTGGCCCAGCAACTTTCCTTCGGCTGGTTGCGTATGCTCGGCACCGGCCTCGGTGCAGCGCCTGCCGAGGGCAGCGGCCGCGTCGAACGCCACGGGCTGCGACCGACCGCCGTATGCACTGTCGACGGCGCCACCACCGAGGTATCCGCGGTCTGTCCGCATCTGAGCGGCATCGTGCGCTGGAACGATGCGGAGCAATCGTGGGATTGCCCACTGCACGGCTCCCGGTTCGCCGCCGACGGCACTCTGCTCGAAGGTCCGGCAACCGACTCGCTGACGCCGATTTCCGGCCCGTTCCCCTGCCCCGGATCTCGTGAGTTGTGACCTGGGCCTGGTGGTTCGGGATCGCCTCTGGGTCAGTAGGCCGATATACGGTCGGGCCGAACACATCTCGGTGATCGCGTGATCCCCCTCGCCGAGCCTGCATCCGAGCGTGGGCTGAATCCGAGGTGACTGTCCGGCACTACGGTCCGCGTAGCCGGGGACGGACAGCATTCGATCACCATCCTGACCGAGCGGCGACTCCTGGCGGGTCCCTGGATACAGATCCGGCGAATCTCGGCAAGTCACGAAGGCGGATCTCGTGTTGCCCTATGATTGCTTCTTGTTGCGATCCAGATGGCCGTATCTAGCCGGCGAGGGTGAACGATCTGATCGATCAACGATTTCACATCGGCCCGTGTTGCTTGCTGTTTGTTTGCCAATACTCGGTCACAACTTCGGGAGGTTGTCATGCACGATTCGCGCGACCAGTTCGCTGATCTGTCCGAGGTCAGGATGTGCTTCCGTGACGAGGGTGATCCGTCAGGGGAACCGCTGCTGATGATCATGGGGCTCAGCTCCCAGCTGATCCACTGGCCCCAGGAAATCGTCGACCACCTCGGTGAGCGCGGCTACCGGGTGATCCGTCCCGACAACCGTGACAGTGGTCTGACCGAGTGGAAGACCACCCCGAGCCAGTACTACCTGCGGGCGATCGCCCGAGATGCTGTCGAACTGCTCGACCATCTCGGCATCGAGCGGGCGCACGTCGTCGGCGCCTCGTTGGGCGGGATGGTCGCCCAGCTACTCGCCATAGAGCACACCCCGCGGGTGCTGTCGTTGTGCTCGATCATGAGCACGCCGCACTTTCTCATCGGCATGCCCGGTGGGGACGTGCTCGAGGAACTGACGAAACCGATGCCGCCGGATCGTGAGGCCGCGATCGAGCAGATCACCGACCTGTACACGCTCATCGGCTCGAAGACCTACGCCGACCGTGAGAGCCGCCGCGCGCTCGCGACCCAGGCCTACGACCGTGCACGGCACCCTGACGGCGCGGCGCGCCAGGTCACCGCAGCCCTGATCGCTCCCGACCGCAGGAGTCGCCTCCAGCGGCTGCAGTTGCCCGCGCTGGTCATTCACGGTGCCGAGGACACGCTCATCAAGATCGCCGGCGGCGAGGCCACCCACGCCGCGATCCCCAACTCGACCTACCTGCCGTTCGACGCGATGGGCCACGACTTGCCCGAGCCGCTGTTCGATCAGATCGTCACGGCAATCGCCGAAAACGCGGCCCGGCGTCCCGCGGTCGTGTGACGGGAGTCGTAGTCCGCTCTCGGTAGCTGAGACGCGATGGACGGCGGAAAGTGACCGTGTTCGGGCCGGGGTCGTCGACTGGTCCGGCGGTCACGATCCGCCGTCCGTATCGCGGGACCGACTGTCTCGCGGAGCACCATTGAGGTCGACGCAACGGCATCCTGAAGGTTAGCTAGGAATTTGATCGACGGCGGGGCACAATATTTGCAGGGATATTGCAGGGTGGCCTTTGGTCTTCGGCAAATCACTTCGCCTACCGATTGAGGGGCGAAAACTGACGATATGCACCGAAACGGCGAGCGCCCGAAAGGGCTCAGTGTCTCCGCGCTGGCGGCGGTAGCGAACCCGTCGTACTCGCGAATCGACACGTGGAATCTGCTCGACGACGCGTGCCGTCGGCTGGCCGATGTCAACCGTGCCGGGCTGGACACCACCCACGAAGCCGCCCGGGTGCGGCGTCTCCTCGATCGTCTCGGCGCCTACGAGCGGTACTGGCTGTACCCGGGCGCGGCGAGACTGGCGGCGTTCCGCGGATATCTCGCCGATCTTGCAACGGTGCGGCTCACCGAGGAGGTGTCGCTGGCTGTGCGCCTGCTCTCCGAGTACGGCGACGGTACAGCTGTGTTCGACACGTCCGCGCCGTTGGCCGATCAGGAACTCGTGGCGCGGGCCAGACAGCAGCAGTTCTTCACCGTCCTACTCGGCGACGATTCTCCGCCCGAGGCTCCCGAGAGCCTGGCGGAGAGCGTGCGCGCGCTTCGCGACCCGTCCGACGATGTGCAGTTCGAGCTGCTGGTCGTGTCGAGCATCGAGGACGCCATCACCGCGGTCGCGTTGAACGGCGAGATTCAGGCGGCGATCATCCGGCATGACCTGCCGCTTCGTTCACACGACCGGGTGCCGTTGATGACCACATTGCTCGGCGTCAACGACGACGTGGTCGTGACCGAGCGCACCCAGAACTGGGTCGAGTGTGGCGAGTGGATCAGGCAGCTGCGACCTCATATCGATCTGTACCTACTCACCGACGAATCGATCGCCGCGGAGAGCGAAGACGAGCCGAACGTCTACGACCGCACGTTCTATCGGCTCAACGATGTCACCGACCTGTACAGCACGGTGCTCGCCGGCTTCCGGAGCCGGTTCGCCACACCGTTTTTCGACGCCCTGCGTGCCTATGCGGCCGCGCCGGTCGGCCAATTCCACGCCCTTCCCGTCGCGCGTGGCGCCAGCATCTTCAACTCCAAGTCGCTGCGGGATATGGGAGAGTTCTACGGCCGCAACATCTTCATGGCCGAGACGTCGTCCACCTCGGGCGGGCTGGACTCACTGCTGGACCCGCACGGCACGATCAGGGTGGCGATGGACAAAGCCGCGAAGACGTGGTGCGCCAATCAGACGTACTTCGTCACCAACGGAACTTCCACCGCGAACAAGATTGTCGTGCAGGCCCTGACCCGGCCGGGCGATATCGTTCTGATCGACCGCAACTGCCATAAGTCGCACCACTACGGCTTGGTGCTCGCCGGGGCGTACCCGATGTACCTGGACGCCTACCCGCTCGAGCCGTTCGCGATCTACGGAGCCGTGTCGCTGCACACCATAAAGAAGGCGCTGCTGGACCTCGAGGCGGCGGGACAACTGGACCGGGTGCGCATGCTGCTGCTCACCAACTGCACTTTCGACGGTGTCGTCTACAACCCACGGCGCGTGATGGAGGAGGTCCTGGCGATCAAGCCGGACATTTGCTTCCTGTGGGACGAGGCGTGGTACGCGTTCGCCACCGCGGTGCCGTGGTCACGGCAGCGGACCGCCATGGTTGCCGCCGAGCAACTCGAATCGACATTGTCCTCGCCCGGGTACGCCGCGGAGTACCGCACGTGGCGTGCGTCGATGCAGGGAGTCGACCGCGCCGAGTGGAGCAACCACCGGCTGCTGCCGGACCCCGGGCGCGCACGTGTACGCGTGTACGCGACGCATTCCACGCACAAGTCGCTGTCGGCGCTTCGGCAGGCGTCGATGATCCATGTCCGCGACCAGGATTTCAAAGCTCTCGTCCGGGAGTCGTTCGGTGAGGCGTTTTTGACCCACACCTCGACGTCGCCGAACCAGCAACTACTGGCGTCGTTGGACTTGGCGCGTCGGCAGGTCGACATCGAAGGCTTCCAGCTGGTCCGGAACGTCTACGACATGGCGCTGGTCTTCCGTCACCGCGTCCGCAAAGACCGGCTGATCGGCAAGTGGTTCCGCATCCTCGATGAGGACGACCTGGTGCCCGACGAGTTCCGGCCGTCCGAAGTCAGCTCGTACCGACAGGTCAGGCAGGGTGGCTTGGCAGAGTGGAACGAGGCGTGGCGGTCCGATCAGTTCGTGCTCGACCCGACTCGGGTCACCCTGTTCATCGGCAAGACCGGCATGAACGGGTTCGAATTCCGCGAGAAGATCCTGATGGACCGGTTCGGTATCCAGATCAACAAGACCTCGATCAACAGTGTGCTCTTGATCTTCACGATCGGCGTGACCTGGTCGAGCGTGCACTACCTGCTCGACGTGCTGCGTCGGGTGGCTACCGACTTCGAGCGCAGCCGGGGCGCGGGCGGTAAGGCCGATCACGCCCTGCAACAGCGCCGGGTCGACGAGATCACCAAGGATCTGCCGGCGCTGCCCGACTTCAGCGAGTTCGACAGCGTGTTCCGTCCCGACGGCGCCAGCGTGTTCGGCGACATGCGATCGGCCTTCTACGCCGGGTATGAGGAGTCCGACCGCGAACACATCCTGCTCGGCGACGCCGGGCGACGGATCGCCAAGGGGAAGACCCTGGTGTCCACCACCTTCGTCGTCCCCTACCCGCCCGGCTTCCCGGTGCTGGTACCGGGTCAGGTGATCTCGACCGACATCCTGTATTTCCTGGCCGAGCTCGACGTCAAGGAAATTCACGGCTACAACCCCGACCTCGGGTTATCGGTCTTCACCGAGGCCGCGCTCGCACGGCTGGCCGCAACTCGGCACGCAATTGCCACGGTGTCCGGCGATGCGCCGCAGGCAGCGACGGCGCTGGAGTCAGCTCACTCGGTGGGTCGGATGCAGTCGCGATAGCGCGCGCACCATCGGCGCGCGCCGAGCTGGTCACCGCGTATGGCGAGAATCCGGCGACGATCGCATCACCAGTTGCCGGGGTCGTCGCCACGGAGTCGTTTCAGGGCCAATTCGATCCAGGTTTCGAAGAAATTGGTGAGATCGCCGGTGGTGGCAGGCCGGACGGTGATGTGTTCGCGGGTTTGCTGCTGAACGTATCGGCCATCGCCTTCGATATCGAACCATCCGAGGGCGTACCAGGGGGCCGGGCGGCTGTGCAGGTATCCGGCGAGCAGGCCGGCGACGCCCGCGCCTGAGCGGTGCTGAGTGAGACGATCGAAACGTTCCAGCGGACTGTTGCGGCCACGGCCGTGTCCGTTGTTGCTGGAACGCAGGTCCTCCACATGGAAGGTGTCCGGTTTGGCGCTGCCCGGAGGAACCGAGGGCAGGATGGCGGCCAAACGTGCCGCTAGTTGTTCGGTGCGGAACAGCCGACAGCGGATAGGGCTGTCGACACCGTCCGTGGCGGTCTGGGTGAGCATCACCGCGTGATAGGGAGTCCGGGCACCGAGGACGCGGTATTCGCGGGGTTCGCCCTTGCCGAGAACCGTTGAGTCACCGGCGATTTCGATGCGCAGCTCGGAGGTGGTGAGGGTGTGCAGGGCGAGGTTGATCTGTTCGGTTTCCTCGACACCGTAGCGGGCGCGCACGGCGGCCCGATGCGTGGCGACCTCGTCGTTGGTGGCCAAACGGCTGACATAGCGCAGCGGGTGCGGGAACCGGTCGTTCGCGTCGCTGTACCACAGCGCCGCGAAATCGTCCGGTTCCCAACTCCATTCGGCCATCGTGGTCATCCAATCAACATCATGCGGCGGACTCGGCGCCGCCCGGGTACGGCATAAGTACCTCGGGACAGGCGGCGAGCCAACGAAATTCAGGTAAGAAATGCTTCGGCGGCCGATACTTCGACCGGCGACCGGGGATCAGCTCGGTGTCGATCCGGGTTCGGCGTGGTCACCGCCGATCACGCCGCCGGGAACAGTTTTCGGGCCGGGCCCGAGCAACTCTTCGGTATTCTCCATATTCCGAAGCCACTCGGGCAGCTGATGGGACTCGTCGTCGCCCTTGGATTGGCCACGGCCACCGCCCATTCCACCCATGCCCGACATGCCCGAGGTGCCGGTGCTGGTGGTCGCCGCACGTGCCGCGTTGGCTGTCGTGCCCGTGGCGGTCGGTGTACCGGGCACGCTGCTGCCGGGCTTGCCCGAGGTCGTGCCGGAAGCGCCACCCAGGCCGCTGCTGCCCGAGCCGCCCGGGTAGCTGCTCGCCGTCGTCGAAGTACTCGTCGTGGGGGTCACCGAACTCGGTTGGGTAGCCGAGGTGCTCGACGGGGACTGCGACGACGAATCGGTACTCGTGGGACTGGTCGACGACGGATCCTGCGAATTCGTCGTCGGTTCAGTGGAGGGCTGCGGAGTTTCCTGCTGGTCACCGTCGCCCTGGTCACCGGTCCCGGACGTCGGGTTACCGCCACCGCTTCCACTTGTTCCAGGGGTGTAGCCGTCGTTCTTGATTTCGGGTGCCTTGTACAACGGATCGGTTGGGCTGTTCGGCACCGGGAGCACTGGAATCTGCTTATCCGCCGAAACGAATGTATTGACGTAATGACTGCGCATGGCTTCCCGGGCCGAGCTCTCGCAATCGTTGCGCACCGCAGCGGAATTCGGGCCGTGGTAGATACCCAGGTTCCAGCTCTTCGGGTTGTACCACGATCCGCCGTCCGGCGGCTTATCCACGGCTTTCTGAGTATCGTTTACGCCGTTGGCTGCTGCCGACACCCGGTCGGCGAGGTTCTGTAGCGGTGTTGTCAGGTCCAATGCGGCCTTGGCGTACTTGCTGATCGCGTCCCGCGAACTATTCGCGGCAGTGCCGTCCCAGGCGGCCGAACTCGAATGATTGATCCGGTTGGCGAAAAGTTCTGCCGCCGAAGCCCACCGCGTGGCGATTTGCGCATACTCGCCGGAGCCATTGTGAGCCTCAGTCGTATTCAGTGGAGTGAACGCGTTGTAGATCTTCCAATGATTCCAGCTATCAACATGTTCACCGCCACCGGAAATCTTCGACGGCTCGTTCGAATCGGTCATTTCGATGCTCCGACCGCCGGGGGCGTTGTCACGCCCAGTTGGGTCTGGTTGCCGATCTGGCTGGACTCTACATTCGCCTTCAGTTCGTTGTAACGCGCGGCGAATTCTTGATCCTGCTCGACGTATTTCTGGGCGATTGTGCGGTGCAGGTTTTGGATGTCGTCGACGATCTGGTAGTGCTGCTGGAGGAGGATGTTGTAGACGTTGTTGTCCGAGTCCGTGGCTGAATTGACAATCATGGCCTTACCACGAAAGCGAGCCACCAGGGTGCTGGCCGAGATCATGCCGTCCGTCGTCTCACCGAGACCCCAGTGCTCACGTCGCGAGATCTTTTGCGCGATCCGTTGAAGGTCCCGGATCTCTTCCTTGAAGGCTTCGCAGTCGCGCTCGATGTAGACGAACTCGTCGGCGTTGACACGCACTTCGTTGCTGAAACTGACGGACAGCTTGCCGTCCTGAGCATCCTTGATCGCGCTGGCAAGTGGGCCCCCAGATGACAGTGTCGTGGATTCGCCGCTCACAGTTCGTGTTCCTCCCCAGGGTTTCCGGCCGATTTGTCCGGAGATCGTTCAAGCTTAGAGCGTGACAGGTATAGCTGGAACGATCCCCTCCGCGAGGCGCTTAGCGATGTCGCAAGAGTGCTGATTCCCAGTATTCCGGAGGGAGGGTGGGTTATCGACGCTGATCTCGAGGCTGCCACCTTTCAGCTCGACGTTGATTGCGCAGTCCGCGTGCGGATCCTGGCCGCTGACGTGGGAAGTTAGTGCGGGCCGCCCAGCGACCGTGAACTCCTCATCGACCGTAAAGTCATTGTTGGCTCGCACCATCGCCAGGGTGATGTTGGTGGTGTCGATCGTTGCGCCGTATCCGTCGCCGCCAGCCTGAACCCAGCCGCAGCCGCGCCATTTGATGCCGCCGGGCCTATCTGTGGTGTCGGCTCCCTTGTTCTTCAGCTTCTCCGACTGAATGAGAGCCTGCGGAAGGTCCTTACACGCATCAAACCCCGCTGGGACATCCGCCGCGATGGTCGGCGTCGCCGACGCACTGTTGGTGCTGCCTTTCGACTCCCCACCGGAATTGCACGCCGAAACCAGCATGATCAGCCCCGCACCGAGAACCACACCCCGGACCAAACCACTCCAGCTGGCCATCTCGTCCTCTCGCACCGGCGCCATCCCAGACCTGGGGTCGGACCGGCTTCCCCGCCCCCTGCAAGCTCGTCTAGACCGTACCGGCCGGGCCACCGGCACGCAAAGCGTTCATCGAGGCCGCAATCCCGGAGGAACGCTGAATCGGAAGAACCCCAGATACCGAAAGCATCTGGGGTTCCTATGAATTCACATGCACGCCGTTCAGGACTGCTCGAACTCCCCACCCTGCACACCCGCCGTGAACGCATCCCACTCGGCGGGGCTGAACACAAGAGCCGGGCCCGTGGGGTTCTTCGAGTCCCGCACCCCAACCGTGCCCCCTTCGAGGTGTGCAACTTCCACACAGTCTTTCGTCGAGCTGCTGCGGCTGCTCTTGTACCACTTCGCCCCGGACAGATCGACACTCACGCTCTGTGCTCCTTCGCCACAGCCAGGATCTTTCGCCTGGACTTGCTCTCATCCAACGCTACACGTCCGATCTCGGCGAGCGCAGTCCGATAAGGTTCGACCTCCGCCTCACGTTCCAGGTACAGATCACCTCTGTATTCCTCCACGTAGACGATCGGCGGTTCCGTGAGCTTGGACTGCGGCAAGCGCGGAAACTCCATGAGCGAGCACGATCCGACGAGCACACCGAGATGGTTGCGGGCGTTGAACGGGACAACTCGTATCGAAACGTTCGGCAGGGCACCGATTTCGGTCAGATGCCGGAGCTGTTCACTCATCACTGCTGGGCCGCCCATCTCCTCGCGCAGTACAGCTTCCGACAGCAATATCTCGACAGCGAACCCCGGATCTTCCAAGCGTCGCTGCCTGCGTATTGCCCATTCAATTCGCTTCTCTATCAGCTCAGAAGGCAAATCGGGAGACTCGATCCAAGCTATCGCACGGCGGTAGTCCGGGGTCTGGAGCAGGCCCGGAAGTACGGCCAACTTCCACGCCGTCAATCGACTTGCCGCCTCCTCCAAAGCCAGGTAATGGTCGAAGTCCCCGGTGATCTGATCGGCATACGAACGCCACCAACCCCCACCGCGCTCCCGCGCGGATCGCACCTCCTGCACCAGTCCCAACAGGATTCGCCGTTCGTCGTCGGCGGCCCCGTAGGCATCGCACAGGGCGTTGACCTGAAAGCTGGTGATCCGGGTCGATCGCCCTTCCTCGATGCGACCGATCGATTGCGGGGAGGTTTCGGCCAGCCTGGCCGCTTCGGCTTGATACATGCCCTTGACCGTCCGCAATCGGCGCAGTTCACGACCGAGGGCACGACGCGCGAGGGTACTGCCGGTAACGCTCATATCGTTAGCCTCACTATGTAGTGACCGGACTTTTGGAAGCCGTCAGCAGGTGGCGCTCACGTGGCGGTATCCGCGGAGAAAGTTTGGCGATATTACGACGGAAGCGGGCGATTGGGGATGCCGTTTTCCGAAAGTCGGGTGTGTACTTGCATCACCCCGGTAGCCGGGAAGCGCCTACCGCCTAGCAAATCCCTTTGTAGCACAGGTGGTTTCGGCCTCGGCTACCGGGCATTCCAGACACTCACACCCACGTTCGGAGTATCCGCATGCACGGCCTGCCGGTAACGAACCACAGCGAATTGCCCGTGATGTCAATCGAATACGCGCATCTGATTATGCAGAGCCACTTGGACTGCCAGGCGTCGATGTGCCCCGTCAAAGCACAGGCGAAGAAGCGGCTCATCGAGGCCGGCCGGTTCGTCCCGGCCGATGTTCCGCACCTGGGTTTCTGATATGGGTGCCGATCCCGTTCAGCACCAGTATCCGAACCATGCGATGTCACCGGCCCAGATGCATCGGGAGATATCCCGCGACCTACACGCCGACTGCACGGTGCGGACGTGTGCGATGTTGCGCGGCTGTTGGACACGCCTGATCGAGACGGGACATCCGCACCCCACCGATTCGCCCGACGACTGCCCCACATGCACCAGATCGTCTGCCTGACACCAGATCTCGCACGCCAAAACAAAGGGATGCTGCCCAATGCTTGCTCAGATCGTCATGCTCAACACCCTCCCCTACGGAGATCCAATGGGGAAGCTTCACGCCGATCCGCGCGCAGCGAACACCGGTCAGGCGGGCCGATGACCGACAGAAAGCCGAATCACCGCCGATCACCCGCCACGGACCGCAATCCGCCACTGCCGCAACGTGATCCGTTCAACGGACCACCAGTCACCTACAGCGGAGCACCACCCGATGTGGTCGAGCTCTTCGCGGACGCGGTCCGCGAATGGGCAGATCAACCGGTGTCCCCAGAGTCGTCCCGATGCTGGGGTGTCGAGTCTCCCGGCGTCGGGCGCACCAATGTGGAGGGGGGCACGATGCACCGAGACAGATTGCGGACCACCCGGACTCGGGACGGCCGCAAGCTCGCCATATGGCAATTGGCAGGGGTCTCGGCCCGCATCTTATGTGTGCAATTCACTGCCGAATCGTTCACCGCGTATCGCGTGCCCTTGCGCGCACCGGTTCCGGGAGCGCGACCCGGAACGGTCGTGTTCGATCCGTACCCCGACCTGGCCGCCGCTCGGGAGTTACTGTCCAAGCACGACGACCTGTGGGACGCGCTTCGCGACGATTACTGGGCCGCACTGATGAAGGGGGAGCCGCTGTGAGTCCCTACCAACGGCCGGATCCGATCGAGCGGGACGAAGGCCCAAGGGGCCAGTGAGGAAAAAAGTCGCGTTAGCGACGTTTGTCGGCGATTCCGGGGCGGGCAGTCAGCTCCTGGTCCTTTGTCGGTGGACTGGTCTGCCCGCCGCGAATCGTCGAGATCCCGTATCTACTTGCGATAGTCGCGGAAGGTGGCACGCAGGTCGTCGACGATCAGGTCGGGTTCTTCCATGGCGGCGAAGTGTCCGCCGCGGTCGAGTTCGGTCCAGCGCACGATGTTGTGGTTGCGTTCGGCGATGCGGCGGACCGGGATGCCGAGGTCGTGGGGCATGACCGCGACGGCGACCGGGACGTCGGTGTCGGGTTCGGTGCTGCCCCAGGTGGCGGCGGCCTCGTAGTAGTAGCGCGCCGACGAGCCGGCGGTGGCGTTGAGCCAGTAGATCATGACGTTGGTCAGCATCGCATCGCGGTCGACGGCGTCTTCGGGCACGTCGGTGGAGTCGGTCCAGTCCTTGAATCGTTCGACGATCCAGGCCATTTGGCCTACCGGTGAGTCGGCGAGCGCGTATGACAGCGTTTGCGGACGACTGGCTTGCAACATGGCGTACGCGCCGAGTTCGTACTGGGCGCGCTGCGCCAGTGCGACCGCCCGCTGTTCGGCGGGATTGTCGAGGTCGGCGGTCTCGGCGGTGACGGTGGCGGAGGCGATCATCGTCAAGTGCACCGCGACCACATGCTCGGCATCGATCACCGCCAGCTCGCGAGAGATCGCGGCGCCGGTGTCCTCGCCATGGGCGCCGTAGCGGTCGTAGCCCAGGCGGCGCATCAGCTCCGCCCACGCTCGTGCGGCCCGCGCGGGCGACCAGCCGACCGCAGGGCCGGAGAGCCCGTAACCGGGAATGGTCGGCACCACGACGTGGAACGCGTCCTGCGCGTTGCCGCCGTGCGCGACCGGGTCGGTCAGGGGGCCGACCACCTCCAGGAATTCCACGATCGATCCGGGCCATCCGTGCGTGAGCACCAGCGGCAGCGCGTCGGGTTCGGACGAGCGAACGTGGACGAAATGCACGTTGTGCCCGTCGATCTCGGTGCGGAACTGCGGGAAGGAGTTCAGCCGGGCCTCCTGCGCGCGCCAGTCGTAGGTGTTGCGCCAATAATCGGCCAACTCCCGGGTGTAGCCGAGCGGGATGCCCTGTCGCCAACCCGCCCCGGGGTCCTCGTCGGGCCAGCGGGTGTCGTCCAGGCGCCGATTCAGGTCGTCGAGCTGCTCCTGGGGGATGGCGATGCGGAAAGGCGTGATCTCTGTGCTCATGAAAATCACACTACAGCCGAGCTAGGACAGATTCGGTCCTAGGTTTCAGGCAGAATGTGAACTGTGTTGGACACCTCGGCTCGACTGCTCGAACTTCTGTCCCTGCTGCAGACACCCCGCGAGTGGACCGGTGCGGAACTGGCCGAACGCCTCCAGGTCGACGCGCGGACGATCCGCCGCGACATCGACAAACTGCGCACCCTCGGCTATCCCGTGCACGCGGTCGCGGGAGCCGCCGGATACCGGCTGGGCGCGGGCGTCAAACTGCCCCCGCTGCTGCTGAACGACGACGAGGCAGTCGCGGTCGTGGTAGGGCTGCGCACCGCCGCCGGTGGCACCATCGCCGGCATCGAAGAGAATTCGCTGCAGGCGCTGGCGAAACTGGAACAGATCCTCCCGGCCCGGCTACGCCACCGCGTCTCGGCACTACAGGCCGCCACCGTCGCCATGCCCGCCGGCACCGCGCCCGTGGACCCCGACGTGCTGACCGTGATCGCCACCGCCATTCGCGATCACGAACAACTCCGCTTCGACTACCGCACCCACAGCGACACCCTGATCCGTCGCACGGCCGAACCGCATCGGCTCGTGCACACCGGGCGGCACTGGTATCTGGTCGGCTGGGACCTCGACCGAACCGATTGGCGCACATACCGTGTCGACCGCCTGCACCCGCGCATCCCCAACGGGCCGCGGTTCACGCCGCGCGACGCGCCGGAGGTGGATCTGGCCGGTTTCGTCTCCCGCGCGGTCAGCACCGCCCCCTACCGCTATCGAGCACGCATCACCCTCGAGGTATCCGCGGCCGTGGCGGCCGACCGCATCCCACCCACCGTCGGCGTCCTCGAGGCCATCGACGACCAGCACTGCCTGCTGCACACCGGCTCGAACTCCCTCGACGAAATAGCGGTCTACGTAGGGCTTTTCGGCTTCGGATTCCGTGTCCATGAACCACCCGAACTCATCGCCCACCTGCGAGCACTCGCACACCGCCTCACCGCGGCCACCTCATCCCAAACCTGACCAAAACATTCCGCTCCAACCAATCCTGAAATCGGCGTACTGCTGGGCGCAGTCACCGAGCAGCGTCTTCGCTGTCCAATGGCCGGGCCCGCTCGAGAATCTCGTCGACGGTCTGCTCCACGGTGAGATCGGAAGTGTCCAACCACAATCCGATGCGCGGGGTCTGCGTCCGCAGCACCTCGTCCAGGCTGTCGACGGTGAACCCGTCGTAGGCGACCTTGTCCCGGCCCGCCTCGCGCGCGGCGACCGCGGCCGGTTTCGGCGCGAGCACCACCACATACCGCGGCCTGGTCCGGATGCGGTCGAGGGTGTAGGGCAGAAACTCCCCGAGCACGACATCCTGGATGATCGCGGTGAATCCGGCCGAGGCATATGTATCGGCGGTATGCGCGGCCAGCGCGTGTCGCAGCCGCAGTTGCTCGAGTGCCTGCGTCGACGGTTCCGAACTCATGTCTGCCCGGCCACCGATGATGAAGCGCCGGAACGCATCTCCGCGCACATGCGCCGAGCGAGGCAACCGCTCCGCCAGCGCCTGCGCGACCGTGGACTTCCCGGCGGCCTGAATACCGGTGATCAGATAGACGGCGGATTCCATATCCGCCATGCTCGCAGCCGAGCGCTACTCATTTTCACCGCCGTTCCCCGACTCAGCTCGTCCGGGGTCCCGGTAGCACTGACGAATTTTCGGTCGGATATCGCCGCGATCTGCGGTGATGTCGAGGTGTAGGTGCCTGGTTCGTGGGCTGGTGATCGCTGCCGCTACGTTCTGATCCGGTTTGTGCGGGTCGAGCGTTGGGGTGGTTGGTGTCGGAGAAGATGTTCTCCGAGGAGCAGTTGGAGCAGCTGCGATCGTTCCCGGAGATCACCAGGGACGAGCTGATCAAGTTCTTCACATTGACGCGGGCGGATCTGGCGTTTGTGGATCCGGGGCGTGGCCGTGGGCAGGGAGACCGGTTGGGGCCGAGCTCCCGGCTCAGGCAGCGTCGTGCACCAGGCGAACCTCGGTGCGGCTGGCGTAGGCAGTGGTGGCGCCGTTGACCTGCTCGTCCAGCGCGAGGTATACCCCGGCGGAAGACCCGGCAGGTCCACCTCCAGCACCGTGGCCAGGGCAGGTGATCCGCTAAAGCTGCCGCGGGAATGGGGTTTGTGACGGAACTTGTGAGTCATCGCCACATTTCAGAGGCACACCCGCGCTGTTCTGCCAGCAGTGAACGCCGGCCCGAGCGGGCTCGACGATCACTACAGTCCAGTCCCATGACGACGGTTACAACGCGCACGGTCGAGTACCCGGCCGACGGCCTGACGATGATCGGGCACCTCGCGCTCCCGACCGGTGTCGACCGCCGGCCCGCGGTGCTGCTCGGACCAGAGGGCATGGGGCTCAGCGACGTCGAGCGCCGCCGGGCCGATGCTCTCGCCGAGTTGGGATACGTAGCGCTGGCCTTCGACCTTCACGGCGGGCGCTATTTGGGTGACCCCGAGGAGATGCTGGCCCGTTGCATGCCGCTACTCGCCGACCCCGGCCGGATGCGGGGCATCGGCCACGCGGCGCTCGACGTGTTGCGGGCCGAACCGCGGACCGACCCCGACCGGATCGCCGCCGTCGGCTACGGCACCGGGGGCGCCGTCGGGCTGGAACTCGGGCGCGATGGCGTCAACCTGCGCGCGATCGGGACAGTCAACGCACTGACCACGGGCCGACCGGGCGAGGCGGCGCGCATTCGCTGCCCGGTGTGGGCCGGGGTCGGGTCGGAAGACCCGATCATGCCGCCCGCGCAACGGGACGCATTCACCGCCGAGATGCAGGCCGCGGGCGTCGACTGGCGCGTCGTGGTCTACGGCGGCGCCTCGCACGCCTTCCACCACCCGCCGGTCGACCACCCCACGGTCCCCGGCGTCGGCTACCACCCACAGCACGCGCAGCGCGCCTGGCACGACGTCATCGACCTGCTCGCCGAGTGCTTGCCCGTAACGGATTGATCTGGTCAGCAACCGCGATTCCGGGCCGGTCGACCGCCACCGGCTCCGGTTTGTGGGACATCACCGCAGCTCAGAGAAACTGTGACGAGGTGCTCTGCGAGGGCTTTCCCACTCTGCGGCGGGAACCGGCTCCGCCCGATGCCCCCCGCCCAGTACCCGGCTCGTCCTGTGCCATCACGTTCCTTGTCTCGCCCCGCCGGGCACGATACGGCGCACCAGCGACCACACCGCTAACAGGTGAACCCGCAGGTTCCACATCTACCGGATAACGGTCCATTATCCGGTAACCTGACCCACAGTTTGCCGAGAACCGTTGATGCACTGGCGATTTCGATGCGTCCCTGGCTAGTCCTGCGCTGGGCGCAGAATCGGGTCGATCTCGGCAAGCATGGCGATCAGCTGGCTTGCGCCATGACGTACCAGCTCATCAGTCACCCCGGTCAATGTCTCGCACTCGCGCACAGCAGCATCCCGGTCACGGGAGAACACTCCGAATACGTCGAGCACCGCTGTCCGGATCCAGTCGGCGTGGTTCGGATCGGCCGCGGCGAGTCCTGAGGCGACGGCGGCGAAACCGAGCACGTCCTGACGTCGGAGCAATGCCTCCGCCGTCGCGTGGGTAACGAATGTGTTGTCGGCATCAAGCAAGAGGCCCGACAACGGTCCCCTGGTCTGGGGCATTTCGGCGAAGTTGGCCAAGCAGCGGCCTGCGTCTGCCCGGTCTCGGTAGTCGGGGCTTTCTGCAAGCCTGATCAGCCCGGCTACGACTGCACCTCGCACCTCGTTGCTCATGGGCGCATTCTGCTGCGACCACGACGGAAGGTCCATCGACTTCCCACCGACGACCGACGCCCGCAAGGGGCGCACCGCCTCAGCTCGCGCGGTGGATGGGATGCAGTCGCGATAACGCGCGCACCGCATCGGCGCGCGAAATGAGCTGGTCGCCATCGAATTCGGCGATGGCCGCCTCCATCCATTCCCGAATCAGCGTCGACAGGCCGATACCGCGGCTGTCGGCGAGTTGCTTGACCCGGGTGTGCAACTCCAGCGGCATGCGAATGGAGCTCGTCACCATGATGTCGTCACCGGGGGCGAGTGGTGGCGGCGCCTTCTCCGGCGGGACCGGTTCGTCGCTGAAGGTCAGCCGATCCATGAACGACGCCACTTCGTCCGGGGTGGACGGGAAATCCTTTTCACGCATCACCGGTTCTCCTGTTCCCACTCCTCGAACATTTTCAGTTCGTCGGCGCGCATTTCCCGGGCGCCGATGATCAGCCAGGTCCACTGGTCCTGTTGGCGTGTCGCCACGATCAGCGGCCGCCCGGTACCGGTGCGACCCCAGACCGACAACACCGTCACGTGCCCGTCATCGGCGATCCGCGGCCAGCGCTGTGCGCCTTCGAGGACTTGGCGTACCTCCCGGGGTCCGATGCCGATCAGGTGCGCGAACGCCCAGTCCGGCCACTCGAACCCCATGAGCACATACTACGCGCATAGTAACCAACCGATCGGTCCTAATTCCTTCTGTTGACGCGTAGGATTTTTCCTACCTATAGTCGGGAATCATGAACATCACCGAAGGGCGGGTCTTCGCGGCACTGGCCAGTCCGGTTCGGCGCGAGGTATTGCGGCTGCTGCGCGAGGGCGGACCGCAGCCGGTGACCGATCTGGCCGCGCATTTCGAGATGGCGCGGCCGAGCTTCTCCGAACATCTGCGGGTGTTGCGGGAGGCCGAGTTGGTCAGTGAGAACAAGGTGGGGCGGCAACGGCTGTATCGGCTCGAGGCGGCCCCACTGTACGAGATCCAGGAATGGTTACACCCGTTCGAGCAGTTCTGGCGCGAGAAATTGGCCGGGCTGCGTGAACTGCTGGACACCATGGAAGAGGAGTAACGATGACCGACGATCCGACCACCATTCGCGTGGACGAATTCCTGGCGCACCCACCGGCGAAGGTGTGGCGTGCGCTGACCGAGCCCGAGTTGCTCGCGCGGTGGTTCATGCCGTCCGACTTCCGGCTCGAGGTCGGGCATCGCTACACCATCGATGCGAAAGCCGTTCCGGCGACAGGATTTTCCGGTGTGATCGCGGCCGAGGTGCTGGCCTTCGAATCGGAGCGGATGCTGCGCGTCGGCTGGCGTGACGGCGACCCGAATGCCGAGCACGGCGCCGACTGGACGATCACCTGGACGCTGGAGCCCGAGGGCAAGGGCACCCGATTCTTCTTGGAACACGCCGGATTCGATCCGGACCATCCGCTCCAGCAGAAGGCCCGCACGATCATGGACGCCGGGTGGCGCAGCCATGTCATGCGGCGCATCGATGAGGTGTTGCGAGAGTTGGAGTCGTCACCGAACCTCGGGCGCTGAGTCGCGCCGCATTTCTCTGCTGGTGCACAGTCGCAGCTATCGATCAGGCGATCTCGGCGAAGTGCAGCACCGCCGAACGCCGGATGCACCGTGCGGTGTCTGCCCCTGCGACAACGGCCGAGATGGTATCGGCGACCGTCATCGAACCGGTTGCCGATACCATGGCCGTCAGGACAGCGACGTCGATTCGGTCGTGTCCCGGTCCTCCGTTACGTCCTGTACCGGAACAGGATTCGACCGCGGGTGAGGTCGTACGGGCTGAGCTCCACGAGCACCCGATCCTGCGGCAAGATCTTGATGTAGTTCTTCCGTATCTTCCCGCTGATATGTGCGAGTACTTTGTGCCCGTTCGAGAGTTCCACTGTGAAAGTGGCGTTGCGCAGGCACTCGACGACGGTGCCTTCGATTTCGATGCCCTTGCCGTTGTTCGTCGTCATCGCAGCACCAACTCCAGGTTGCTGCCTGCGCGGCGGCTGCTGCCGACGCCGTCGAACAGCGTTACAGCGGCGGTGTTGGTGTCGTTCACATACGCCGATGCCGTTTCGATCCCAGACTGGTGCAGCGAGCGAAGTACCGGGGCGAGCAGTGCTCGGGCGACACCTTGGCGGCGTTGGTCGGCTCGAACGACGATGAGTTCGATACGTGCGTGCCGACGTCGCGATGCGACTCGGAGCAGTCCGACATACTCGTCGCACCGAGTTGCGACCGCATACTGTGCCGGATCGACCGGGACGATCCCGTCCGGGCGGCTGATTATCTCGGCGGGCATGGAGTCCCAGCCGACGGTAGCGTCGATTTCGGCACGGATCCTGGTGTAGGCCTCGAGCAGTGGTACTTCTTGTGCCGCGCCGACCGGCAGTATCGTCACGCCCTCGACGGACGGCACCGAGTCGAGCCCGGTGTGGTGCGGGTCGGTGGATACGAGGTATTCCCACTCACGGCGGCGGGTCGTGAAACCAGCCCGCTCCCAAGCAGACCTGAGGTCCACATCGACCTCATCGACCACCGTGTAAAGCGGCCTCGAAAGCTCTGGCAGCATCGCACCAGCGAGTTGGTCGAAGACCGTGTCGTGCCACGAGTCGATGCTGAGGAAGATCCGACCGTCAGGCCGCCGCGAAGCGTCGCCGCGGCCGACCACTCGGTCGTCGGCTACCGCGTGCCATTGCGTCTCCGCAACCCGTGTGATCACTACGGTGGGCTCACCGATACTCGAAGTGAAATTCGTAGAATTCATTGGTTGTCGCCTTTCGGGATTGCCTTGTTGCTCAGGCGCTCCCGGCGACACCTACATCGTTCGCCCGACCGTGACGACGAGAGGGAGCTCCCACATCGATACAGTGTTCATGGGTCTCACCTCCTCGCTTGATGCCACGGTGCCCCGGAGGCTATCAGCTCGAACATTCTCTTGCCCAACTCTTTTCCGCCGACCAATGCGACTGGCTACCGGTGCATTGCTCGAGCAGGGCATCGACACCACCACTTCGGCCGGCCGATTCCCGTTCCACGTCATCGCCGCGATGGGCGAGATGACCGCGGACCTGATCAGCGAGGCAAAAGCAGGCAAAAGCCGCTACACCGTCGCCCAAATCTTGTTCTTCGCGTGACTACTACCGGAACCCTCAATCGGGTGTGAGCCGACGCTGAGGGGTGCAGTATTCGCTCAGAGGTTTTCCGCGGTCACGATGATTGTGGTCCAGCCGCCGAGGTGAATGCGGTCACCGCTCTGGAGCGGGACGGGCACCTTGCCGGGGATCAGGTCTTCGCTGCCATTGAGGCTTGTGCCGTTGGTGGAGCCGAG
Organism: Nocardia sp. NPDC102475; assembly: GCF_055584605.1. NCBI lineage: Bacteria > Bacillati > Actinomycetota > Actinomycetes > Mycobacteriales > Nocardiaceae > Nocardia > Nocardia sp. NPDC102475. The sequence continues at coordinate 346,094 of NZ_JBVJLS010000005.1, read as the reverse complement.
ATCGGTGATGGTTATGCCGGTTTCGGCGAGGCGCAGGATCGCGTGGGCGCGGGAAACGCCGGCGTCGGCGGGGGCGATGCCCAGATCGATCTCGGGTTGCAGGCCCTGGGAGACGCTGTGTTTGCCGATCAGGATGTCGGTGTCGTGTAGGGTGATTCGACGCTCGGGATAGAACGCCGGGAATTCGACCTGGTCGGCGTCGGGGCCCTTGCGGGCCTGCACGCGGTCGTAGAACTCGCGATCGGCGGTGATCGTGGCGACCCATGTCACCGTACCGGCCGCGCTCGCGACCTCAGCGGCGGAAACCGCGGTGGCGGTGACGATTTCGGTCGGCGCGGCCGCACGCGGCTCCGGCGTCGGCAGCGCCGAATCGGCGCCGCAGACTTCACAGAAGCGGCCGCTGCTCGGCGACCCACATGACGGGCACAGCGCGGTCGCGACCGTCGGTGCGGGCGCACCGATCGGTGAACCGCAGACATCGCAGTAATCCGCCGCGACGGACTGATGCCCGTCCGGACAGGTGGCAATCGCCATCACCCCTCCTTACGTACCCGCGCCGTCTTGGTGGAGCGTGCGTCCAAGGCCATTTCGTCCGCGGCCTCGACCCTGGCGCGCAACCGCACCGTGCCATTGCGCTCGTCCACCTCGACCACACCGCGCAACAGCTTCGCGGTGCCCTCGTTCCCGGATTCGGCGGCGAGCTCGACCGCGCGCCGCAGCTTCGCCGTCGCGGTCTCCACATCACCGTTTTTACGCGCGCTCAACCCCTCCTGCACGACCTGGGCAAGTTCGGCCTGCCCGGTGTAATGCGCAACGCGCCTGCTGATCCGGGCCGAGAGTTCGGTCTCGGTGGTCCACACCGCGCGTACCAATCCCTGACCGACCACCTCGTCGCCGGCGACCACACTGATCCGGGCCGCGAGTTTCTCCCGTCCCGGTGCGGCGGGCTCGACCCGCACCTGCACGTGATAGTCGCGGTCCTCCGCACCCCACGCGCCGAGCGGGTACTCCCCCAACTGCGGTCCGGCGTCGGTGCGTCGCGCAGTGAGATCCTCGATGGTCGGGGCGACCTGTTTGACGAACTGGATGGTAGCCCCTGCCGGTGCCCAGACCCGCAGTATGAGTTCCGGAATCGCCTTGGCCATCGACGTCTGCGTCATGGCGGCGAAGTCCGCGGCCAGATTCGCCGGATCCGCGACGATATCGACCGTGCCGTGCAGCGCCGAAGCGATGGTGCGCAATTCGTCCACCTGCCAGTCGGTGCCGACGCCGCGGCAGTCACAGGTGAAGATTCCCTCGGACTGCTTGATCTCGGCGGCCAGCGCCGCGGGTTCCTCGTGTTCGTTCTTGCCGTCGGTGAGCAGAATGGCGTGCACCATGGCATCCGGATGTTTCTTGGCCAGCTGCCGGGTGAGCCCGAGCCAGGTGCCCATGGCGGTGCCGCCGTTGGGACGCAACTTGTCCAGTGCGCGGCGGGCCGCGGCCCGGGTATCGCGGTTGACGGACACCGATGGTTTGTCGCTCGGATAGGTCAGCCGCGCCATCGACGTGCCCTCGATGATCGCGAACCGGGTGCCGTCCTTCAATACATCGAGTGCGGCAAGGGTGGCTCGGCGCGCACCCTCGAACTTCTTGCCGGTGGCCATCGATCCGGAGCAATCGATGATCAGCACCTCCAGTCGGTCCGGCTCCGGTCCGGCCGCCACGAAATCCGCTCCGGTCTCCACGGTCACCACAGCGTCGACCGTGTCCGCGCCCTCGGCCAAGTATTCGTTCTGGTCTACCGCTACCGAAATACCGTTATTCGCAATGGAACTCACTGTGCTACTCCTGGATCGACCGATGGCCCGATCGGCACCAGCGCGACGGTGATGTTGTCGCTCCCCCCGGACCGTAGTGCAAATTCGACAAGCGCCCGCGCCGCCTCCTCGCGCGGTAACCCGCTGACCATCCGCGCCAGCGCCGCCGGATCGGACACGTAGTTCCAGAGTCCGTCACTGCACAGCAACAGCACCCCGGGACCCGTGGTGTGAAAGGTCTTCACACATCGGTCCGACCACGCTTTGTCCTCGCTGTCGGCACCGAGCCAGCGCAGCAGGGTATGCGCACGCGGATCCCGCATCGCGGCCTGCTCGTCCATGGCACCTGCATCTACGAGCGCCTGCGCCCACGAGTCGTCGACGGTCAGCCGCGTCGACGGCAGGTTCCCGCCCGTGATCGGCTCGATGCCGACGCCCTGCAACCAATATGCCCGGCTGTCACCGACATTCGCGACGGTGATCTCCACGCCGTCGCCACCGTATCCGCGCACGATGGCCGAAACGTAGGTGCACGACGGAGCATGACCGTCGTGCGTCGCGATATCGCGCACGGCCTGCGAGGCGGCCGTGAGCCCGGCCATGACCACCGCCGTGCCCGAGCGTGCTTCGGCCAATGCGGTGAGGCAGGCATCGACGCCCGCACGCGCCGCCGCGCCCGAGGCCGCCTGCGGATCGTCGGAGGTAGAAACGCCGTCGCTGACCGCGATCACCGTGACGACCGGGCGCTTGGCCCCGTCTTCCAACACCGCCGCCGCGACCGCATCCTCGTTGCGCGCGTGCGCGATACCGCGATCGGTCATGACATACACCGCGCCGAGATCGGCCTCGAATCGGTCCGGCTGCGGCCGCAATTGACCGCAGCCGCCGCAGTAGCCGTCGGCGTCGTATCGGGTGCCGCCACAACCCTCACACGTCGGTGCCGCATCCGGATCCGACCGCGGCAGCGCGATTCTGCGCGCGCCGAGTTCGCGGCCGCAGGCTTCACAGAACCGGTCGGCCACTCCGACCCGCGCCGAGCATTCCGGGCACCGCGGCACCGCGGTATCAGGTCCGGTCATAGGTTCGTCCTCGGCCGGATCGCATTGGCACGATCCACCAGCTCGAATCGGGCCCACATATCTTCGGTTTCGCGGGCGAGGTCGCGATAGCAGCGCTCCAAACCGGTTCGTACTCCGTCCTGATCGAGGTTGGCGCCGAGCAGCGCCCCATGTGTTGTCGGTGCTTTACCCGCGCGCAGCCAGTTCAATGCGGCGTCCAGCACGCGCATTCGCACCTGTGCGCCACGGCTTTTCGATTCGATCCGCAATGCCTCGACCCGTCCGCCCGCATCGCGCAGCAGCGTTTCCGACAGTTCATCGGTTGTGCGGTCGGCCAGCATGGTCTCCACGGCCGTCAGCCGCGCCTCGGTGTAGAGCGCCGAGGCCGAATCCACCTGGTCGAGTACGGCGACCGCGCCGTCGCGATCGCCGTCCGCATTGCGCAGCCGGGCCAGTCCGAAGGCGGCGCTGGCGAAGCCGTGGTCGGTGCGCCAGACCGTGTCGTAGTAGCGCGCGGCCTGTTGCCGATCCGACTGCGCGCCCGCGAGTTCGGCGACGGCCGCCTGTGCGACCTTCGGCGCGGCCTCACCGGGCAATGCGGCGTACACGGCATCGAATTCGGCATATGCCGCATCCGTATTGCCCGCGAGCAGTTCGGCTTGACCGCAATACCAGGCCAGCCGCCAATCACCGGGCAGGGTGTCGGCGAGTTCGTCGAGTCGGCGCAGCGCGTCGGCCGGATCGCCGAGCTCGAGCGCGGCGCGCACCAGCCGCAATGGAATCTCCACGGACGGACCGCGGGTCGTGAGCACCGATCGCAGTCCCGCCTCGAAGGCAGGTTCCAGTTCGGCGGGTGAAGTTCCGCCGGTGGTGGCCAGGAGCGCCGCACCGCTGTCGTTCGGATCGACCAGCGGAACCGGCAGTGCCGCAACGATACTCGTCGGCGTCGGTGCCTCCTGGATGCCGAATACGCCACGCGGCGGCCCGAAGTAGGCCGACATTCCGGGACGTGGCACACCGTCATCGATGCTCAGCACCTCGCGCAGCACGCCGGTCAGCTGATCGGCCATCTCCTCCATCGAGGAGAAGCGCGCCTCCGGATCGGCCTCGGTGGCGCGCAGGATGAATCGGTGCAGCGAATCGTATTTCGCCAGTAGCGGTTCGGCGTCCGGATCGGGCAGGGCGCCGAAATGTCCGCCCTCCTGCGGCACATGCATGAGCAACACGGCCAGGGTGCGGCCGACGGTGTAGACCTCGGTGGCGACGGTCGGGCCGGTTTCGGAGATCTCCGGCGCTTGATAGCCGATGGTGCCGTAGATGGGGCTGTCCTGATCGTCCATGGCGATCACCGCGCCCATATCGATGAGCTTGAGCTGCTCATCGGTCTGCATCACATTGTCCGGCTTGAAATCGCAGTAGGCCAGGCCGAGCGAATGCAGATAGCCGAGGGCGGGCAGCATCTCCAGAATGTAGGCGATCGCCTGCGGCGGCGGCAGATAGCTGCCGTCGACATCGCGGCGGGCGCGCAGGATCTGTTTGAGCGACGTCCCACCGACGTACTCCATGACGATGTAGCCGACCGCGACACCGTCGGCGCCGCGGTGCTCGACGAAGTTGTAGATCTTGACGATGCTGGGATGTTCGACCTCGGCGAGGAATCGCTTTTCGGCGACCGCCGCGGCCATCGCGTCCAGATCCCCGGAATTGAGTAGACCTTTCAGCACCACCCAGCGGTTGGCGACATTGCGGTCGGTGGCCAGATAGATCCAGCCGAGCCCACCGTGCGCCAAGCAGCCGACCACGTCGTACTGTCCGCCGACCAGGACGCCCTTGCTCAGCTTCGGTGTGAAGGAGAACCGGGTGCCGCAGTTGGGACAGAAGCCCTCGGTGCGGCCGGGCGTACCATCATGGCCGCGGCCGACCGGTCGTTCACATTTGCCGCAGAACCGCTTTCCCTCGGCGACCTGTGGATCGGCCAGGACCGCGGTGGCCGGGTCGATGCGCGGGATCCGCGGCACTTCCACCATGCCCGCGCCGAGCCGACCGCGAGCGCTGGATTTCGACGAGGACCGGCCGGTGCGCACCGAACGTCCGGAGGCGCGAGTGCTTCCCGAGCGGGCCGACAGTGCGGAAGTTCCGGAATTTCCGGCCGGAGCTGTGCCGCAAGCATCGCAGTAGCCGTCGACGATGTTTCCGCCGCAGCCCGGCTCGGCACAGATAGCCTGCTGCGATTCAGCCGGAGCCGTGCCGCAGGCGTCGCAATATCCACCGGCAACGGTTCCAGTGCAGCCCGGTTCGGCACAGGTCAGGGCCTTGCTCGAAACCTCATGCGGGATAGGTATTTCCGCCGAAACCGTGGTCGCTTCGGCGGGTGCGGTGCCGCACACCGCGCAGTAGCCGTCTTCGATCGTGCCGCCGCATCCCGGCTCATTACAGGTCATCTGCCCCGCCCCGATTTCTCCCCGATGATCTGCTGGAAGTCGGCGACCGCCCGGGTAACGGCCGCCAGATCGCACGGTCGCCGCGCGAGCAGACCCGCCGCGATCTGATTGGAGGCCAGGACATCTCGGTCCTCGCTGACGCCGAGACGAGCCGCCTTCGCCTGGTAGGCGGCCAGTCGTCCGCGCAATTCGCTACGCCGATCGAGCAGTCCCTGAGCCAATTCCTCCACGGTGGCCGCTCTCGCGGTCGCGTCCGCGATTTGCGTGCGCAACCGGACCAACTCCGCTGCCGCACCCGATTTCGCGGATAACGCATCGAGTTCGGCTTCGAGCGCGGCGGTGTTGTCCTCGTTCACCGGCAGCGGTCCGGCCAGGATCTTCGCCTCGACTTGCGTCCGCGCCTCCACCGCGCGGGCTCGGGTGGCCCGCAGCACCGCCAAGCGCCTGCGCGTTTCGACGACCGCCTCGGTCCAATCCGCAGCGACCGCATCGAGTTCGGCGAGAATGGTGGCAACCTGCCGCAACTCCCCCGACAACTCCGCGATGCGCGCATCGATCTCCGGCACTGTCAACGCGAGCGGATCGGTCGCCGATCGGCTCAGCAATTCGGCGATGCCGTCGCCGATCGCGCGCAACTGCGTGGTCTCGTCCCCGGCCGCCCCCGCTCTGTCCAGGGTGTCCTGCAGTGGCGCGAGGCCCGACATCACCCGGGTGTTCACCGCATCGATCGCCTCGAGGAATTCGGCGATTTCCGGGAAGGTCGCCCGCATGCGATCAACGGTATCGGCGAGTCCGACGAACAGAACCTCTTCGGCGGGTCCGGTGAGCGAACGTTGCGCCATCGGTATCGGCGTGCGCGCGGCCTCGTAGGGACGCCCACGCAACAGCCGGGTGAGTTCGGCGCGCTCACCGTCGTCGAGGCGAGCCCGAGTGCCGCGCACCTTGCGCGCCGATTCCAGGATGATCTGCAGACGGCTGTAGTCCTCCCACATCAGGGCGAGCGCGGCGCGGACCGGCAGCCAGCGCTGTTCGGTCACCCCGATCGGTGGATACCGCTGCAGCAGTGTGTGGCCCGGATGTTTGTCCAGTTCCAGCAGGGTGGCGGTGATGGCATCGAATTCGATTGTGCGGGTAGTCAATTCGGCGTCGATTTCGGCGAGAGTGAGTAGCTGCATGGTTTCACTCTTTGTAGCGGAGGTCCGGTGGACCCGGCGACGGGCCGAGGGCGCTGAGTCTGGCGTTGTAGAGCTGCTGCCAGGTGCCGTCACTGCGGATGCGTTCCAGCACGCCGTTGACGAAGCGGACCAGATCCGGATGCCCCTGCGCGATGCCGACCGCGTATGCGCCGGTGCCGATCACTTCGCCGACGATCTCCAGATTCCGGTCCTGGGCCACCAGACCGACCAGGATCGGATCGTCGCCGCTGATCGCGTCCACGTGCCCCTGCTGCAGCGCGGCCAGACAGTCGGTCCAGTTCGACGCGCCCAGGACGACGGGACGCTTGGGCAGGCTGAACAGCGGCCCGGGTGAGGTGGTGCCCCGGGTGACGCACACCCGCTTACCACCCAGATCCGCGCTCGTACGGATGCCGGAGTTGCGGATGGCCAGAAGGCGTTGGGTCGCACGGTAATAGACCCCGGAGAAGTCGACATCGCGACGCCGCTCACAGGTCGCCGAGAAGGTGCGTACGATCAGGTCGACCTGCTTGTTCTGCAGGGCCGGTATCCGCTCGGCCGCGGTGACCGAACGCAATTCGATCCGGTCCGGATCACCGAAAAGGGATCGGGCGATCGCGCGCGCGATATCGATGTCGAAGCCCTCGAGTTGTCCGGTGCTGGGATTGCGAAAGCCGAACAGGTAGGTGTTCTGATCCACCCCGACCCGCAGTTTGCCATTGGCGACGATGGCCGCCATGGCCGAACCCGATGGCATCGCACCGGGACTCGGCAACGGCCCGGGACGCAGGGTGGCCTCCGGATCGCAATTGCCGCCGGATTCGGTCTGCGGTGGCGTAGTGATCTCGACGAGGTCGGGCTTGGGGTTGACCGCGGCCACATTCGTCGAGGCCGGGGCCTGGATGCCGGAACCGCATGCGGTCACCAGCGCGCCCACCGCGACCAGCGCCATCCATCCGAAACCGGCCCGCCGCAGGATGATTCGCCGTCTCACAGGAACTCCTTCAGCCGTGGCCACAGGCCGGTGACGGTCGAGGCCGCGGCGCCGAACAGCAATACCAGTGTCCCCGTGGGGCTGAGCGTCAACGTCGCACCCGCCGAGTCGACGCCGTCGCGCAACTCACCACGTTCCTGGATGAGGTTGTCGCGCAACAGCTGGTCGAGATGGGCGAACAGCGTCGCCGAGGTGTCCGTACCGGTGCCGATGGCCTGCGCCACGGCCCCGGGATAGTTCGCCGCCTCGTAGGCCTCACGCTGTTTGGCATGTCCGGCGGTCCAGCCCAGCACGCTGCGCGAGGCCGCGGAATCGGACGTTACCCTCGCCAACCGGTCCGCCAGTTCGGTGGTGTGCTTGCGGTAATCGGTTTCGCTCATGGTGATATCGCCGCGGGTGATCAGCTCCAGGGTTTCGTCGGTGCGCGCTTGCTGGGCCAGGATCCTGGCCTGGGTCAGGATTTCGAAGCGGCTGGTCGCCCCGGATTTGCCGGTATCGAGTGCGGCCGCGGCGATGACCGTCGCGGCGACCACCCAGAACAGCGCGAGGGCGGTCGCTCCCGCGGCGACCGCGAGGCCGAGGTTCATCCGGCGATTGGTGCGCCGCAGCAGGACGAAAGTGCCACCGCCACAACCGATGAGAACCAGCATCAGCAGCACGACGGTCGTCCACGGCAGCGCGCCGATATCGTGCTGATCCTGGCGCACCGCGGCCATGCGGTCCTTGCTCAGCATTTCGGCGTTGGGCAGCAAGGAATTCTGCATCAGCAGTGAGGCCTCGCGCAGATACGACGAACCGACGGGGAACCCCTGCCGGTTGTTTGCCCGTGCAGTTTCGACCAGGCCGGTGTAGGCGGGCAGGTCGGCGGCGATCTTGGCGACGATATTCCTGGTCTGCTGATCCGAGGCACCGGCGGTCGCCTCCGCGAGTGCGGACGCCGCTTCGGCGAGCGCCTGCTGATACTGCCCGCGCACCTCAGGTGATTCGATGCCGCCGGACAGGAAGGCCGTGGCCGCGGACGCGTCTGCGGCCGACAGCGCGACGTACAGGGTCTGCGCGGCGTAGGCCAGCGGTTCGGTGTGTTCCAGCACGGTATCGCGCCGCGCGATCTTGCCACTCAATTGATCGGCCGAGGTCAACCCGGCAAGCAGACACAACACCACGGTGACGACGGCGACCGCGCCGATGGCACCCGGAGTCGTCCCGGCGAAGCGCCGTAACCACGCACCCCCGTTGCGCATGGTCGCCGGTAGGCGAATCTCCAACACCGTCCCCCTTCATCTACCCGGCCGGTGTTCCCGATCGCGATAGTACGGGAGGGAATTCGGGTTTGCTGCCCATCGCCTCGGGGGCATCGAAATCCGAGGTCAATCCGAGGTCGCATCGAGCAGCGGTGCGAGATTCGGCGTCCAGCGCGGGTACTGGGAAAAGATCTCCCCGAAGGACTTCATCGGTTTGCCGAGCGGCAGGCCTGCCGAGCTGTCTTCGCGCAGTTCGTGCTGCAGCGACTCCACCGAGCGCATCAAGCCGGTGTGCAGACCGCGCTGTTCGATAACGGCACTGCGGCCGGTGATCCCGATCGCACCGATGAACGCACCCGAGCCGTCGCGCACGGCCGATGCCACACAACTCCATCCGACGAGGGTTTGCTCGCGCTCGTGCACGAATCCGGTGTCGCGGGCCTCGTCGAGCAATGCCCGCAGTTTGCGCGGATCGGTGACCGAATACTGGGTCAGCGGCGCCCAGCGCATGGCGAAGATCTGTTCGGCCTGTTCCTCATGGGCGGCGATCTGCAGCCGCCCCGCCGCGGTGAGGACCATACTGGGCCCGAAGGAGGCCAGGCTCGGCCAGTTCTGGCGCTTCATCACCTCGGCGTAGTTGCGGCCGAACGCCGAACCGTTGAGGGTCAGCTCCCCGCCGTACAGGCTTGCGCACCAGACGATTTCGCCGCGCGTGCGCATGTACAGGTCCTGGATGTAGGGCTGCGCGGTGAGAACGAAGCCGTGCTGCTGGGCCGCGCGCAAACCGTGGTAGATCAGCAGCGTGCCCGCGCGATAGCCGTCCGAGGTCAGTTCGAGCATGCCGCGTCGGGCCAGATCGTTGGCGATGCGGCGGACGGTGGGTTTCGGAATGCCGGTGCGCTTGGTCAAGGTGGCCAGCGAGACCGGATCCCGGGAATCGGCGACCGCCTCGATAATCGCGACGGCGCGTCCCACCACGGTTTTGTCATCGGGCACATCGCACCGCCGAGGCGACCGGAGCACAGCGGCGACACATCATGTCGACCTTCTCGGGAAGTGGGAACCGGCCGCGCGAGAAATGCGCGGTCGCGATGAGTGTGCGACCGCATCGCCACAGGTGTCAAACCGACACCTCGTTGGACAGCCGTTGGTTATTCGTTGGTCGGTGCCGCGAATCTCAAGGGGCCCGAAACGTACCGACCCGTGTTCGGTACCGATCCCCAACACACCCCTGACCAACCCTCCCCTAGGCGACCGTAATCAATGCATGCACAGCCGATTTCGATGAACGTGTCACTCACTGATACGGCGGGGATGTTTCCGCACCGGATTTGCCGGACGCTGATTCCAGGTCCCGTCCACCGGGCTTGGCGAGCAGGAAAGTGAACCCAGTGAAGTACCTACTCACCGCCGTTCTCGCGGTGGTCGCGGCGGCCGCGGTTTTCTTCGCGGTCGGCAGGTCGAATCTCGATATTCACCTGCCGCAGGTGGATCAGGCCTCGAATCAGGATCAGCCCACCGGCAAGGGCACCGGATCCGCTGGCGGAAACGGTAATTCGAACGGAAACAACAATTCCGGTTCCACCGGACCCACGGGCCCGACCGGTCCCACCGGAACACCGGACAAGACCAAGAAGCACACCGTCGTCTTCGACGTGACCGGCAGCGGCAAGGTCCGCGACCTCAGCTGGAGCGACGGCGCCAGCAGTTACCTCGCTGCGGGCGCTACACCGCTGCCGTATTCGCGAACTCTGGTGAGCAACCGGACCGGCGGCTTTGTCGTCTTTGTCGACGGCACGCCCGATCCTGTCGGCGCGGCCCACTGCAAGATCACCGTCGACGGCAAGGTCGTCGCCGACCAACAAGCCACTGCTCGCGGAATGTTGTGCCGCGCAGAAATTTCCAACTAATCGGAGCCAGGAATGCGTGAGGATACTCGTTTCCAACTCACCCAGGCCGGAGTGAGCGCCAGCCGGGTGTTCCCGTTCTATGTCGTCTGCGATGTCTCCCGGTCGATGTGGGATCCCGCGTGGACCAACCAGAAGATCACGCCGCTCGAGACGGTGGAGCAGGCGCTGCCGGATATGCTCAATGTGCTCGAGGAAGATCCGACCACCTATGACACCGCACATCTTTCGGTCGTTGCTTTCGGTGATTCCGCCGTCGCGGTGTTGCCGCTGACTCCGCTGCGCATCGATCCGTCCATTCCGGCGCTGCCACGCCAGGGCGCGACCGACTACGCGGACGTATTCCGCTATCTGGACCGGCAATTGCGCTCCGACCACAAGCGCTTCGCCAGCGCCCGACTGGACACCTACACGCCGGTGATCTTCTTCCTCACCGACGGAAATCCCCAGGTGCGCGGCAAATTCCAGCCCGACGAGGTCTGGGTGCCGGTACGCGCCGGACTGGAGGCGCCCAGCCACCCGTTCCGCCCGGTGGTGGTGGCCCTGGGCATCGGTGATGTGCGCGAGGACACGGTACGGCAGTTGCGTTCCCGCAATCCGGTCGGCGTCGCCTGTGTCGCCCAGGGCAGTGTGGCGCCGGGAGATCTGTTGCGCGCCATCATCAACAGCATCAAGTTCTCGATCAGCAGCAGTGTCGGGCAGGGCAGGTTCCTGTTCCGCACGCCCCTCGGTATGCGGGAACTGGACTGAATAGCCATGACGCTGGATACGTTTCGCCGCCGACCCATTCTGCTGGTGGCCGGGATCGCACTGCTGGGCGCATTGGTGTCGATCATTGTGCAGTGGCTGGGTGACAGCGGGGCCGACAGCTGGACGACGGACGCGGTTGCCCGACGGGTCGCCAAGAGCGTCTCCGGGTGCCCACCGCCGTCGAGCGAGCCGGAAAGTGCTGTCGGCGTATCGAATTCGCCGATCCGCGCAAGACTTGTCAATAGGCAGGGTGACACCTGTGCGCTGATTTCGGGTACGCCCATCATTTTTCCGCCGGGGTTCAAGCTGTCGCCGGGGACGCACCGGGATGTCGGCGGTAACGATGTCGACATCCGGCCCTCCGGTGATGCGGGTGATCTGCTGGAGGTTTCGATCGTCGCGCCCGCGCACGAGCGGTCCGGATGGTGGTTGCTACCAGCGACTCTCATTTGTTTCCTCGCCGCGACGGCGTCCGGAGCCGCGGTCCTGCTGGTGCGACCTGGAGCTGACGTCCGGGCACCCGAACACGAGGAGACCGCGCGAAGAGATGACGCCGAGCACACCCAGTCCGCCCGCCCGGTGGAACTGCCCGCACTGACCACCTCCGGCGTGAGCGGACTCACGGTCGATCGCGGCCGCAGCGGCCGCTACGACGTGTATGCCGCGACGCAGGTGGGACTTTCGCACGCGAAGGACGGCAACACCCGCGAGGACGCCTACGCCATCGGCGGTGATCCGGATCGCGGCTGGGTCTACCTCGCGGTCGCCGACGGGCTCGGTTCGGCCGCCAATTCCCATGCCGCCGCCCAGCGTGCGACCCGCACCTGCCTGACGCTGCTGCACCTGTACGCGAGTTCGCTCGATCGCATCGGCTATCCGTCCACCTGGGAGCCGCTCGCCGCCGAGATCACCGCGAAGGTCGCCGCCCAACTCGACGCGGGATCGGTCGACGGACTGGCCGCCGAACTCGATTACCGCAGCCCGCACGGCGCAGGCGATAGCAAGCGCACCTCGATCCCCGCCTGCACCTTGGCCTTCGCCGCACTCGGCCCGGTATCGGCGGATGGCTATCCGCTCGCCTGGGCGACCGTCGGCGATTGCGATCTGCTGCTGGTGGATCTGAATTCCGGTGCCACCAAATGGCTTACCCAGCACGCGACCAAGCGCGGGATGATCAGCAATGTCACGCCGTCGCTGCCACGCGATGCCGATCGCGTGATCGCCGGATTCACGTTCGTGCCGTCGAATCTGATGGTGGTGCTGGCCAGTGACGGTATGGCGGATGCGATCCGGCTGGTGCCCGAACAATTCGCCACACTGCTGCCGCAGATCGCCGGGCCGCGGCCCGCCGAGCATGTTTTCGGTCAGCTCGTCGGCTTCGACCTGCCCGGCCTGCACGATGACCGCACCATCGTCGCGGCCTGGCCGACACGCGGGCGCGGGCCCGCCCGGGAAAGACGGTAGGTGGGGGCAATGACAATGCCGGGGTGGTCGGCAGCCGGTCGTACCGAGTACCGCGTGGACGAACTGCGCATCGTGGGCGACTTCCCCTTGGGTGAGGGCGGTTCCGCGCAGGTATGGCGGTGTACGACACCGGATGAGGTATCGGTCGCCTTCAAGCGCTATGACCGGGATACGGTGCGCCAGTTGCGGCCGGAGGTGCTGCGCGAGTTGGTCGGCTGGCCGCACCGGCTGGATCAGGACGACCGGAAGCGGATGCTGGAGCTGTGTGCGTGGCCGCATGCCGTGGTCGTCGAAGACCGAACGGTGGTAGGCATTCTCATGCCGCTGGCACCGCGCGAATTCTTCTTCGAATCGCACAGCGGGCCGCAGCCGCGCGCCTTCACCCGGGTCGCGGTGCGGGTGTCGGATGCGCAGAAGCGCCGGCACACCTATTTCGACTTCCCGCACAAGATCGCACGGCTCGGGCAGTTGCTGGTGGATCTGCAGTTCCTGCACGACAACGACATCGTGGTCGGGGATCTACAGCCCAACAACATTCTGACCACCGACGCACGCCCGGTCGACGGCATCGTCTCGGCGCACAACTACTTCCTGGACTGCGATTCCTTCCTCATCGGCGGCCGCGGCGCGACCCCGCGCCTGGATCCGCTGCCGTGGCGGCCGCCGTATCCGGTGCAGCAGTTCACCGCGACCACCGATCTGTTCAAATTCGCGCTGCTGATGATTCGTTGCCTCGCCGAGGATCTGGCCGCGAATCAGCTCGACTATCGGCAGTACGCCCAGTTGCTGCCCAGCGGGGATTTCCAGAAGGTCGACCGGCTGCTGACCACCCCGCACCCGGATCTGACCTCCTCCGACCTGCGGGCGCTTGCGCTGGCCTGGCAGTCGGTGGTGCGGCCGGACGGTCGGGTGTACCGGCGGACCGACTTCGCGCTGCGCGAACCCTGGAACGAGCACACTCGCGCCGCGCACTTCGCCGGGTTCGCCGTGCCGGCGCCGACGAGTAGTGCACCGTCTCACGGTATTTCACCCATTGTGGTCGTCGCGTGGATCGCGCTGTTCATCGTGCTGCTCACCGTCGTTATCGCGCTCGCCTGATCAGGAACGAACCGATGTCCGAACCCGCACTCCTGCTCACCACCGGTGCGATCCGCCACCGGATCGCTGGGCGTACCCATTCCCTGGGCTCCGGATCCGGCGCCGACATTTCGGTCAGCGACGACGGCCCGGCAGGCCAGTGGCTTCGGTTCCGACATGTCAACGGATGGGCGATCCGCGCCGTGGATCCGACGATCGAGGCGATCCTCGATGATGTGCCGATCGGCCCACGGAACTGGACGGCGATCGAAGGTGCGGGGGTGCACGAACTGCGGATCATCGTGCGCGGTCGAATAATTCGCATCGTAGTGGCGAATGCGGACGGCAATGGGAATGTCACGCCGCCGACCGTTGTGGGTGGGGCCGCGCAGGAACCGCGGCCATCCGACCCGCCACAACCGAAACGCACGCCACCCCAGATGCCTCCTCGGCGGGCGCGCGTCGTCGATGGCGCCGACCGGACGATCATCGATGCGCCGCCGCAATCACCGCCGATTGTCGATCGGACTCCCCCACGACAACCCGTCCCGCCATCCTCGGGACGCGCGGGATCCTGGTCGGTGCCGAGCGACCGGGTCCTCGCGATCGGCCGCGAGGGCGGTGACGCGGAAATCGCCCTGCCCGGACTGGATCTGGCGCATCGGCATGCGACAGTGCGCTGGACCGGGCGCGCTGTGGAGCTGCGCGGACTCGCCACCAATGCGCGTCCGTTCGTCGACGGCAAGCCCGTACTGCACGCTCGGCTGCGGGTGGGCGAGCAATTCATGTTGGCGCACCATGTCTTCGAAGTATCGGGCCCGGCGCAACTGACACTGGTGCCTGCCGCCGTGATCGCGCGGGAGCCGCTGCTGCGCTTCGACGCGGTGAGCCTGCGGTATCGGGGTCGCACCGAACCCACTCTGCGTGATCTGACCTTCGAACTCGGACGCGGTGAGGTTCTTGCCGTGATCGGACCGTCCGGGGCCGGGAAGTCCACCATGTGCGCGGGGCTGCTCGGGGAGGTCGCGCTGGCAGCGGGCTCGTTGCGGCTTGGGCAAGTCGACCTGGTCGCCTCGCGCATGCAGGCCAGTCATCTGGTTTCCTTTGTGCCGCAACAGCCCGCGATGTTCGGCGACCTCGCGGTGCGCGACGCACTGCTGTGGGTTGCGGGTCTGCGAACGGCCAGCGATACCACCCGAACCGAGCGGGCGACCCGGGTCGACACCGTGATCGCCGAGATGGAACTTGCGGGGGAGGTCGGCAAGCGGATCGACACGCTGTCGGGCGGTCAGCGCAAGCGCGTCTCGACCGCCATGGAATTGCTGAGCGATCCGCAGTTGCTGGTCCTGGACGAGCCGACCTCCGGCTTGGACGAGGGCTTGGACCGCGCCATGATGCAGCGGTTGCGAGTGGTCGCCGAAACCGGTTGCGCGGTCATTGTCGTCACCCATTCGATGGTCAACGTCGACTGCGCCGACAAGGTGCTCGCGGTGACCGGTCGCGGGCGACTCGGATTCTTCGGGCCACCCCGCGACTTGCTGCGCGCCTTCGGTGTCGACAGCTACGCAGAGGTAATGGACCGGCTGCGCGCCGACCGGCAGGCCGGGCAGCCTGCCGCACCCTCGACCCCGCAACCGGCCGAGCACGCGGTGCCCGCGCCGACGCGCGGTTCCCTGCACCGGCATCTGCCACGCCTGATCGGCCGGGAATGGGCCCGCCAGCGCAATGGAATCCGCACGCTCGCACTGGGTTCGGCGGCGGGCATCGGCTTGACCACCATGCTCGGTGCCGCCGCTTCCGACGAAGGGCTCGGCGGTGATCCGCGTGCGATCAGTTCGGTCATGATCGCCTTGATCGTCTGTCTCACCTTCTTCTCGATGGCGCAATCATTCGCCGCCATCGTCGACGATCGCGTGGTCATCGAACGCGAGGCGCGCTGGGGTATTTCGGCGGCATCGGTGGTGTTGGCGCGTGCGATCACCTGCACACCGCTCGCGGTGCTGCTGGGTGTCGCATCGACCATCGGATATCTCGGTATCAAGTCCGGGCCCACGAAACCGGTGCTGCCGGAACCCTACGGACTGCTGCTGTTCGCGATTACACTGCCGCTGGCTGCGATGGCGCTCGGACTGCTGGTGTCGGCATGTTCGAAATCATTGCGCCAGGCGGTTTTCGTGCTGATGGGCGTGCTGGCGTTGCAGGTGGTGATGACCGGGCTCGCACCCCCGTTCGAAGGTACGCCCGGTGCGGTACTGCGGACGTTCGCCTATGCCGCGCCGTCGCGGTGGGCGGCGGCTGGGATCGGTGCCGATGTCGGACTCACCGATGGGGCGGATCCTCCAGCGGGACAGCAGAAGCCGTTCGCCGATCTGATCTGGACCCACGATCTGCATCACGTCGCGACGGCCGCGGCGGTGCTCGTCGTGATCGCGATCATCGCCACCGCGTCGACCATTCGGGTGCTGCGGCGGCAGCTGATGGCCCTGAAATAGGAGCTGGGTATGACATCACGAATCAACGGGTCACCTTCGAACCGAATTCGCTGCGGTACTGCACGACCAATGGTGCCGGATTCAAGTTGCGCACCAGAGAAACCGTGTGGCTGAGCGGAATCGCACCCCTGGATTCGGTACGCAGGAGGAGCGGAATTGCCGGTGACCTACTGGTAAGCATCCGCGAAAGTCGGTGGCACCCAGATCTTTCCTGATGTCGCGAATGTGCGATCCGGCTCCGGTCGCATGTCTGCGGTCTGTAAATTCTTCGTGGCAAATCGCTGCGAGCGATAGATGTCCGGAGAGTTGACGAGTATCACTTTCAATTCGGAGATCGAATCGCCGAACTGATACGCACGCGGCGGATCATCGAGGCATTGCGGACAGTACGGATCCGATCACGACTACCACTACGGATATCGCTAGAGAAATCCAGCCGAGCCAGATCAGGCGTGCGGCCGATGCGGGCGGTGCGACGAATGCACGGCGAGCATGAAAGCGTTGTCGGTGTCCGCGCACGATCGCGATCGGACCGAGCGCGATGCCGAACCCCAGGAGCGACAAGAGAATTGTGGTCACTCCGATCATTATTCGGAGAGCTGAATCGCGCTTGGGGACCGGCGGACCCGGCGGCAGGTGAGTGATGGCAGGCCGATCAGGTGGGGTTGCCATGATATTGCGCGGAGACGAGGTCGAATGGTTGCGCCGAGGCGGTATGGACATCGTCCGTTTTTCCTCGGCCTCCGCCAGTTCGGTGACCTTGTCCGATTCGGGCATGTTGTCCAGCTCGAGCGAGGCGACTTCATTGACGGCTGTGATCGCGTCCGCCTCCTCGTTCGGTGCGGTGCCCTCGTCGGCCGGTTCCGCAACCGTTTGTCTGCGTCGGCTGCTCCGCTCGTCCTTGGCTTGTGCCATAAGGAAATTCACCAATTCACGGGCCGTCGGCCGAGCATCGGGATCCTTGGTCATTCCAGCGAGAACCATGCGCCGATACCGGCCGGGCACCTCGGTGAGATCCGGATCGTCCCGAATGATCCGCGCTATCACCGCCGCCTGGGTATCGGCGTGGAACGGTGGCCGACCGGTCGCCGCGAAGGCGACCAGTGCGCCCCAGGCGAAGATATCCGCAGGCGGACCTACCTCCTGGTTGCCGAGCATTTCCGGCGGCATCCACGCCAGTGTCCCGATGATGCGTCCCGGTTCGGTGAGGCGGGTGGCATCGACAATCCGGGCGATACCGAAATCGATGACCCGTGGGCCATCCCACGTGAGAATGATGTTGTCCGGCTTCAAATCCCGATGAATGACATCCGCGCCGTGTATGCACTCGAGTGCTTCGGCCAGCCCACTCGCGAAATCGTAGAGCTGTGCCGATGACATAGCGCCGCGTTCCCGAATGGCCTCTGCCATCGATTCCCCGGATACGTAGGAATTCGCCAGCCACGGCCGCTCCGCTTCGATATCGGCGTCCACCACCTCCGCGATGCGCCGTCCGTGCACTCGCTGGGCCGCGGTGACCTCCTGCCGAAATCTGGCCCGGAACTCGGGATCCCGCGCCAATTGGGTATGCGGCATCTTTATCGCGACCACACTGCCGTCCGGGCCGAATCCCTGGAATACGACACCCATTCCACCCTCGCCGAGGCGGCCGTGTAACACGAACGTACCGATAGCCGTCGGATCATCCGGCAACAATGGTCTCAGCATTCTCCCTCGCCGATTACGCTGAGCTGTCGTAGTTTTCGGAGTTTAGCACTGTTCGAGGGTATTGTCCGACCACATTGGTTCCTCGTTGGTGTTTCATTGGTCGCCGCCGCGAATCTCATGGGCATGAGCCCATCGAAACACCCGATCCGCCGCCCCGCCGCAGCCTTACTGACCGCCATCGCGGGCCTGACGATCGCAGTACTCCCCCTCACCGAACTGTCAACGGCCGCAGCGGCTCCCGACTGCGCGCACGCCGATGACCCGGTAATCCCGCCGGACAAGGCGCCATCCGGCAACTCCGGCTCACGCAGCCGCCTGCGGGATCTGTTCCCCGACCTCGCCTACCGCCACGAGATCGAAAAGGCGGTCCTGTGCCTGACCAATGCCGAACGCAGCCAACGCGGCATCCCCGCCCTCGAATGGAACATGCTTCTCGTCGACTCGGCGGAAAAGTACGGCACCGAAGCCGACCGCCTCAACTGGTGGGTCGGCAGCACCAAGCAGGAAACGGTGAAATGGCACATCCACCCCGAGACCCCACGCACCACCGCCGACGACAATCAGGAGGCGACGGTGCAGATCGGCAAGCGCATCGCCGCCGCCCAACCCTGCGCCCCCGGTAAGACTTTGGCGCACTGGGCGGAGAACACCGCCTGGGGCACCGGCAACCGATCCACCGCCCGCGCCATCGTGGACGCCTGGATGCACTCCGACACCCACCGAGCCAACATCCTCGACAAAGACTCGACGTTGCTCGGCCCAGGCGCGGTCTATGGCCTGGCCCAACCCGGCACAGCCCCCGACCAGGCAGGTCTGTACGTCCAGCACTTCGCGTCGTGCAAGTGATCGCCCTACCGCTGCTTCGCGTCGTAGCCCAGCCGTGCCTGTTCGACCTGGTCCAGGTTGACCGACCATTCGGCGAGCGACGCGAACAGCGGTGCCAGGCTGCGTCCGAGGTCGGTGATCTCGTACTCCACCCGGGCCGGTACCCGGCTCCCCATCGGCCGCCGAGCAACAAGTAAGCCCCGATGTCGAGCGACTCCTCGGCCGCCCACCCCGCACCTTCACCGCCTGGACCGCACGCGACGCCGCAGCTTTCAAATAGCGCTGCCCCCAACACATTTGGTCAAGGGATCACCAATGCGCCGGTGGCGGCATCGACCGAGACCGCCAACACCAGCGCATGGTGATCATGGTCCAACTATTCCCCGCGGCGGGCAGCGGTTCGGCGGAGACGTGGTCGGTTACACCTCGGTCGCCGCGGATGCCTTGTCGATATAGCGGCTCATCGCCCAGTTCAGCCCGCGCATCGCGAGGTTGTAGGACGGCGGGAAGTAGCGCTGCGCGAGATAGCCGACCCGGATATCCGGGGAGGTGAAGACCATGTACTTATTGCGCTCGACCCCGCGCACGATTGATCGGGCCGCCTGCTCCGGGGTTACCGCATGCCGCATGAACAGCGAAACCGCCTGCTGCACCGCCGCGCCCTGCCGATCGACGCCCGCGATATCGACGCTGTCCACCATCGGTGTCGCCATCGCGCCGGGGCAGACCAGGCTGACACCGATCCGGTGCTGCCGCAGATCGAAGCGCAGCACCTCCGAAACGCCACGCAATCCGAACTTTCCCGCACTGTAGGGCGCATGCCAGGGAAGCCCGAAGAGCCCCGCGGCCGAGGCCACATTGACCAGATGTCCACCTCGCCCGGCCTCGATCATGCGCGGCACGAACTCCTCGATCACATGGATCGGGCCCATCAGATCGATATCGATGGTGCGCCGCCACTGCGTGTGCGTGAGCCGATCGACGGTCCCCCAGGTGGCAATGCCTGCCACGTTCATCACGATATCGACACTGTCCACCTCGGCGTGCGCCTTCGCGGCCAGCGCCACCACGGCGTCGTAATCGCTGACGTCGGCGGGCGCGGCCAGGTGCACGACGCCACCACGCGCGCGCACTTCATCGGCGGTGTTCTGCAGTCCGGCATCATCGATATCGGTCAGGATGACCGATGCGCCTTTGGCAACAACCGCCAGCGCCGTAGCGCGCCCCAATCCACTCGCCGCTCCGGTGATCAGGCAGCTCTTACCGTGGAACTTCGTCATGAACCAAACGATAGACAATTACGAACACTGTTGTCTATAGACCTGATATCCATCTCGGACGCAATATTCGGTCACCGGTCGACAGATACCGAGATGCGATTGATACACGGCTCGCTGAACGATAGCTGTCGACCACGAATTGTGCTCATCTCGGACCCGCCGTTGCATCGCCGCCGTTCACACAGACCGGAATCGAGGCGATATACCAGCAGTGAGGATGATGTCATCGCATCGATACCAGGGCCGACGGTCGGGAATATGGCCACGAAAAGGCCCTTGTCCGTGTGCACTGTGGTGCCATACTCGATTGGAGTGGCCAGCGGCGCGCTCGCCCCGATCCGATCGATACCGACGCACCAGCCTCAGCATGGCATGGTTGCCAGGCGAACACTCGCGGACTCCAATGATCTTGGTGCGCCAGGAATGTTCGAGCACTCATCCCATGTTCCCAATATTGTTGCGTGTACAGGATTATCGGGAGGACCACATGGGGAACCTGTTCGGACCCACCGGCCTAGTGGGGGGCAGACGTGGCTGAGGGACGCGAAACGACGGCACGGAATTCCACGCTCGCCGGCTATCGCGATGCCTCGATCACCACCACACCGGCCGTCCGCCCGGTGATCTCCATAGCCCTGCTGCTGATGAGTGTCGCGCTGGTCTACGAGGCCGGTCGCGCCGCCCCCGGACAGAACCACGGCTGGTTCGTCGCCGTGTCGATCGCCGGACTCTTCGTGGTCCGCGGCTTGCATCTGCGCCGCCCGATCACCCTGCCGCATTTCACCATCGCGGTTTTCGTGCTTGCGGCGGCCAATGCCGCCTATCGCGCCTCGCATCCGGGCTTCGGATTCGTCTTCCTGGCCGCGACCGGATTCATCCTGATGCTGCCGCAATCGAGTCGACCCCAGCCCGAGCAGTTGTACCGGGTCGCCGAACTCGTCGGCCGATCCCACCGCGATCCCCTCGCTGCCTTCGCGCTGCATTCGTCGAAGTCCTACTACTTCAACACGAATTCGACCGCGGCGATCGGCTATCGAGCCCGCTTCGGGGTCGCGGTGGTCGCCGGTGATCCGATCGGCGATCGCGCCGGCTTCCCGGCACTGCTCACGGACTTCTCCGAATTCGCGGCGAATCACGGCTGGCGGGTCGCAGTGCTCGGTGCCAGTCCGGATCTGGCCGAGATGTGGCGGCATCGGGCGATCGAGCATCGGGGGTTGCGGGCGATTCCGGTCGGCCGCGATGTGATCATCGATGTCGGGACATTCGCCATGGTCGGGCGCTCCTTCCGCAATCTGCGCCAGGGCGTTAGCCGCACCCGGAATTTCGGGGTGACCACCGAGGTCATCAGCGAGACCGATCTGACCGAACCGTTGCGGGCCGAACTGCTGGATATCGTCGACGAGTGGCGTACCGGTCGGCAGAATCGTGGCTTCTCGATGATCCTCGACCATCTGTTGGACGGGCGGAATCCGGGCATGCTGCTGGTGCTGGCCCGCGATGAGGACGGGCGCGTGGCGGGCTTCCAGCGCTACTGCGTCTCCGGGCGGGGCCGCGAGCTGAGCCTGGATGTGCCGTGGCGGCGCAAAGATGCCCCGAACGGGCTGGACGAGCGGATGATCATCGATCTCGTCGACCACGCCCGTACCCAGGGGATCGAACGGATCTCGCTGGCATTCGCCCCTTTCCCGGAACTGTTCGCCGAGAAGGAGCGGTCGCGGACCGGGAAGCTGATCTATGCGCTCGTGCACCTGGGCGATCCGTTGATCCGGTTGGAATCGCTGTACCGATTCCTGCGCAAATTCCAAGCGATGTCGGATCAGCGGTTCGTGCTGATCCGCTGGCGCGAGGTGCTGCTGGCCGCCGCGGCCCTGCTCACCTTGGAGTTCGTGCCGCACCGCAAGCAGTATTAGTCGCGGACGGTAATGCCGATCGCCTTGGCGAATTCGGGTGCCAGATCGATCAGTTGAATCGGGGTGATGGTTGCCCCGCGCAAGGCATCGAGGCCCTCGGCGACATCGAGGTGCACCGCACCGCGCAGGTCGACCTGCTGCAGTCGGGCACGGTTGATCAGCAGGCCTTCCACGGTGGTGCCGGGGAAGGTGACCTTGGTCAGCTCGGCATCACCGAAGTCGGTGTGGCGCAGCACGCAATCGACGAATTGCACCTCGCGCAGTTTGGCCTTGCGAAAGTTCACGGAGTCGAATTTGCAGCCCTCGAAGCGCACTCGGCGCAAGTTGGCACCGCCCGCATCGACACCCGACAGTGCACCGGCGATCAATTCGACGTCCTGCCAGGAGGTATCGGACAGGTCTGTGCCGACCCAGCGCACGTTGCGCTGCCAGACATCGGTGAAGCGGGAGAACCGCAGGCTGCCGCGGTTGATCGCGAGCGAGGTGAAGACTGTCTCGGAGAACCTGGAATTGCCTGCCTCGATGTCATCGAGGTCGTCGCCGGTGATGTGCACACAGTCGTAGTCACCCTCGGATTCGAGATCGCTCTCCAGCGGCGTGAGATAGCGCGCGTAGGGCAGATCCTCGAGTTCGTTGGGCACGGTTGACCTCCGGTTCGGCGACGGTTCTCCTTGTCTACCAGTCGGATCCGACAGGTCAGGAGTCGATGCGGTCCAGCAGCCAGCGCGGGCCCACCGATTCGGCGCCGAGGGCCTCGATTCGCTCGCGGAGTCCACGATCGGCCGTTACGACGGTGATCCTGTCCTCCTCGGTGGCCGCGGCCACCACATCGACGATCGCATCGTCTCCCGAACCGTCCGCCAGCACCACGCGCACGCCTTCGAATTTCTCCGATCCCGCGGCCTTCGCCGCACCCTCCAGTACGACGACCACTTCGGCGCGTCGTGGGAGGTCCAGCGTGCTCAACCCCATGAGCAGTCGCCGAGCCGCACCCGCACGATCGCGCCACCAGCCATCGGGACGCGAGCCCACGACGTTGGCGGCATCGACGACGATCAGCATCGCTTCCTTTCTACCCATCGGTGCTGAGGCGGGCGGCGCGGGTGTGCAGGTAGCGCTGTTGCGGAAGGCTCATCGTCTCTTGTGCGGCAAGCAGATATGCCTCGCGGGCACCGGCGCGGTCCCCCATTGATTCCAACAGATGGGCACGGACCGCTGCCAGGCGGTGATCCCCCGCCAGCTTGCCGCCGTCGACCAGATCGTCGACGAGCTGCAAACCGGCCAGTGGTCCGCGAGCCATGGCTACGGCTACGGCGTGGTTGAGGGCGATGATCGGATTGTCGACCAGTGCCAGCAGTCGTTCATAGAGCAGCATGATCTGCGGCCAATCGGTGGCCTGGTAGGTCGGCGCCTCATCGTGCAGCGCCGCGATGGCGGCTTGCAGCTGATACGGACCGGGTACGCCGTTGGGGAGCGCCTCGGTGATCAGCGCGATGCCTTCGGTGATGGCTTCGGTGTGCCAGAGTGCGCGGTTCTGGTCTTCCATCGGAATGAGTTCGCCGGTGGGTCCGGTGCGGGCGGGGCGGCGGGCATCGGTGAGCAGCATCAGTGCGAGCAGGCCGGTGACTTCGGCATCGTCGGGCAGCAGGCGGTGCAGCAGACGGGTCAGGCGGATGGCCTCGGCGGACAGTTCGACGCGGTGCAGGCTCGGTCCCGAGGTGCTGGCATAGCCCTCGGTGAAGATCAGATACAGCACGTGCAGCACGGCGGCCAGGCGCGCGTCGCGGTGGGCGACGGCGGGTGGGGCGAAGCCGGTACCGCTGTCCTTGATCGTCTTCTTGGCCCGGGCGATGCGTTTGGTCATGGTCGCCTCGGACACCAGGAAGGTGCGGGCTATTTCGGTGGTGGTCAAGCCGCCGACCGCGCGCAGCGTGAGTGCCACCTGCGCGGTGGGCGAGAGCGACGGGTGGCAGCACAGGAACAGCAGGACGAGGGTGTCGTCGGAGTCGGTCGGGTCGCGGTCGGCGGGCGGGGTGAGCCAGTCCTCGGGCAGTGCCCAGCGGGCCACGGTGTCCTCGCGCCTGCGGCGGGCCTGTTCGTTTCGGAGCAGGTCGGTCAGGCGCCGCGAGGCCACCGTGATCAGCCAGGCGCGCGGGTTGTCCGGAATGCCGGCTTCGGGCCACTGAGTCGCGGCGGCGAGCAATGCCTCCTGCACCGCGTCCTCCGCGGTGTCGAAATGACCGTAGCGCCGAACGAGCGCGGCGAGGACCTGCGGCGCGCAGGCGCGCAGCAGGTCCTCGACCTCGGTATCCGACATCGGAAGGGCTCAGCCGAATTCCGGGGCGGACTCCGCGATGGGCCGGACATCGGCGTAGGCCCTATCGGCGATATGCGGCGGGGCCGGGCATTTGCTGAGCTCGGCCGCGATTTCGGTGGCGCGGTCGAAGCTCTCGCATTCGACGATCCAATATCCGGCGAGCACCTCCTGCGTTTCGGCGTAGGGACCGTCGGTCACGAACGGTGCACCGTTCTTGGTGGTGATGCGGCGGGTGTGCACCGGTTCGACCAGACCGCGCGTCTCGACCAGCTCCCCGGACTCCTCCAACTTCTTGTTGAGGTTGCCCATGAACTCAGCCATGGCCGCGAAATCCTCGGCACTCCATGCGGGTTTGCCGCTGCCCTTGCCGACCATGCCGTCGTAGTCCTGCTGCGAGCCGTAGCTCAGGATCATGTATTTCACGACAACTCCTCCGCTCCGGCGGCGTCCTGGTGGCGCCGCTCGTCAGATACGTCGCAGCCGCTGACCATTCTCGGACATGTCCGCCGAAAAAACTTCCGACCGCAGCAGTTGGGCCGCCAGCACGGCCACCGCGCCGAATTCGACGGCCGTGGCGAGCAGCAGGCGCACACTGAATCCGTCCAGCGACGGCCACGCGACCAGCATGAGTACGGCGATCAACGGGATGGCCCATGGCCGGCCGCGCCCCCGCTTCGACCCGCGCATCATCGCGATGACGAATACGAGCCACCCGAGCTGCGCCACCCCGAACCCCACCTCGTGCAGCACGCCGTGCCAGCTGACCCGTTCCGGAGCACCATCGGGTGCGCCCGGCGGAAAGCCCGCGCCCGGATCGGTGACGAAAACTCCGGCAATGATCGAACCGATCCCGAGTGCCGCCACGGCGAGCGGAATCACGGTGCCGCCCAAGGTATTTCGCAGCTCATGCCGCATTCCGGCCGCACACGCGAGGAACAGTGCACCCGCGACGACGAAGTTCACGATCTGGATCCAGCCGAGCGGACCGAGTCCCAACAGACTGATCGGATGGCGGCCGAGATCGAATCCGGCGCGTGTGCCCGCCTGCAGCAACACGGCCAGCACGAATAGCGGTCCGACCACTATGCCGCAGGCAAGTAGTGCCCGGCTCCAGGCGCTTTCTTTGTATGACATCGAGGTCTCCCTGACTTATAGCGTGATTCATCAGGGGACGTCGAAGCGATCATGCGCCGGCGGACATGCTGTGCGCGACTGATCGCATGATTCGGGCCCGATGCTGGTGAGACCCCGCTGCGGTGGAGGCTGACATCGAGCAGCTGATCTGGCGACATCGCTCAGCGACAGCGGTCGATGGCGTCTGGACGCCGTGCATCGATGGCCGCCCCGCCTTTGGCGTTCTGCGCGCCGCAAAAGTTGACGATCATCCATCATCCGAGCTGCCGCGGTAGGTCTACGGCCACCGTAGGCGGCGCGACGCGTGACATGCTGGGGGACATGGTGATCGATGGAGTTGTCGTGTCCGGGTTCGAGGCGGTGCGGGAGGTATTCGCGGCGAATTTCGCCGAGCAGGGGGATGTCGGAGCGGCGGTCGCGGTGTATCGGGATGGCCGTCCGGTGGTGGATTTGTGGGGTGGGCTCGCCGATCCGGAGGGTGAGCGGCCGTGGGAGCGCGACACGCTGCAGCTGGTCTACTCGGCGACCAAGGGCGTCACCGCGACCGTCGCGCATCTGCTCGCCCAGTGTGGCGAGCTCGACCTGGACGCGCCGGTCGCGCAGTACTGGCCGGAATTCGCCGCGGCGGGTAAGAGCGATATCCCGGTGCGCTGGTTGCTGACCCATCAGGCGGGGCTGGCTGCGCTGGATAAGCCGGTACCCCTGGCGGATGCACTCGTCTGGGGGCCGATGGTGGAGGCGCTCGCCGCGCAGACCCCGAACTGGCCGCCCGGCACCGCGCACGGATACCACGGGCGGACCTTCGCCTGGCTCGTCGGTGAGGTCATCCAGCGCGCGACCGGGCGCACCGTCGGGCGGATCCTGGCCGAGGACATCGCCGAACCGTTCGGTGTCGACTTCTTCATCGGTTTGCCCGACTCCGAACGGCATCGCGTCAGCCGACTTGTGTTCGCACCCAAGATCGATTTGACAACGGTTCCGGACGAATTCGTGCCGGAGGAATTCCGGCCGATGGTCCTCGCGATGCGTGATCCGGAGGCGTTGGTCAACCGCGCATTCCAGGTCACCGATCCGGCCGATATCGATTTCAACGACCCAGCGGTGCATGCCGCCGAGATCCCGTCGAGTAACGGCATCGGCACCGCGCGCGGCCTCGCCCGGCTCTACGCGGCAACCATCGGCGAGGTCGACGGCGCCCGCCTGCTGACCCCCGAAACTCTCGCCGCCGCAACCCTCGAACAAGCCGCCGGCATCGACCGCGTCATGATGTTGCCCGACCGCTACGCCTCCGGATACATGCTCCCCACCGAAGGTTTCGCACTGGGAGGCCCTGAGTCCTTCGGGCATCCGGGCCGTGGCGGCTCCCTCGCCTTCGCCGATCCGGACACCGGCATCGCCTTCGCCTACGTCACCAACTACATCATCGAAGGCGCTCCTGACCTGCGTGCCCGCAACCTGGTCGATGCGGTAACCAACGCCATCGCCTAAGCGGCGCACCGGCCGTGCGGTTCAGCGCAGGGTGCGGATCCAACGCCGGGTGTCGGCCGGGTCGATGACGTCGTCGAGTTCCAGGACGGTGGCGGCGGTCAGGGCCTTGCCGTTTGCGTAGGCGAGCTGGACGAGGTTGTCGAAGGCTTCCTGGCGCTTGTCGGGGTCTTCGATGGCCGCGAGTTCCTTGGCGAAGCCGAGCCGGACCGCACCCTCCAGGCCCATGCCGCCGATTTCGCCGGTGGGCCAGGCGATTACGAAGCGAGGGGCACGGAAGGAGCCCGCGGCCATTGCCTGTGCGCCGAGACCGTAGCCCTTGCGGATGATGACGGTGCCCAGGGGAACGGTGAGCGCGGCGGAGTCGATGAACAGCTTGCTGAACTTGGTGACAGTCGCTTCCTTCTCTGCCTCCGGACCGACCATGAAACCCGGTGTGTCGCAGAGCGATACGATCGGCAGGCCGTGCGCGTTGCAGAGTTGCAGGAATGCGCTGAGCTTATCGGCGGCGGGGGCATCGATCGCACCGCCGAGGTGGTGGCAGTCGTTGGCGATGAGACCGAAGGGGCGGCCTTCGACGCGAATGAGAGCGGTGACCACACCGACGCCCCAGTCCCGGCGCAGTTCCAGGACCGAGCCGACGTCGGCTACAGCGGCGATGACTTCGCGGATATCGAAAGCGCGCAGCCGATTCTCGGGCACCACGTGGCGGGCGACGCGCGGATCCGGTGCGGTCCAATCCTGCAGTGGCCCTTGGAAATACGAGAGATAACGACGGGCCGCGGCGACCGCGTCGGCCTCGTCGGCGGCAACGATGTGCACGACACCGTTGCGGCGCTGGACATCGATGGGGCCGATGTCTTCGGGTGCGTACACGCCGAGTCCGCCGCCCTCGATCATCGCTGGACCGCCCATGCCGATATTGGCATCCGGGGTCGCGATGACCACATCGCACATGCCGAGCAGCGCCGCATTTCCCGCGAAGCAGCGTCCGGACACGATGCCTACCAGCGGAACTCGACCCGACAGTGCACCCATCGCACGGAAGGTGGTCACGTCGAGGCCGGAGATTCCCGCGTAGTCGGTGTCCCCCGGTCGTCCGCCGCCGCCCTCGGTGAAGAACACCACGGGCATGCGCTGTTCGCGTGCGAGTTCGAGCATGCGATCGGTTTTGGTGTGATTGCGCATGCCCTGGGTGCCGGCCAGCACGGTGTAGTCGTAGGACATGACCAGTGCGCGAGCGACTTCCGCGCCGAATCGGTCGGCGTTGATGGTGGCGATGCCGCCGATCAGCCCGTCCGCGGGTGTGTTGGCGATCAGATCCTCAGGGCTGCGGCGTAGTCGCTGTGCGGCGACGGCAAGCGCGCCGTATTCGAGGAAGCTGTCGTCGTCGACGAGGTCGGCGATGTTCTCCCGGGCGGTACGGCGGCCCAGCTTATGCCTTTTCGCGACGGCGGCCGGACGGCCCGCATCGAGTCCGATTCGATGCCGCTCGCGCACTTCAGCCAGATCGGCACGCACGGTATCCAGGTCGATCGCCTCTTTGTCGGCGGCCGGACCGTCATGATCGGTCGCGACCCAAGTCAACAGCAATGCATGCGGATCGACCGTCGCGCCCGGTCTCACCAGGTGGCGCGATACCCGCAGCGGCTGCTCGGCCCGCAGCACGTGCTGCATCTTCATTGCCTCGAGCACGACGACTTCCGCACCGGCCGGAACAATGCTGCCCGGCTCCGCCAAGCTCACGACGGCACCGCCCATCGGCGATCGCATGACCTGCTCATCGTCTTCGAGGGCTACCTGGAGATCGGCTGCGGCTGCCGCCGGGTTTCGATGCTCGGCGAGCTGATGCGCCGGACCTTCTGAGTCGACCGCGCGCCGGGCCGTAGTTGACGCGTAATCGCCTGCTCGACCGACAAGTTCGCCGATACTGTCCTCGAACCACGAAGTGGAAACACTGGTCCCATCGGCGAGCTGATCCAACACCGCTCGCAGCAAACTCGTGTTGGTATCGACACCGGCAATCACGGTTTCCGCCAACGCATCCGAACACCGACGCACCGCAGCCGAATACGTCGGCCCCTGCGCGACAACCTTCGCCAGCAACGAATCGAACTGCGCCCCCTGCCGCATGCCCGTGCACGCCGCGGTATCCACCCGAACGCCCACCCCGGTCGGGGCAGCGAATTCCGTCAGCACACCGGTGCTCGGCAGAACCTCCCCACCCGCCGTGACCATCTCGGCATTGACGCGCGCCTGCACCGCGAACCCCCGCACAAAGCCATTCGCTCGAACATCACGACCCGTCGTGTCCGGCACGAGGTCGCCGAGAGCGAGGTCGTGCAGGGTAGCGCCGCGGGCGAGATCGAGTTGGACTGCCACCAGGTCCACACCGGTTACCGCCTCGGTGACGGTGTGTTCGACCTGGAGGCGCGGGTTGACCTCGAGGAACCAGGCGTCGGTCGCGGTGACCAGGAATTCGACGGTGATCACGCCGCGGCAGGAGACCGATTCGGCGATGCGGACGGCATCGCGGTGGAGTCGTTCTCGAAGGGCGGCAGGCAGATTCGGGGCCGGGGCGATTTCGACGAGTTTCTGGTGGCGGCGTTGGATGCTGCAGTCGCGGTCGCCGAGGGTGATGGCTCGGTGTCCGTCCGCGATGACCTGGACCTCGATATGGCGCGCGTCGTCGGCCAGCGCTTCGGCGTACACGGTGTCATCGCCGAAACCGGCGCGAGCTTCGGCTCGGCAGCGCTCGAGTGATTCGGCGAGTGTGTGCGCGGTATAGACCGCACGCATGCCACGTCCGCCGCCACCGGCTGTGGCCTTCAGCATCACACCGTTCGGGTGGTCGGCGAAGAAAGCGGAAATTTCCGCCAGGTCCACGCCGACGGACGTTGCGGGCAGGACCGCGACACCGACCTGTCGTGCGGCGTCGCGTGCCGAGAGCTTATTGCCGAAAGTGCGCAGCACCTCGGGTGAAGGCCCGACGAATACCAGACCGGCGGCCGCGCATGCTGCCGCGAAATCGGCACTCTCACTGAGGAATCCGTAGCCGGGATGCACCAATGCATCGGCATCTGCCCCCTTGGCCGCGGCGACTACAGCGGCGATGTCGAGATATGCGGCGGCACCGATGCCCGGCAACTGGACCGCGTCATCAGCCAAACGCACCGGCAGGGCCGTCGCCTCTGCACTGGTATAGAGCGCAAGGGTGGAGTAATTCCGCTCGCGTGCCGTCCGGATCACCCGGACCGCAACCTCACCCCTGTTCGCCACCACCACATGCATGTCGACAGTCTGCTTTGACATTGACGTCAATGTCAAAGACGATGATTCCATGACACAGGCAGGCTGGTCGGTGCGTGCGGCGCGGGAACGATCCGATACCGACCGCCATCGCGCGTTGCTCGATGCCGCCGCACACGTCTTCGCCGAGCGCGGCTACGACAGGACCACCGTCGCCGATATCACCACCGCCGCAGGCGTTTCCCGCGCGACGATGTATGTCTACTTCGCTTCCAAGGACGAAATCTTCCTCGCCCTCGCGGCCCGGGTCCGCGACGATTTCCTCGATGCCCAGGAACCCGATATCGATACCGACGATCCCCGAGCGATGCTGGCCGCCACCATCGATGCCTTCGCCGCCGCGGTCCGCACAGCCGGACCCATGCTGCGCCTCATCGATGAACGCGGTGCCGTCGACGACCGAGTCGCCGTCCTCGCCCAGGAAATCGCCGAACGCCCCATCCGCCGCTTCACCCGCTACCTCGAACGCCTCCACACCGCAGGCCGCATCTCCCCCACCGTCCCGCCGCGAATCATCGCCGAAACCATCGGCTACGCCCTGACCCGCGGCACCCTCACCCGCGCAGACGCCACCCCACGCGCCCGCGCCACCTACCTGGCCCACATGCAGACGGTTGCCGAAACCCTCTTGTCCCCAACCTGATTCACCCGGATCCGGATGTGCCCCGTCGCCGCCAGCTGGATCCACAGCCCCTGCAGGCATCGTTGCCGAAACGCGCTGGAGCTCAACCTGACCCATATGGATCGACTCGCGCCACCAGGTTCAACGGTAATAGGGTCCCGGTAGTAATCACTGAAATCCAACGGATCTGGCGTAGCCGCTGTCAACTCACTGGCGCAGGTCGGCTCTCGGGCCTGCACACCGGCGTCCGCCACGGCCGGCGGTCCGAGCCCCGCGCCCGAGTTCGGTTCGGAGTACAGCGAGAACGGCGGTCCCACCGCTCGATGGCTGGATTCGAGTCAATGCCTGGTCGTGTCGATAGTGCGCAAAGAGTCCTTGCAAACTCTGTTTTGTAAGCCGCCGTAACCGTGCCCACTCTTGCGTGTGACGCAAGTATGCATTACCAATATTGCACTGGAAATCATGTCTTGGTGGATCAATACTGATCCTCAGGAGTTCTCGGCAGCGGATGTGCCGCTCTCGACGAGACAACCGATCAGTCGCGCCACCCCTCACCGGGCAGTGTCGACTGCCACCCCACCAGGACAGGAGCCCAGTCATGCCCAGAATCGTGCGTCCGACCGCCTACGGCACACCCGATGTGCTCGCCGTGACCGAGGTGCCTACTCCGTGCGCGGCCGCCGACGGCGTGGTCGTCGAGGTCCGAGCCGCGGGGGTCAACCCGATCGACTGGAAGCTCTACAGCGGGGCTTTCCATGCCGTGGACGACGACCACAAGGACGCCGCCGGGGTCGCCGCCTCGATGCCCTCGATCGGTCTGGAGTGCGCGGGCGTCATCACCGAGGTAGGTGCGGATGTGACCGGTGTGCAGGTCGGGGACGAGGTCATCGTGTACCCCGTGACGGCCGCCTACGCCGACTACGTCACGGCCCCGGCCACCTCGATCTTCACCAAGCCCGCCGAGATCGGGTGGGCCCAGGCAGGGTCGCTGATGCTGACCGGCACCACCGCTGTCCACGCGCTGCACGCCGCCGGCGTGGGTGCCGGCGACACGGTACTCGTCCACGGCGGGTCCGGCGGGGTCGGCCTGATGGGCGTGCAGCTGGCCACCACTCAGGGCGCGACGGTGATCGCCACGGCCGCCGAGCGCAACCACGCACTGTTGCGCGAGCTCGGCGCCATACCCGTCGTCTACGGCCCCGGACTCGCCGACCGGGTGCGCGCCGCCGCGCCGCAGGGCATCACCGCCGCAGTCGATTTCGCCGGTACCGACGAGGCCCTCGACGTCTCGCTGGAGCTGGTGGCCGACCGCACCCGGATCGCCTCGATCGCCGGGTCGCCACGACGCGCAGAAGCCGGTATCAAGCTGCTCGGCTACGGGCCGGGGCAGGACGCGGGCACCGAAGTCCGCGGCGCCGCGCGCGGTGAGCTCGTCGAGCGCGCCGGGTCCGGCGCGTTGCGCGTCATCGTCGATACCACCTTCCCGCTCGCCGAGGCCGCGAACGCCCATGAGGTCGGCATCGCCGGACACGCACCCGGCAAGCTCGTGCTGATCCCCTGACCGGCCCCTCGGCTGCCGCGGCTAGGCGATCCGCTTGCGCGCCTGGCCTCTCGGTTTGCGGCCGGGCCGGGCGGCGCCTGCAGCACCGTCGAAGGTGAGTACCCCGTCCTCCAACGGCGCCTTGCGTAGTAGCGCGCGGTCGCGGAAGTAGTTGTTGATGACCTGCCAGGGGCCGCGGGAGCCCTGGCGGGGCATGACGCCGTCGCCGCGTTGGATGTAGCCGGAGGTCAGGGCGCCGCCCATCAGTGACTGATCGGAGCGGTCGGCGTCCTCGGCGATCGCGACGACCTTGGTGTAGCCGTTGGCCTGCATGTGGTTGAGGAGACGGCAGAAGTATTCGGCGGCCAGATCCGCCTTCAGCGTCCACGATGCGTTCGTGTAGCCGAGGACCAGCATCGCGTTGGGGATGCCGTCGAGCAGGGTGCCCTTGTAGACCACGTGCTCACGGGTCGACACCGGCTCGCCGTCCACATCGAGTGCCGCGCCGCCGAGGATCTGCACGGTGAGACCGGTTGCGCTGATGACCATATCGGCGGGGAGTTCTTCCCCGGATGCGAGCCGAATGCCGGTTTCGGTGAAGCGGTCGATGTGCTCGGTGACGATCGATGCCTTACCGCTGCGCAGGACCTTGAACAGGTCGCCGTTCGGGACGACGCACAGCCGCTGGTCCCACGGGTTGTACGACGGCGTGAAGTGCCGCATATCGATCTGCTTGCCGAGTTGCATCCGCACCGCGGCGAGGAGCAGCTTCTTCGACAACTCGGGATTGGTGCGCGAGAGCTGGAAGCTGGCCCGCTGCAACGCGATATTGCGTGCCCGCCCGGCACGATAGGCGAGCTTCTCCGGCACCCGCGCGTACTTCATGCCGACCGCGACCGGGTCATCGGCGGGCAGTGCGGTGATGTAGGTGGGCGAGCGCTGCAGCATGGTGATGTGCGCGGTGTCGTCGGCCATCGCCGGAACCAGCGTGATCGCGGTCGCACCGCTGCCGATCACCACGACGCGCTTACCGCGGTAGTCCAAACCTTCCGGCCAGTGTTGCGGGTGCACGATCTGCCCGCGGAAGTCCGCCTCGCCCGGAAACTGCGGGCGGTATCCGTTGTCGTAGTCGTAGTAGCCGGTGCAGCCGACGAGGAAGTTGCTGGTGTAGATCTCGGTCTCGCCGGTCTGCTCGTCGAGTGCCTCGACGGTCCACAGCTCGGCTTCGCTCGACCAGCTGGCCTTGGTCATCTTGCGCCCGAACCGAATGTGCTCGGTGACGCCGTATTCCGCGGCGGTGTCCTCGATGTATCGGCGGATGTGCGGCCCGTCGGCGAGCACCTTGGTGCCGATCCACGGACGGAAGCCGAAGCCGAAGGACAACATGTCGGAGTCGGAGCGGATGCCCGGGTACCGGAACAGATCCCAGGTCCCGCCGATTGCGGTACGGCGTTCCAGGATCGTATAGCTGCGTCCGGTCTGCTCGCGGGTGAGATGGCACGCCATCCCGATGCCGGACAGGCCCGCGCCGATGATCAGTACGTCGACATGCCGCGTCATTGAGGTAATCCGTTTCGTTCTGCTCTCACCCGAGCACCCTTGCCCGACCGCCCCCCAATATTACCTGTTATCTCCAGTAACGTCTAGCCGTCCGCTTTCGAGAATGCGCTTGCGGCGGGCCTCTCTCGACGTTTGCCGCCACGGTTACATAGTGATCAACCGTCCAAGTGTCGCTTGCCTGGCGATTGCGGCGTAGCGCGGGTTGCGGGCGTTGCAGCAGTGCACACAGCGCGCAACTGCACGCCATGCATTCGCGGCCATGGATTGCTTGCTGATCGCCCCGGCGTCGACCTCGCCAACTCCGCCGACCACAATGGATAGCCGACTCCGGCGGTCGGCCGGAGTCAGAGCATGTATTAAGGGAGTTCATGACCAGCCCAACCCGGTGGCGCCGCCGCCTGCCCGACACCGCGACGAGCCCCGCAGCCGGGTCGCCGACCCTGAAGCGCAGTCTGGGGCGGATCGACCTCACGGCCATGGGTGTGGGCACGATTGTCGGGGCGGGCATCTTCGTCATCACCGGTGTCGCGGCCGCCGAGAAGGCCGGGCCGTCGATCGTGCTGTCGTTCCTGCTGGCCGGAACTGTCTGTGTGCTGGTCGCGCTCTGCTACAGCGAACTCGCGGCCATGGTGCCGGTCTCCGGTAGTGCCTATACCTACACCTACGCCACCCTCGGCGAAGGTCCGGCGTTCCTGGTCGGCTGGAATCTGCTGCTCGAATTCGTCATCGCGGGGGCGGCCGTGGCGATCGGCTGGTCCGGCAGCGTCGTCTCGGCGCTGGACTCCATGTTCGGCATCACTCTGCCCACCGCGATCACGGCGGGTCCGTCCGAGGGCGGCATCGTCAACCTGCCCGCCGTGCTCATCATCGGCGTTATCGTCGCGGTCCTCGTCGGCGAGGTATCGCTGACGGCCCGGATCACCAAGGCGCTGGTCGCGGTGACGATCGGCGTGCTGGTCCTGGTCGTCGCGATCGGCACATCGCATATCGATGTCGGCAACTGGACCCCGTTCGCGCCGTTCGGCTTCGGTGGCATCGTCGGTGGCGCCGCGATCGCCTTCTTCGCCTTCCTCGGATTCGACGTCGTCGCCGCATCCGCTGAGGAGGCGCGCAACCCCCGCCGCGATATCCCGTTCGCGATAATCGGCACGGTCCTGATCGCTACCCTGCTCTACGCGCTGGTCAGCGCCGTACTCACCGGCATCGCACCGTTCGCCACCCTGAACAACGCCTCGCCGATCGCGACCGCCTTCGGGAATCTGCGCGTCGGCTGGATCGGCAATGTCATCGTCATCGCCTCGATCATCGCTCTCACGAAGGGCCTTTTGCTGATCGTCTACGCACAGGTGCGGCTGATGTTCGCGATGTGCCGCGACCGTCTGCTGCCGCGCGGTCTCGCCGAAACCGGCAAGCGGGCCACTCCGGTCCGGCTGACGCTGCTGCTCGGCGTCGTCTGCGCGACCATTGCCGGTCTGCTGCCGATCGATATCGTCGTGGAATTGGTGAATATCGGCGCGCTGTCGGCTTTCGCCGTTGTTTGTG
This sequence comes from Nocardia sp. NPDC102475, assembly GCF_055584605.1. NCBI lineage: Bacteria > Bacillati > Actinomycetota > Actinomycetes > Mycobacteriales > Nocardiaceae > Nocardia > Nocardia sp. NPDC102475. Next base: position 310,465 of record NZ_JBVJLS010000005.1, on the reverse strand, counting down.
TCGGAGTGCTGGTGCTGCGAAAGCTGGAGCCGAATCGGGAACGGCCGTTCCGCACCCCATTGGTGCCGCTGGTGCCGATTCTCGCCCTCATCGGCTGCGTACTGCTGGCAACCACCTTGGACGGCCTCACCTGGGTGCGTTTCGCTGTCTGGGTACTCGTCGGCATTGTGGTCTACCTGGGCTACGGCCGTAAACGCTCCACCCTCGCCGCCCCGACCATAACTGACTCAATGGTTTCTGCCGAGCGGTAACCGGCGCGAAATTCGCCATTGGGATCTTGCACGAATGCATTCCGAGTCATTGCGTCCGCGTGGTGAATTCGGCACGCTCTCTGGGTAAGAGCCACGGCGCACACCCCGGCGGCCGGGCCGGAGAGGACGACGACCCGATATGTCCGATGACGAGAAGCAGATCCGAATCCTGATCGAGCGGTGGGCGGCGGCGGTGCATACCGGCGACCTGGCAGGTGTAGTCACCGATCATGCCGACGATATCGTGATGTTCGATGTGCCCCCGCCGAATGAAGGCGTGCGCGGCATCGACGCCTATCGGGAGACCTGGCCCGGCTTCTTCGAATGGCAGGCATCGGGTGCGACATTCGACATCGTTTCGCTGGAGGTAGAGGCGGGCGCAGACGTGGCATTCGCGCATGCGCTGCTGCTGTGCGGCACCGCGGAGGATTTCGCCCGCGATCCGGCCAAACGCCTGCGGATCACCTTCGGCCTGCGCAAACAGTACGGACGCTGGGTCGTGGTGCACGAACACCACTCCTTCCCCGACGACACTGCGACACCCGAGGCCTGAGCTCGACCCGGTTCGCTACGGTGGCATCGAGCGCAACGATGCAGCGACCGCCGGTGGCGTGGTGCACCGTTGCCGCGAATACGGCATCGAGTGCACCGGGAGTTCCACGTGAATCAGCCTGATAGCGAAGCCTTTTCGAACCATGCGGGCACCCGCCCCGCGGCCTGGTACGAGAACTGGACGGAGGTGCCCGATTCGCCGTGGCGGGATCGGCCCGAGCCCGTCGGCGAACGCGAGTACCGCACGCTCACCTATGAGCGCGACGGGCGCATCGCGCGCATCACCTTCAATCGCCCGGAGAAGGGCAATACGATCACCCCGGACACCCCGGTCGATCTCGCGCACGCGGTCGAGCGGGCCGATCTGGATCCGCGGGTGCACGTCATCCTGGTATCCGGGCGCGGCAAGGGTTTCTGCGGCGGCTATGACCTGGATATGTTCGCCGAACAGGGCAGCCACGGCGTCGACGGCTCGATCGACACCACCGGCACGGTGGCCGATCCGGTGGTCCAGGCGGTCAATCACAATCCCTGGGGCACTTGGGATCCGATGATCGACTACGCCATGATGAGCCGGTTCAATCGCGGTTTCGCCAGCCTGATGAACGCGAACAAGCCGACGGTCGCGAAACTGCACGGCTTCGCCATCGCGGGCGGCACCGATATCGCGCTCTACTCCGACCAGATCATCTGCGCCGACGACACCAAAATCGGCTACCCGCCCACCCGCGTATGGGGTATTCCGGCGGCGGGCATGTGGGCCCATCGCCTCGGCGATCAGCGCGCCAAGCGGCTGCTGTTCACCGGTGACTGCATCAGCGGAAAGCAGGCCGAAGAGTGGGGCCTCGCGGTCGAATCGTGTCCGGCCGATGAACTCGACGAGCGCACCGAGGCATTGGTGGCACGCATCGCGCGCATGCCGATCAACCAGCTGATGATGGCCAAACTGGCGCTGAATTCGGCGCTGCATTCGCAGGGCGTGACGAATTCCGCGATGATCAGCACGGTATTCGACGGGATCTCGCGGCACACACGCGAGGGTTACGCCTTCCAACTGCGTTCGGCCACCGTGGGTTTCCGCGAGGCAGTCCGCGAACGCGACGAACCGTACGGCGACTACAAGCGCGCCCAGTTCCGCGCCGAGGAATAACGCGCTCAGCGTGTATAGCGGTGCTTCACCCCGATCGGGAAGTAGTCCGGATCGCCGGTGGGGCGCAGCTCGACATGCGGCAGGTGACGTTCGGGCGGAACGTAATGCGCGTATTCGCTATTGCGGCGCAGCAATTCGTCGCGAATCGATTCGGCGACGCGTCGGATGCGTTCGGGGGTATTCGGTTCGTCGGGGACCAGTTCCACCGTGACGCGCAATGTCCGATCGTGATCGGCGTTCTCCCACACCTCCAGCACGAACTTGCCGGTCACCCATTCGCTGACACCCGGCTGTTCCAGCCCGATCGTCACCGTCTCCGGAAAGACATTCGCCCCGAATATCGATACCGCGTGCAGCGATCGCCCGAAGACATAGACGAACGGCAGTTCGGGTCCGGTTTGGGCACCGAGATCGAGGCCGTGGGCGGCACAGAACCTGAGCATATCCGCGTGCGAGACCACGCCACCGTCGTCGGCGATGTGATAGCGGATCAGCGGTACCCCGGAATCGGTGGTGAATGCCAGTGTGCCGTCGATGGATTCGAAATACCGATCCGCCGGATCGTACTGCAGCAGCGTGGGCAATCGCCGACTCCCGAACAGTTCTTCTCCGGCGGGATGTTCGCCGAGGAAGCGCCGGATTCGCACACTCAACGGCGTCTCGTTGCCGAGCACTCCCCCGTCTGCGGTTCCGTACAGCGAGGCCACATCCCGCACCGGATCCAGCCCGGTCCGCTGTGCCATCAGATCACGCCACTGCTCACTGATCACCTCACCGGCCAGTACGAGCTTCACCGAGTAACCCGACCACTCGACCCCCGCGCGTAGTCCGGTATCGATGACGTCCTTGAGGAACGGCGGATATCCCAGCAGCACAACCTGATCGACGTGCGAACCCAGTTCCGGGATCACCCGCAAGATCTCCGCTTTGTTATTGCCCGGCGCGACGATCGTCAACGGCAGCTCCGCCGCCAGTGTCCGCAGGCAGGAGAGCGTGTACAGCCCGCCGACCCACGTACCCAGCGGGAAACACACCACCGCGAGGGTGCGCGTCGTCGCGGCACCGAAGCCGTCGACGAGCACCTGCGCGAACCGGCGGGTGGAGGCCGCCTCGTCCGCGGCGGTGCGCGGCCAGAAGGTCGGCGTACCGGTCGATCCCGATGACACCGCGATCAGATCGCAGTTGGTGAGATCGCCGCCGCGGCAGCGTTCGGGTAGCGGATAGCGGTGGTGGTAATTGGCCTTGGTCGTCAACGGCAGCTGCTCGAAGGCTGTGGCATCGGTGATCTTCTCCGGATCGATGCCGTGCGCGTCCAGAAATGCCCGATACGCGGGCACGGTGGCCGCGGTCCGTGCCACCGAGTCGAGAATGTGCTGATTCGGATCGACTGACATCTGGCGACCTCTCTCCCCGTGCGCCGCTTCAACGCTACCGCTGTCGGATGCGCGGCATGCGTGATCGTCCGATACTTCTTCCACGGCGTGGTCCCCGAACGCGGCACCCGCTGCGACGATTGATACCGGAAACAGCGGGGTCGTTGCGCTCGATGGGTATTTCGAGAACGGGAGGGCTGGGGGATGTCGGAAATGAGGGCGGGGTTCGGGGTACTCGGACCGGTGCAGTTGACGATCGATGAGGTCGCGCAACCGCTCGGTGGTGTCAAACAGCGTGCGGTATTGGCGTATCTGGTGGTCAATGCGAACCGGCCGGTGTCGACGGAGGCGCTGGCACAGGCGGTATGGGAGGAGAATCCGCCACCGGATATCCGGATCAGCCTGCACACCATCGTGTCGAATCTGCGAAAGCCGTTGCGGGATGCCGGACTCGACGCGCGTACGATCCTTTCGCGCGCCGGCACGGGCTACCGGATCACGGTGCCCGCCGACAGCTGCGATGTCCAGCGGTTCCGTACGCGCAAGGAATCCGGATTGCGGGCCATGGCCGCGGGCCGGTTCTCGGTGGCCGGGGAGGTGCTTTCCAGCGCGCTCGCGCAGTGGCGCGGCACGGCACTGGCGGACCTGCAGGGCCTCGGCTTCGCCGATGCCTTCGCCACCGCTCTCGACGACGAACGGATCGGTGTGATCGAGGCCCGCGCCCAAGCCGAGATCGCGCAGGGCCGGGCCGACGGCGTCATCGCCGAGCTGGCCGAATTGGCCGATAGGTATCCGCTGCGCGAACCGCTGTGGGAGCAGCTGATCACCGCGCTGTATGTCAGCGGTCGACAGAGCGACGCACTCGAGGCGCTGCGCCGGTTGCGGGTGACCCTCGCCGATGAACTCGGCATCGATCCGCTGGCATCGATTCGCGAACTCGAAGCCAAGATGCTGCGCCAGGAACCACTCACCCCGCCCGCCGATGCCGTCGCATCGGCACTGCGCGCCACCACCGTCGTCGATCTGATAGCGCCCGGATCCCAAGCGTACCTGCGGGATTCGACCGGGCAGACGTTTCCGATCACCGGCCCGTTCACCCGCATCGGCCGACTCCCCGATAACGACATCGTGCTCGACGACGGCAAGGTCAGCCGCCATCACGCGGTGATCGTCAGCAATGGGGTGACGTGCGTGCTGAAGGATCTGCTGTCCTCCAACGGTGTGTTCGTCGGCGGGGTTCGGGTCATCGACGGCGCCGCGCTCACCGATGGTGTGACGATCCGTATCGGCGACACCGAATTCACCTTCGGCGTCATGCCGCACAACTAGGTGACGTGCTTATCGAACCAGTCCCGCAGTTGGGCTTCGGTTTTCGGTCCGGGGAGCGGGTTTTCCGGCAACAGTGTGCAGAACTGGGCGATCAGGTGGGCATCGGAGTGCACGGCGATCAGGCAGGTCCGGGTGCCGATATCCGGATCGTTGTCCAGGAAACATAAGAATCGGCCGATGTCCTTGCCCCCGCTGCGCCACACCTCGTCGGCGCCCCCGCCACCGCAGGCGTGTCCGCCGAGTACCCCGACGTCGGCCCGGTACAAGGTTTCTGCCGACTGGGCGTCCGGGAATCCGAAGAACTGTGCGGACGGATAGTCGGGCGGGGTACTGCATACGATGGCGGCGTTCACCGTGCCGCCGGGCGGCGGCACGTGCCGACAGTTCGCCGGACCGAAGGCATTGCCAAGATGCCCGAGGACGACATGGTCCTCGGGGGTGAAAAAGTCCGGGTCACGGGCGGCTTCGGCGGTCAGGAACTGGCTGGCGGCGAACTTGGACATGTAGTCGCGCAGCGGCTGGTCGCTCGGCGACGGCCAGATGAAGAAGGCCAGTGCGAGCTGGGGCTCATCGGTCACCAGCAGAGATGGTTTCGGCGCGTTGGGGTCATCGGCGCGGTTGGCGAGGCACGCCTTGCGGCCGATCTCCTTGCCCTCGTACATCACCGGGCCGTCCGGTCCAGCGGGGTCGCCCGGGCAGTTGGTGGCCTGGAAGGTGCGGATCAGGAGGTTGTAGTAGTCGCGCAGTGCGTCGAGATTGCGGAACCGCATGTATCGGACCGCCGACTCACTGGCCGCGGGGTGGTCCGGGCAGAAGATGACCGCGACGGTAGTGGAGGTATCGGGCGGCTCGTGCTGGCAGGTGGATCGTTTGCGGCCGGTCTGGGCAACGATCTTCAGCAGATCGATATCGGCGTCGCGCAGTGCGGTGGCGTCGGCGACCGCGGTGCCCTTGCGATCGCCGAGCAAGGTCCAGGCTCCGAATCCGGCCCCGGCGGCGATCACGGCGGCGAGCGCCAGGACGAGCGCGGTCAGCCTGCGGCGTCGGCGGCGCGGTTCGGCCACCGTGACACCCTGTGTATCGCGTGTCTCGGCTTCGGGCTGCTCGACATCGGATCGCTCCGTATCGGGTTTCCGGGCAACGGATAACAGATCGTCACGAGTCGCGGTATCGGTCGAGCTGCCTTGTCCGGCTTCACGATTCGAGGTTCGTTCATCGTGCACCCCGATCGCGGACACCGCCGTGCGCCCCTCGGTGACCGCACCGGCACTCGTCAGCGCCGCCTCCGCCGCATGCGCGAGGTCCCCCGCCGCCCGGTAACGTTCTCGCACGTTTTTGGCCATACCGTGCTCGATGACGGTATCGAGCGCGGGCGACACATCCGGCTGGTTCGTGCTCGGTCGCGGCACCGGCCCGAACAGATGCGCGCTGATGATCTCGGCGTCGGTGGTGCCCGCATACGGTCGTGCGCCGGTGAGGCATTCGTAGAGCACGCACGCCAGCGAGTAGACGTCGACCGCGGGCGTGGTGTGCTCGGCACGGAACCGTTCCGGCGCCATGTAGCTGAACGAGCCGATCACCGCACCGTGGGTCGTCAACCCGTGATCGGCATCGGAATGCGCGATACCGAAGTCGACCAGATAGGCGAAACCTTCCGGCGTGAGCAGGATGTTGTCCGGTTTGACGTCGCGGTGGACCAGTCCTTCCGCGTGCGCGGCATCCAATGCCGACGCGATCTGGCGGATCACCGCCACCGCCTGCTGCGCAGGCATCGGTCCCTTGCTCTCCAATACCGACGGCAGGCTGACACCGTCCACCAAGCGCATGTCGATGTACAGGTGGCCGTCGATCTCTCCGTAATCGTGAATCGGGATGACATGCGGTTCGCGCAGTCGCGCGGCGGCGTCGGCCTCGCGCTGGAACCGCTCGCGGTACCCCTCGTCCTGCGCGAGCCGTTCGAGGAGCACCTTGATCGCCACACTGCGGCGCTTGCGCATGTCGTAGGCCTGGTAGACCTCGCCCATGCCTCCGCGCCCGAGCAGCCGATCCAACCGGTAGTGCCCGAATATCGAGCCCACGGTCGGTGGCTGGCGCTGGCTCGTCATCTCGTCCTCCGCGATGCAGACCGGAGCCCTTCGCTGTCGGTCAACTGTAAGTTCGGCGACCGGCTTTTCGCGCCGCCTGCGGAAATGTTCCCCCTGTTTGATCTTCGCCGTGCCCTGTTTGGTTAACCGCTGGTCCTGTCGCGCGGCGGATCGAGTGCCGACGATAGAGTCATGGGATGACCTGGACCGTCGGTTTCGACCTCGATATGACGCTGATCGACTCCCGGCCGGGTGTGTGCAAGGCGATCGAGCAGTTGGCCACGGAGTTCGGTCTGCCGTTGCGTAGTGCTGAACTGGCCGACCGGCTCGGGCCGCCGCTGGCGATGCTGCTGGCAGACGCCGGTGCGCCCGAGGAGCTCATTCCGGCACTGGTGACCCGCTACCGCGAGATCTATCCATCGATCGTGCCCTACATTCCTGCCATGCCCGGTGCCGATGCCGCATTGGACGCCGTCCGTGCGCGCGGCGGAAGGGTGCTCATCGTGACCGGTAAACACGAACCGCTGGCCCGGCTGCACGTCGCCGAACTCGGATGGCGGATCGATAAGGTGGTCGGTGATCTGTGGTCCGACGGCAAGGCGGCAGCATTGCGCGAGCACGGCGCGGATCTGTTCGTCGGCGATCACGAGGGCGATATGCGCGGGGCGCGGGCGGCAGACGTGTTTGCGCTCGGGGTCGCCACCGGACCCTGCGATGCCGACGAATTGCGCACGGCGGGAGCGGATTTCGTCCTCGGCGAGCTGACCGAATTCCCGGACTGGCTGGCCGCACGCTAGCGCCCGCCTGCCGCACCCTCCAGCGTCTCGAACCGCAACGACAACCCGTCCAGCAACGCGCGCAACCCGGTTTCGAAGGCGGCGTCATCGATATCGCGCTGCCGCCCCGACAACAGGTGCGCCTCGTCGAGATGCGGATAATTTCCGCGATAGACCGCCGCGTCCTCCGGGAACCCGCCCGCGAACGACCCCAGCGTCGACCCGGTGACGAAGAACCGCATGAGCGCACCCACCTGGGTGGCCTCGCCGCGCGGCCAGCCCGCCGCGACCAGGCCTCCGAAGACCGCATCGGCTTGGCGCAACGCATTCGGCCGTCGGCCCATGCCCTGGTTCAGGGCGGGCACCACCTTCGGATGCGCCGCCAGGGCCGCCCGATACGACCTGGCCCAATCGCGCAGTGCCACCCGCCAATCCGAGATATCGGTGAACATGGACAGATCGATCTGGCCGAGGACGGCATCGACCATCGCGTCCAGCAGATCGTCCTTGGTGGCCACATGGTTGTAGAGCGAGGGGCCCTGCACGCCGAGTTCGGTGGCGAGTCGGCGCATCGAAACCGCCTCCAGTCCTTCGGCATCCACCAGATCCAGCGCGGCCGACACGATGCGATCGCGGCTGAGCAAGGGGTGGCGGGGTCTTCCCACGAAAACCTCCTGGTCGATCAATCCAGTGTCGCACGGCGGGTACCCACACCATCAAACTTGCATCGCTAGTTTATCGATGGTTAGCATACGAGAAACTTTCGCTGTTAGTTTTCTTGCCCCGGAGTCGTGATGAACCTGGAACTGTCCGACGAACAGGCCGCCGCCAAGCGCCTCGCCGCCGAATTCGTCGACCGCGAGATCGTGCCGCATGCGATGGAGTGGGACCGGACCGAATCCGTCGATACCGCGATCGTGGCCGAACTGGGTGAAATCGGCTTCCTCGGCCTGACCATTCCCGAGGAGTACGGCGGCAGCGGCGGCGACTATCTCACCTACTGTCTGGTACTGGAGGAACTCGGGCGCGGTGACTCCGCTGTGCGCGGAATCGTCTCGGTCTCTTTGGGTTTGGTCACCAAGTCGATAAATCACTATGGCACCGAGGAGCAGAAGCGCAGGTGGCTGCCGCGCTTGACCGCGGGTGTCGCACTCGGTTGCTTCGGCCTGACCGAGCCGGGGACCGGTTCGGATGCGGCGCAATTGCGCACCCGCGCGGTTCGCGACGGTGACGACTGGGTGTTGTCCGGGACCAAGATGTTCATCACCAACGGCACCTGGGCCGATGTCGCCCTCGTTTTTGCCCGCACCGGCGGCGAAGGGCATCGCGGTATCACCGCATTCCTGGTCCCGACCGACTCCCCCGGCTTCACCGCCCGCGCCATCCACGGCAAGCTGGGACTGCGCGGACAGGCCACCGCCGAACTCGTACTCGACGGCGTCCGGGTCCCCGACAGCGCCCGATTGCACGATGAGGGCAAGGGCTTCACTGTCGCGATGGCGGCGCTGGCCAAGGGCAGGATGTCGGTGGCCGCCGGTTGTGTCGGTATCGCACAGGCCTGCCTGGACGCCGCCGTCGGATATGCCACCGAGCGCGAACAATTCGGCAAGCCGATCGCCGGGCATCAGTTGGTGCAGGAGCTGCTCGCCGATATCGCCCTCGATGTGGACGCGGCCCGGCTGCTGGTGTGGCGGGTGGCCGATCTGATCGACCGTGGTGCCGAATTCGGCGTCGAGTCGTCGAAGGCCAAATTGTTCGCGAGTGAGGCCGCGGTGCGGGCCGCCGATCGGGCGCTGCAGGTCTTCGGCGGTTATGGCTATATCGACGAATTCCCGGTCGGCAAATATCTGCGCGACGCCAAGGTGATGACCCTGTACGAAGGCACGAGCCAGATCCAGAAGCTACTGATCGGTCGTGCGCTGACCGGAGTCAGCGCATTCTGATGACCGCCGTATCAAACTCCCGAGGAGGACGTTCGATGACCAGATTCACCGACCGGGTCGCCGTGGTCACCGGCGCGGCACAGGGTATCGGCGCGGCCACCGCGCAGCTGCTCGCCGCCCAGGGCGCACAGGTCGCGGTGCTCGACCGCAATGCACCCGAGGACACCGCAGAGCAAATCGTCGCGGCGGGCGGCGCGGCGCGCAGTTATGTCTGCGATGTCACCGACCGCGCCTCGGTGGAATCCGTATTCGCCGATATCGCAACCGATCTCGGCGGTCCGCACATTCTGGTCAACAATGCGGGCATCACCCGCGACGATCTGTTCTTCCGGCTCTCCGAGGACGACTGGAATGCGGTGCTCTCGGTCAATCTGACCGGTGTTTTCCACTGCACCCAGGCGGCCCAGGAGTACATGGTCGCCCAGCGCTACGGCAAGATCGTCTCGCTGTCCAGCCGCTCGGCGCTCGGCAATCGCGGTCAGGCGAATTATGCCGCCGCGAAGGCCGGCATCCAGGGCCTGACCGCGACGCTGGCCATCGAGCTCGGACCGTACAACATCAATGTCAATGCCGTCGCGCCCGGCTACATCGCCACCGCGATGACGGCCGCGACCGCGAACCGGGTCGGGGTCACGGCCGAAGACCACCAGAAGGCTGTGGCCGAGCGGACTCCGCTAGGCCGCGTTGGACAGCCCGAGGAGGTTGCCGCGGTGATCGCTTTTCTGGCCAGCGGTGAGGCGTCCTACGTCAGCGGCCAGACGTTGTACGTCAATGGTGGGGCCCGCTGAATGCGCTGCTAGCGACCGGTTGGCATGCGAGACGGGTAGGTGTTCGCCGTGGCCGAACCGCCACCGTCGGAGCGGACGCAGGGCTGCCAGGTCGGGGACACTCAGGTCCGAGGACCCTACCTGTGCATCTGCGGCGAAGACGGACAGTGGGTGTGTCGGTGCTCACCAGGGCACCCGACCGACGCGGTTGAAGAAGCCGCCGGTGGGGCCGTCGGCACCGATGGTCGCGAGGTGCACGATGGCATCGGTGCCCTCGGTGACCGTTTGATGGCCCGAATTCCCGTTCAAATCCGTTGCGGTGTAACCGGGATCGGCGGCATTGACCCGCATCCGCGGCAGTTCGCGGGAGTACTGCGTGGTGATCATGTTCAGTGCGGTCTTCGAGGAGGGGTAGACCAGCCCGAGGATCTGCGATTCGATCCGGCTCGGATCGGAGGTGATGGCAATCGAACCGATGCCGCTGGACACCATCACGATGCGCGGATTGGTGGCCGCGCGCAGTAGCGGCAGAAAGGCGTGGGTCACCTGCACGGGCCCGAAAACGTTGGTCTCGAAGACCTTTCGGAAATCGGCGGCCACGGTATCGGCGGGAGTGGCGCGCGTACCGCCGATACCCGCATTGTTGATCAGAACATCCAGGTGCGGCGTCCGGCCCGCGATGGTCTGAGCGGCGGCCGCGATCGATTCGACGGACGTCACATCCAACTGGACGAACTCGACGTCTAAACCCTGTTCGGCAAGTTCGAACGCGGCCGCCTTGCCCCGCTCCGCGTCGCGGGCACCGAGGAATACCCGCCAGCCGAGTTCGGCCAGCCTGCGGACCGTTTCGCGGCCGATTCCCTTGTTCGCCCCGGTGACCAGGGCTGTTGTCGTGTTGGTCATGACTCGACCTTGGCCCGCCACCCGAATCTCGCTCCAGGGCTGACAACTCCTGGGACCGGCAGTACCACCCCGGCGTCCGTGTCCTGCGGCATCATCGAGGCATGGATCGCGCCGAACTCGCCAAGCTGCTACGGCAGGCCCGGGCCCGGGTGCGGCCGCGCGATGTCGGGCTGCCCAGCGGTTCGCGCCGCCAGGTGCCGGGGCTGCGGCGCGAGGAGGTCGCGCAACTGGCCGGTGTCAGTGTCGACTATGTGGTCCGGCTCGAACAGGGACGTGGACCGCGACCGTCGGTGGCGGTGCTCGGCGCGCTCGCCCGCGCCCTACGGCTCGCGGATCCCGAACGCGATCTGCTGTTCCGGCTGGCCGGTTCCGCGCCACCGCAGGAAGGCCGCATCAACATGGTGGTGCGACCGAGCGTGCTGCGACTGCTGGACCGGATGTCAGATCTGCCCGCACTGGTGATCTCCGCGAAAGCCGATGTGCTGGCCTGGAATCCGATGGCAGCGGCATTGCTCGGGGACTTCTCCGCGTGGTCGCCCGCCCGGCGCAACATCATCTGGCAATCCTTCCTCGGGATAGAACCCTCCCGCGTGGTCTTCACCCCCACCGAGGCCGAGGCGGCCGCCGAATCCTGGGTCAGCTCGCTGCGCAGCGCGAAGGCGGCCTATCCCGACGATCCGGACCTGGCTCGTCTCGTCGCCGAACTACGTTCGCGCAGTACGCGATTCGACCGACTGTGGTGCGAAGGGAGCACCGGCAACTGGCGCAGCGCCACCAAGACCATCGATCATCCCGAGGTCGGACGGTTGGTCCTGGATTGCGACGCCCTGTTCGTCCCCGACAGCGACCAGGCCGTGGTCGTGTACTCCGCAGCACCTGACACCCCCGCCGCCTCGGCACTCGAACTGCTCCGAATCACGGGGACGCAGCAGCTGAGCGAGCAGCGATAGGGGAAGCCCGATCGCGCGATGTTGCTCGACGGCCGAGACGCCTTCGCCCGCATAGCTTTCGAGAACCTCGCACAAGGTAGATACCTTCTGCGAAGTAGTCACTAGATGTGCGACGGACACGAAGCTTTGCGAGGAGCGGCCGACGACTGCTGCGCGCGACGGCTCGGAGTGCCAAGGCTACGTGTTGGACGGGGCGCCGGCCGTCGTCACCGCCGAGGGTGCAGCGGCAGTTCGGCGACGACTTGCACGCGGTCTTGGCAAGATAGCGGCATGGAACGTGTGCTCGGAATCGGTGGATACTTCATGCGGGCCGCCGACCCCGCGGCCCTGAGCGCGTGGTATCGCGATTGCCTGGGCCTGGACGCCGATGAGAACGGCCTGTGGCGTCAGGGAGCCGGGCCGACGGTGTTCGCGACGTTCGAGTCCGAGACCGACTACTTCGGGTCCCGCGCCCAGCAAACCCTGATGAACTTCCGGGTCCGCGACCTGGATGCGATGCTTGCGCAATTGCGTGCCATGGGAGCGGACGTGGCTGAAGAAACGCAGGACATGGCGGGTGTCGGCCGATTCGGCTGGGTCACCGATCCTGAGGGCAATCGGGTCGAACTGTGGCAGCCCGCCTGAGGCCATCCGGTCGCGGTGCTATCCGGAGAACTCGTCGGCGAGGGTATTCCAGAACATGAGTTCGTAGTTCTGAAAAAGTCTGGCGTACAAGTGTGCGTCGTTCGGATTCGAGCGTCCGCTGTCGATTCCGGCCTGGATTGCGGCGAGGGCCCGCTGTTCGGCTTCGGGGGTGTCGGCGGCGAAGAAGTCGAAGAATGCGCAGGCGGGGTCGTCGAACTCGTAGTGCGCGCGCATGCCTTCGGCGACGGCCCGGCAGTAGCGGCCGAATGCGGCGACATTCGCGTAGATACCGGCCGCGGCGGCGGAAGGCTCGGCGTTCAGCGCCAACCAGGCGACATAGGCCGGGTAGGCCTGGCAACCCGCTCTGGGTAGCTCCATGCCCTGGTCGGGTCCGGCCGCCGCCACGAGCGCCTCCAGCAGTGCGAGTGCCTGCCGCTCGCCTGGTGGGAGGCCGTCGAGGAACGCTCTGACGTGCGGTTCGTCCGTCCGCGCCGCCAAGGCGTGGAAGCTGCGCCAGTCGCTGCTGACGATGCGCTGCTCCTCGGCGGCGATCGCGGCGAAGACCGCGCGCGGCGCTTTGCCCACCGAGATGAGCGGAACCATGCGGTTGCCGTCGTCGTGCGGGGCCAGCTCGGCCTGGATCCCGTCGAGCAGGTCACGAGCGGTAAGGGTCATCGGAACCTCCCTGTGGGGATGCTTCCATTCAAGCGCTGTTCGCCCGCGGGCGACAGGTGTTCAGTCGGTGTGCTCGGCATCCCAGTGTCGGCGGGCGTCGGCGATGCGGTCCTTGTGATCGCGCGACCAGTCGGCGAGTGCGCCGATGGCCTCCGCCAGGCTCTGACCGGTCTCGGTGAGCCGGTACTCGACCTGCGGTGGAATCGTCGGATACGCGATGCGCTCGACCATGCCGTCGCGGCACAGCCGCTTGGTGGTCAGTGTCAGCATGCGCTGTGAGATGCCGGGAATCGCCCGCTCCAATTCGCGGAAACGCCGTACTCCCTTACTCAATTCGACGATCACCAATACCGTCCACCGATCCCCCAGCCGGTCGAGCACATCGCGGATGCCGCAGTCGTCATCGCCACAGGGCCCGTCGGGAATAGTGCCCGTGACCTGCGCGGTGATCGCCGTGTTCGTGACCGACATGAAAGTGCCTCCTTATGCCGCGCGTCGCGGCGACCGATGCTGGGGACGAATTCAGCAACTACAACAATCGGGAGCGTTGTCATGATCCTGGTAACCGGCATCTCCGGATCCCTCGGCGGCCTCGTCCACCGCGGCCTGTCCGCCCTCGACGGCCTGACAGTAGCGGCGGGCAGCCGCTCCGGTGACGACACCGCCACGCGTCGAATCGATTTCGACGATCCGGCAACGCTGTCCGCGGGACTGCGGGATGTCGATGTCCTGGTACTGATTTCGGCCGGATATGCCGAAGACGATGTGGTCTTGGCACGACACGGCGCGGTGATCGACGCCGCCACGGCCGCCGGGGTCCGGCACGTGATCTACACCAGCCTTGCGGGTTCCGGCGATCTGATGACGATTGCCCTGCCGCATCGGTGGACCGAAAAGCGGCTGGCCGCAGCACCATTCGACGTGACCGTCCTGCGCAACGGCCTGTATGCGGAGGTGCCGGTCGGGCTCGCCGTCGCCGGTGCGGCCGCCTCGGCCGAATCCGGGGTTTTCGCCGCGGCCTTCGGCACCGGCCGGATCTCGGTTGTGGCGCGCGAGGATCTGGCCGAGGTGGCCGTGCGGGTGGCCGCCGAGACCGAGCGCGATCTGGCCGCGGGGCGGCGGAGCAGGCATGCGGGCAAGGTGTACGAGCTGGAGGGCGTGACCGCGGTCGGTGGTGCGGATATCGCCGAGATTCTGAGCGAATCCCTCGGTCGCCCGGTGCGATACGCGCCCATCTCGCTCGGCGAAATGCGGAATATGTTGCAGGACAGTGGATTGGAGCCCTATCAGATCACGCACACACTCTCGTTGTTCGCGAATCTCGGTGCCGGACTCCTCGAAGCATCGAGCACCGACCTGCTCGAGCTGCTGCCGAGTGCACCGCGCGATGTTCGGGCCCTCGTCACTGGCGCGGTGCAGGCGGGCGGGTATCGGTCGTTATCGGTGAACGCGGCGGGCTGAGCAAGCCGCATGCAGCCCTCTCGGTGTGCACGGATCGAGGCGGCCCCTGCGCGCTGGGCGGACGCACGCTTGCACGGCCTCAGGGACCTCTAAAACGGTGGCCGCGCGCTTCGGCCCCGAATAGCCTCGGTAGATGCGCTTGCTCGTGCCGTACCACCTCGATGAATACCGGCCGGAGATCGATGCTCCGATCACCCCGGATGCGGTGGTCACGGCAGAGCTGCCTGATGTCGATGATCCATGGGCGCGGATGGCCGTGCTCTATGACGCAGTCGCGGATCGGGTTGCGGAGTCCGCGATTCGCGGTGAACGTGCGATCGTCGCGTCTGGGGATTGCACGACCGCGCTCGGCACGGTGGCCGGATTGCAAAGGGCCGGACTGGATCCCGCGCTCGTCTGGTTCGACGGGCACGGCGATGTGCAAACCCTCGAGACCTCCGCGTCCGGCTACCTCGGTGGCTTCCCGCTGCGCATGCTCGTCGGCTACGGCCGTCACCTCATAGCCGACCGAATCGGCTTGCGCGACATCCCCGAAGACCGCGCCGTCCTGGTCGGCGGCCGCGACCTCGACCCACCGGAGGTCGAATACTTGCGCACCGCGCAGATCCGGCACCGCCCGGTCGGCGACATAGGCGACCTCCCGGACGGCCCGGTCTACCTTCACATCGATTTCGACGTGGTCACCCCGGATGACCTCCCGGGCCTGCTCTTCCCCGCGCCCGACAGCCCCACCCTGGCCGAGGTCTCAGCCGCCGTACGAGCCGTTCTCGCCACCGGCCGAGTCGCCGCCTTCGGCCTGGCCTGCACGTGGCGCGACGACGCCACCGCCGCCGCGCACGTCCGCCCCCTCGTCGACTCCGCCTGATTCGGGGATTCGTACTGGTAGGGCCTCGTATTCCCGCCGAGAACGAAGGGCAAACCACGCTCAGGCAGACGTGGTCGCTTCACCGATCAGCGGCCAGCACTGCCGCGAGGCCTTCTTGCAGATCCTTGACGAAATACTCGGGAACCTCCAGCGACGGGAAATGTCCCCCGGTTTCGGGCGACCTCCATCGGACGATCTGTCGGTACCGCTCCTGTGCCCAGGGGCGCGGACACTTCTCGATGTCGCGGGGATACATGGTGATTGCTGAGGGGACGTCGACCCGAAGTTCGGGGTCGAGCGAGTTGTGGCTTTCGTAGTAAATGCGGGCCGACGATGCGCCGGTCCGCGTCAGCCAATACAGGGTGACGTCATCGAGAATCCTGTCTCTGGAAATCGTCTCGAACGGGCTGTCTTCGGTATCTGTCCACTCTGCGAACTTGTCGAGGATCCAGGCGAGAAGCCCGACTGGTGAGTCGACGAGCGAGTAGCCGATGGTCTGCGGTCGGGTCGCCTGCTGCTTCGCGTACGCCGCGTGGTGGCGCCAGAAATCGCGGGTTTCCTCGGTCCATTTGCGCTCGGTCGCCGTCAGCGCGTCCGTTGTCAACCCGGGCGGTGCCTGCGCGGTCGTTGTGTGGATGCCGAGAACGTGCGCCGGGAACCTGCCGCCGAGGACCGTGGTGATCACACCTCCCCAGTCGCCGCCGTGGGCTGCGAACTTGCTGTAGCCGAGCCTTCCCATCAGTTCGACCCATGCGGCAGCGATCTTTTCGGTTCCCCACCCGGTGGTGGCCGGCTTGTCGCTGTAACCAAAGCCTGGTAGCGACGGGGCCACGACGTGGAACGCTGGCGCGTCTGCATCTTTCGGATCTGCGAGTTCGTCTATTACATCGATGAACTCGGCAATGCTGCCCGGCCAGCCGTGCGTCAAGATCAGAGGAGTGGCATCTGCGCGCCCGGATCGGCGGTGTAGGAAGTGGATTCCCAGATCATCAATGGTCGTGCGGAACTGGCCGATCCGGTTGAGGCGCGCTTCGAACGACCGCCAGTTGTACTCGGTGCGCCAGTAGTTCACGACATCGACGAGGTCGGCGAGAGGAACGCCCTGGTCCCATCGGCGAGGGCCGGGCGCGGCGCGATAGACCGTCTCAGCTTCCGGCAGTCGTGCCGCGGCTAATCGCGCGCGCAGATCGTCGAGGTCAGCGTCAGTTGCGTGGGCTTCAAATGCTTGCACGTCGCTGGTTGGACGTTGTGTGGGCATGAGACCTCCTGGTCCTCGTGGAACCGGCTAAGACCTGTCACGAACCGGCTAAGACGGTTCTAACATGTCTCGATGTCAGCGTGCAACCAGCTAAGGTGGTTCCATGCGTGCTCAGTTCCCCGACTTCCGTCTGGGTAACGTGCTGGCGACCAGCTTCACGGCGACTCTGACGGAGCGCCGTGGCAACGCTGTGGAACGCATTCCCACGCCGCACCGACTCGTCGACTGGCTGGCAGTGAACGGCCTCACCGTGGAGTCCTGCACCACCGCCCAGCTCGAACTCGCTTGGGAACTCAGGGAATCGATTCACGCCGCCGCGACAGCGGCCGCGACTCAGGCCGCTCTCCCGGCGTCTGCTGTCCAAGTCATCAATGACTGCAGCATTCAGGGTCGGGCCGCGGCAATCCTGACGCCCGAGGGCGATCGGCGATGGCGACTCAGCTCGGCTTCCTGCGTAGAAGATGCCTTAGGCGTGATCGCCGCGGACGCGATCAGCATCATCGCAGGCGAACGAGACGGAAAATTGGCCTTGTGCGCATCGCCAACCTGCCAAGCCGCCTTCTTCGACACCAGCCAAAGTCGCACCCGCAAATGGTGTGACATGAACACGTGCGGGAATCGTCAGAAGAAGGCGCGCTTCAATGCCGAGCGCAAAAACCCCAGATCAGCAAAGTAGTCGTTACCCTCGCCGATCAGCAGCCGCACCCGTCCCGAGGGCCCGACCGGCGGTCCTCGCGCACTTCGAGAACTGTGCGGGTGGGCATTGGCGCCCAGCTCATTCGGGCAGCCCCAGCAGCTCACGGCATCGTGACCATCGGCCAGATCGGGGGGCGAGGAGCAAATCCGCCCGATCCGGCGCTAAGCAGTTACGCAGATAGCGGCGCACTATGTGCACTCTGAGCAGTCCTGGCTCGATGCGCCCCGTGAGTATCGGTAGTCAGTCATCGATGACAGGGTCTTCCAGACTGAGGTCGTAGTCGTCGAGTTCCTCCCAGTGCGCGGCGATCTTGTCGGTGTCGATGCGCCCCGCGCGGCGTGGTTGAGCGGGCCGTAGTCTGCGGCCGGGTCGAACCGCCACAACCGCTGATCGGGCAGATTCGCCAACTCCATCATTCCACTTCGGGCCGTGTTCTGTCACCGAAATCGATTGCGCGACAGACGACTCCGATGAAATTGTCCTACCCGGCGGCCTTGTACTTGCGCAGGTATTCGCCGGTGAGTGAGGTGGGGTGGGTCAGCAATTCGGCGGGGGTTCCGGTGAAGACGATTTCACCGCCGTCCTTACCGCCATCGGGGCCGAGATCGATCACCCAGTCGGAGTGGGCCACCACGTCGAGGTTGTGTTCGATCACCACCACCGTATTGCCGCGGTCGACCAAACCGTCCATCAGGGCGAGCAGGGTGTCCACATCCGACATGTGCAGACCGGTGGTCGGTTCGTCGAGGACGTAGACGGTGCCGGTGTTCTGGAGTTGGGTCGCCAGTTTGATGCGTTGGCGTTCGCCGCCGGACAGGGTGCTCATGGCCTGGCCGAGGCTGAGATAGTCCAGGCCCACCTCGTTCATTGTGCGCAGCTTTGTGGACAGTGCCTTTTCGGTGAAGAAACCGAGGGCTTCTTCGGCCGACATTGCCAGCACATCGGCAATCGACTTGTCGCGCAAGGTCAGTGCCAGCACCTCATCGGAGAAGCGCCGTCCATCGCAGGCATCACAGTGGGTGGTCACCGGGTCCATATAGGCGACCTCGGTGATGATCACGCCGCGCCCCTCGCACTGCTTACAGGCTCCGGTCGAGTTGAAACTGAACAGGCCCGGCGACTCCCCCGTCGCCTTGGCGAACAGCTTCCTGATCGGGTCCATCAGGCCCAGATACGTTGCGGGCGTGGACCGCGACGATGCCCCGATCGCCGACTGGTCGACGAAGATCGCATCCGGATGCTCCCGGACGAACACATCGCGGATGAGGCTGCTCTTACCGGAACCGGCGACGCCGGTGATCGAGGTGAGGATGCCGGTCGGCACCGCGACGGTCACATCTTTCAGGTTGTGCACATTCGCATGCTCGATCAGCAACGCGCCGTTCGACTTACGGAAGGTTTCCTTCACCGTGAACGGCCTGCGCAATCCCGCACCCGTCGGCGTATCCGCGGTCCGCAGTTCGGTGAAGGTGCCCTCGAATACCACCTGCCCGCCGTGCAGACCGGCACGCGGCCCGACATCGACGATATGGTCGGCGATCTGGATGACATCGGGATCGTGCTCGACCACCAGCACCGTATTGCCCTTGTCGCGCAGCGCCTTCAGCAGGTTGTTCAACCGGCCGACATCACGCGGATGCAATCCGACGCTCGGCTCGTCGAAAACATAGGTCATCCCGATCAGCGTGCTCGACAGATGTTTGATCATCTTGAGCCGCTGCCCCTCACCACCGGACAGCGTCGAGGTCGGCCGATCCAGGCTCAGATAACCGAGTCCGATATCGGTCACCCGCTGCAGCGCGGTCCGGATCGCGGCGGCCAGTCCGAGTGCGGCCGGATCGCTGATCTCATCGAGCACCGCCATCAGATCGGTGATCTGCAGTCCGGACCAGTCGGCGATATTGCGGCCACCGATCTTCGTCGCCAATGCCGCTTCGTTGAGCCGAGCACCACGACAGGTAGCGCAGACACCCTCGGTGAGGAACTTCTGCATCTGTTCGCGCGTCTTCTCGCTGAGCGTCGAGGTGTCGCGCTGCAACCGGGTGCGCGTGAATTTGGCCGCCAGCCCTTCGTAATTCGCCTTCCAGGTGCCCTTGGCGAAGGTCAGCTCCACCTTGCCGCCGGTGCCGTAGAGCAGGTCGGTGAACTCGTCCTCGGTGTAATCGGCCAATTTCTTGTCCGGGTCGAAGCGCCCGGATTTGCCGTACATCTGCCACTCGCCACTGTCCACCGCATAACCGGGCAGCAGAATCGCGCCCTCGTTGAGCGATTTGCTCCGGTCGACCAAGCGATCCGGATCGGCCCGCACCGCGACTCCGAGTCCATCGCAGTCCGGGCACATGCCCTGCGGCACATTGAACGAGTAGTTGTAGACGAATCCGGCTGAGGGCGAACCGAATCGGGCGAACATCGCTCGCACCATCGAGTAGATATCGGTCATCGTCCCGACGGTCGAGCGCGGCCCGCCGCCGACAGGCTGCTGGTCGATGATGACCGGAGCCGTCAGGTTCTCGATCGCCTCGGCGTGCGGCCGCTCATAGCGCGGCAGGAAGTTGAGAATGAATGCCGGGAATGTCGCATACAGCTGACGCTGGGACTCCACGGCGATTGTGTCGAAGACAATCGACGATTTGCCCGACCCGGAGACGCCGGTAAAGACGGTGATCTTGTTCTTGGGGATTTCCAACGACACATTGCGCAGATTGTGCTCACGGGCACCGAGCACACGGATGACATCCGTGGCGACGACGGAATCGGCAAAAGGCATGTCGCCCACCATGCCATGCACCACCGACAAAATGCCCGGCGGAATGTGATACAGATCACATTAATGTGCTATGCACATAGAATGGCGAGCACGCCGTGACCAGCACTTTCTTCGGCTGCCGCCGGGAGGGTCCAACAGCTCGGCGGATTCCGTTGACGCTCTTGAATTTCGCCCTCCGTCTCATCTCATGAGCCGAGGAAGAGGCGTTCGCACGGCAGGCGCGGATAGCGACTGGTGTCGCCGAGATCGATGGTGACCGCGTCGGCGTAGTGCCGCCTCTGGTGCTCACGCGTGAATATCAACGCCGCGGTAAGGCAGGCGGCGTAGTCGAGGCGCACGCCGTGCAGGAACACGCTGAGATGTACATCCGGTTCGTTGGGCCGAGGCGAAACATCTTCGGGGTCTGACGGTTTCATGCTCACGATTCCTCGATGTCGCGAACATCGGTGGGCTGGACGGTGATTGCGTCGGCCTGGTCGAGATCGGCGTCCGAGTCGGAAATCCATCCGTCCTCGTCGACCAGCAGCAGCGAGCCGTCCGTGCCCTCAAAAATCGGACGGCTGTCGATTGGAGCGCGGTCGAGTTTCTGGTGGGTGTCTTCATGGAAGTCCGCGAGCAGACGAGGCACGGATGGATCTATCCGTGGGCCAGCCCACTCACGGACTGCGAGCGCAACCTGCTCGACCAGATCGGGCGGTGCGCCGGTGTACGCGGCTGGTGGCCCGGTGAACGGGTCTCGTTGCGGAAGTTCTGGTTTGGGCGTGGACATGCCGCAAGGGTGTGTCAAGGGCCGATGGCGGTCGGGGCGCGTTCGCGACCTGGCGAAATCTCCGCGAATCCCCTAAGAACGGGCCAATTCTGCGCTTATGATCCTTCCGGTTCGGAAGAAACCCATGTGGTGGAACGGAACAGGGGGAAGGCACATTGATTCTGACAAACGATGACGATCCCGAAGACACCAGTAGCACCCTGCCGAGACGGCAGTTGGGCCGGTTGCTGCGCGACGCACGGACAGCGGCGGGTCTGAGCTTGGAATCGTCGGCACGCTTGATGGACTGGGGCAAAGCGACATTGAGCCGTCTCGAGAACGGCAAGACAGGAAAGGTCAGACCACGTGACCTTGATGCGCTGGCGGAGTTGTACGGAGTCGATGACGAGGATCTGGTCGCCTGGAAGGATCTCGCTAAACAGGCTCCGGTCCGTTCCTGGTTGCGTGCCTACAGTGATGTGCTGGCAACGAAGTTCGACACCTATCTCGAACTGGAGTCTGCGGCAGCCGAATTGGCGATCTTTCAGCCGCTTGTGATTCCAGGTCTGCTCCAAACCAATGAGTATGCCCGCGCGATGAACCAAGCGACCCAACCTCGAATTCCGGATGAGGATCTAGACCGGCTTGCGGCATTGCGGACCCATCGGCAGCACTTGATCACGCGGGCACGGCACCCAACCAGACTTGTGGCCGTGCTGCATGAAAATGTCACGCGGACCGTAGTCGGCGGATCTGCCGTGATGGCCGATCAATTGCGTCACATCGCGGACATGAGCACCCGCGACAACATCGAGATCCGTTTATTGCCTTATCATGCGGGTTTCCCGACTGGCCGCGTGATTGCGCCGTTCACCATCCTGACCTTTCCCAAGGATTCGGCTGGCAGGCCGGTAGAGCCTTCGGTTATCTATGCGGAGAGCTTCACTGGTGATGCGTATCTTGAGAAGCGTGAGGATCTGCACCGGTTCCAGCGTGCGTTCCGTACTGTGACGCGGGCGACGCTCGACGTTGGCCCAAGTCGCATTCGATTGAGAGAGTTAGCAAGGAGCTATGCGAGTGAACGTTGACCTAACCGGCGCGCAGTGGTTCAAGTCCCGACGCAGCGAAGCCGGTAAAGACTGCGTTGAGGTGGCCTTCCTCGACGGCGGCCAGGTCGGCATGCGGGACTCGAAGAACCCGAACGGTCCCGCGCTCGTGTTCACTCCATCCGAGTGGGACGCCTTCACCGCTGGCGTCAACGGCGGCGAGTTCGACTTGACGTAGGCCGAGGAATTAGATCGGTCCCCAGGTTCTCTGGGGCCGTCTGCATTCCCGGAGTGTCCAGCCCGTTAGGAGTTATTACCGTGAACGTTGACCCAAGTGGCGCGCAGTGGTTCAAGTCCCGACGCAGCGACGCTGGTAAGGAGTGCGTTGAGGTGGCCTTCCTTGACGGCAGCAACGTCGGTATGCGGGACTCGAAGAACCCGACCGGCCCGGCGCTGGTGTTCACTCCGTCCGCGTGGGACGCCTTCACCGCAAGTGTGAGCGACGGCGAGTTCGACCAGACATAGGTCGAGGTAGTAGAGCGGCCCCCAGAATCCACGCTTTGGCTGGGGGCCGTTTTGCGTGTCCGCCTGCCGCGGATCCGGACTACTTGTTGAGGAAAATGCCTGCGATATCGGCTTTTTTGATCGGGGTGTCCTGATTGACCTGGGCACCGCACAGCAGGTCCACCTGAATCATCGTGGCATCCACCGCCGTGCCCGCGGGCTCGTGATCGTCGTTGGTCTGCTGCTTGATGAACTTGGTGATCGTCGTGCGCTTGGTGTCCTGATCCTGTTTGACGTAATCGCGGCAGGTGGTGTCGCCACCCTGGTTCAGCGCCCGCTCGATTTCGGTGCAACCGGCCAGCAGTGCCGCGACCGCCGCGACCCCGAGTCCGGTGCGTAAGAGCGTGGCGTTCATAGAGATCCTCCTGGCGCTTCGGCGGGCGACCATGCCCGCGATGACGCGTAACAGCCTAGGGCAACGGACGGTTACGGTCGGAACGTGCGCAGCGGCACATTCATCTCCGCGGGTGTGAGCGAACCGTGGTGGCCGATCAGCATGGATTCCAGCGGTTCGGCGCCGGTGCGCACGACGCCGCGCAGACCACGGGCCGCGACCACGAGATCGCCGATGCGCTGGGCGATATGCGGTGCGACGGTGGGGCCGAACCAGCCGCGGTCGATCGCCTCGGCGCGGGAGATGACATCGAAGTCGGCGCCGAGGTATTCCTGCCAGGTCGCCGCCACATCGACGGTCGCGCCGTCGACGGTGAAGACATGGCGGGCGCGCGGCTCGCCGCCGAGTAGGCGTACACCCTCGCGCAGTGGCTCGGTCTTGTCGAAGTCGACGCGGTCGGTGAGTTCCACCATGCCGTGGTCGGCGGTCACGACGAGCGCGGCATCGGGTGGCAGATATTCGGCGATGGTGGCGGCCAGCCGGTCGACGTGCGCGAGCTCCAAAAGCCAAGCGTCCGAGGATGGTCCGCGCACGTGACCGGTCGTGTCGAGGTTGCCGTGGTAGGCGTAGACCAGCGAGCGCGGGCCCGCGCGCAGTGCGGTGGCGACGCCGTCGACGAAATCGCCGACAGAAACATAGGGGCGGAATTCGCAGCCGCGCAGCACCGCCCTGGTCAGCCCGGACCCCGCCTGCAGTCGCGGCGCAACTTGGGCCACCGCGATACCGTCGGCCGCGGCGCGCTCGAAAACCGTGGCGGTGGGCTGGAATTGCTCCGGCACCAGATCGTGCAGCAGGTCGATCTTCGGTCCCGCGCCGTGCAGCCGCCAGGTCAGCGCATTCACCAAGCGGTCGTAGCCGGGCACATGTATCAGGTATCCGGTGAACCCGTGTTCGCCGGGCGGCACACCGACGCCGAGTGAACTCAGACTGACCGTCGTCGTGCTCGGGAAGCCCGCTGTCAACGTGCGCTGCGCCAGCGCCGACAGGAATGGCGCCGCATCGGAATTCGCGGCGAGTGCGTCCGCGCCGAGACCGTCGATCAGCAGCACACAGATCCGGTCGGTGGCGAGCTCGAGGCCGAGCCGGTCGACCTCGCCGGGTACGCCGAGCCCGGCGAGGATGGAAGGGAACAAATCAGCTAGAGAGCCCGTGCCGTAGCGAGGGATCACAGCGTCGCGAAGCGACTCCGTGGGGGGTGGCGGTCGGGTGGCGGGTGGGCTGAACACGAACTCAGGCTACTCAGGCTTGGCCGGTCTCGAATCGACTGATTTTGCCGTCACGCACGATGAAGCGCCACGCGGTGCGCATCGAACCCCAGCGGGAATTCGTGTAGTCGGCAACCAGTTCGGTGCCGTTGTCGCCGATTGATTCGACATTCATGCGCCCGTTGCTGCCGAAGATCTCGGAGTCGGTCCACTGGACGAGGTTGCGCTCCACACCGTCATCGGACATGGTCGCGTCGTCGGTGAGGACGGCGTAGAAGCGGTCCTGATCGGCGTCGTTGAGCGCGGTGACGAATTTCTGGACGGTGGGATCGAGCTGCTGTGTCATCGGAACATCCCTCTCGAAGAGTGCGGGTGCATCGGAGGAGCAAACGTTCGGCTTCACTCTAGTGGCGGGTGCGCTCGCGTGGTTGTCACGCGCCGGGGCCGACCAGCGCGGTGAAGGTGCGCATGATGTCCTCGACCAGCGTGGGCACGGTGGTGCCGAGTTGGATGCTGCGCTTTTCGAGCTGACCGTCCAGCCACAGCGAGGCCATGCCGTGCGCCAGGCTCCACCACATGACGGCCAGGGTGTCGGCTTTGTCGGCGGGCAGCAATCCTGCGGCGACGGCTTCGGCGATGGTGCCGGCGAGGACATCGAAGGCCGCGTCGCCCGCCGCCTGCGCATCCGGATGCTTATCGGGTTGCGAGAGTTCCGGGCGGAACATGAGGCGGAAGTAGCCGGGATTTTCCTGGGAGAACCGCACATAGGTTTCGGCCATCGCGGTCAATGCTTGCAGCGGTGCGCCGGCGGCGGCGCGCGCGTCGGCCAAGTCGCTGCCGAGCTGTCGGAAACCCTGGGTCGACAGTGCGGCGAGCAGGGCCGAGCGATCAGCGAAATGGTGGTACGGCGCGCCGGTGCTCACGCCCGCCTCGCGGGCCACCCGCCGCAGACTCACCGCGCCGAGGCCCTCGGTTTCGATCAGCCGCAGGCAGGCGGCGAGGAGCGTGTCGCGCAGCGCGCCGTGGTGGTAACTGGTCCGCGTCACCAATCGAGCGTATTCGACGCCTGCTGGACAGCCTAACTATGCAGTGCTTAGATTATCTGAGCGGCGCTCAGATGGGTTGGCCGCATTCCCTTCTTCGAAGCGGGTAAGCATATGAGCTCACGGGTACTCGTCACCGGCGCAACAGGATTCGTCGCCGGACACGTCATCGCCGAACTGCTCGAGCACGGATACGCCGTGCGTGGCACGGTTCGCGATCTCGGAAAAGCGGATAAACGCGCACATCTGGTGGCACTTGCGGATCGGCTCGGTGGCGAGTTGGAGTTCGTGGCGGCCGATCTCAACGATGATGCGGGGTGGGCGGCGGCCGTTTCGGGCTGCACCTTCGTCCTGCACGTGGCATCACCGTTTCCGGCGACGCCACCGGACGACGAACGGGAACTGATCGATACCGCGGTCGACGGGACATTGCGGGTGTTGCGGGCGTGTGCCGACGGTGGTGTTCAACGCGTCGTGCTCACCTCCTCGATCGCCGCGATCACCTATGGTCACGAGACGGATGCGGTGCGCACCGAGGCCGATTGGTCGGTGGTCGAACGCAGTGCGGCCTATCAGAAGAGCAAGACGCTGGCCGAACGGGCGGCATGGGATTTCGCCGCGAAGTCGGAGCTCGAATTGGTGGTGGTGAATCCCGGAATGGTGTTGGGACCATTGCAATCCGCGGCGACGAGCACCTCGCACGAACCGGTGCGCCGACTACTCGCCCGTGATGCGCCGGGTTCGCCTCGGGTCGGATGGGCAGTGGTGGATGTGCGGGATCTCGCGGTGGCGCATCGGCTGGCGCTGGAGGCTCCCGGAGCGGTCGGAAATCGGTATATCTGCGCGGGCGAACATGTTTGGATGGCGGATATGGGGCGGACATTGGCCGAGGAGTTCGGGCCGCGTGGATACCGGATACCGGCACGGGTGATCCCGAATATTCTCGTGCGGACGATTGCCTTGTTCGACAAGGGGATTCGATTGACGGTGCCCACGTTGGGCCGTACCGAGCAGCTCAGCTCCGAGAAGGCGCGGCGTGAGCTCGGATGGTCGATGCGGCCGGTGCGGGAGACGGTGCTGGATACCGCGGAGAGTTTGATCGAGTTCGGCGTCGTGCCACGGGCTGCCGGTGCGTCGGCGCGTCGGACAGCGGTGAATGCGTAGGACGGGGCCATGCTGATCGCGACACTCATCATCGGCACCATCGGATTGGTACGACGCTGGTTGGGCAGGCGGACGGTGGAGACGAAATCCGATGCGCCGCAACGGCGAAATGCGGTGCGGCGGATCATCGGGTCGGCCAGGTTGTGGCGACCGGGTCCGGTATTGGCGGCGGCGGTGACCTTGGCCGGGATGGTCTGGGTGGGACTGGCGCTCGCGCCGTGCTGATCGGTTCGGCCTGGTAGACAGGAAGGGTGACGGCTGCGCGAGGCAAGTTCCGGTTCGGTGTCACTCTGCTCGCACCCGCTTCGCGGGCGGAGTGGATACGAAAGTGCCGCAGGGCCGAGGAACTCGGGTACGACGTGGTCGGTGTGGCCGACCATCTGGGGTTGCCCGCACCGTTTCCGGCAATGATTCTCGCGGCCGAGGCGACCGAGCGGGTTCGGCTGACGACGTTCGTATTGAATACGCCGTTCTACAACGCGGCGCTCCTGGCGCGCGAGGCCGCGACGGCCGATCAACTCACCGATGGACGGGTCGAGTTGGGCCTCGGAGCCGGATATGTCCGGGAGGAATTCGAAACGGCCGGAATCACTTTCGAGAGCGCGCGCAAGCGGGTCGAGCAGTTGGCGACGACCGCGGCGACATTGCGGCGGTTGTTCGCCGATCCCGAGTATCAGCCCCGGCCCGCGCAACCCTCGGGTCCGCCGCTGGTCATCGCCGGTTGGGGCGATCGGCTGCTGGGGGTCGCGGCCGAATATGCCGATATCGTCGCGCTGCCCGGTGCCGCTCCGGCGTACAACGGTGGACCGCTGCAGTTCGTCGGACCCGCCGCCACCGATGCGCGGATGGTGTACCTGCGGGAGTTGCTCGGGGCACGGGCCGAGGAGGTCGAGCTGAATATCCTGCTGCAGCGCGTAATTCCACCGGAGGAACGGTCGGCCGCACTGGAACTGTATGGGCCGCATCTGCCCACCGATGTCGCCAACCGGCCAGAGGAGTTGCCCGCATTGCTGATCGGCACGCCGAAGGAAATGGCGCGGCAGTTGGAAGAGCGCAGGGAAAGGTTCGGATTCAGCTACGTCTCGGTGCTGGAGAGCAGCATGGAGCCGATGGGCGCGGTCATCGAACTGCTGCGCTGAATGCGGGGACACGCCACGGCAGGTCAGTCCGCGACATTGTGCGCGGCCAGCCAGTCGGCCGCCCGCTTACGGGAGGCCCGGCTCAGCCAGGCGTCCTGGATGACCTCGGCCAACTCCTGCTTACTGAGTTCACCGATGCGACTGCCGCGCACCAGGACCGATAGATGCCCGTCGAAATGCGGGGTGGTGAAAAACGGTGAATCCGGATCCTGCACCAGCGCGAGTTTGTCCGACTCCGAGGGCACCCAGATCACGATCACATCGGTATAGCGCTCACCGGTGTCCGGATCGAACGCGTCGGGGCGCGGATTGCGGAAGAAGACGAAGGATTTACCGCCTACCTGGTAGACCGCATTGCCGTGCGGTCCGTCCACCCGATTGACGAACGGCATGCCGGTGGCCAGTTCATGCACGTCGGCCACCTTGGCTCGTCGCGAAACCTTCGCCATATCAGCAGCGTAGACCGCGATCGCACATCGGAGTTGAATCTTCAATGGAGGACGGTCGGTTTGCTGTCGAACCCTCGACTCGAGCTAATGCGTACGCCATCATGAGATAGCGAATGTGAGCTCACACTGACGATGGGGTTGACGAGGTGGCACAATTCCGCACCCTCACCCAACAACGGGCCGCACTGGAAAAAGAATGGGCGCGTTGGGCGACGGCTCCGAGTAGCACTATCGGCATACCCGCGGGTTCGACCTCGCTACGCAACGAGGTCGCCGAGTCCTGGCAGCGGTCGCTGACGACCGTCGATCCGAGCTGCACCGAGGCCCCCGGCCTGGACGATGTCCGCGATCGCTGGACCGAATCCCCACTGCGCCAACCGATTACCGAGCTGGCCGGTGATCTGCGCGACATCTCCGAGGACTCCGGCTACCTCGCGGTCGTCACCGATTCCGCGGGCACCATTCTCTGGTCCTGCGGCGATCGCGCGCTGCGCCGCCAAGCCGAGGCGGTGAACTTCGCGCCCGGCGGCTGCTGGGACGAAAGCCATATGGGCACCAACGGATTGTCGCTCGCCCTGCACAGCGACCGCCCGACCACCGTGTTCTCCGCCGAACATCTGGTCGCCGCGCTGCACGGCTGGGTCTGCTATTCCGCGCCGATCCACGCACCCGACGGCCGCCAGGTCGGTGTGCTCGATCTGTCCAGTTCCTGGGAGCGTTCGCATCCGATGGTGCTGACCTCGGTCCGTGCGCTGGTCACCGCGGTCGAGACGATGTTGCGGGCGGCCGCACCGACACCGGCGCGCGGTGTGCGGCTCGAATGTCTGGGCGGCGCACGGCTGGTCCGCGACGGCAGGCCGGTGCCATTGCCGCCGCGCCACTTGGAAATCCTGGCGCTGCTCGCGCTGGAGCCCGACGGGTTCACTCCGGAGCAACTGCAGGCCGCGGTCTACGGCGACCGTCCGGTCTCTTCCAGCACGCTCAAGGCAGATGTTTCGCATCTGCGGCGCACCACCGGTGGTGAGATCAGCAACCGCCGCTACATGCTCACCGGTCCGGTCTCCTGCGATGCGGTCGATCTACTCGCCGCCATCCAGGCGGGCGACACCACCTCGGCGGTCTGGCTGTACCGCGGACCGCTGCTGCCCGGGTCGGACACCCCCGGTGTGCTGCAGTGGCGCAACCATCTCGATGTCGGGGTGCGCACGGCGGTACTGGCCAGTGACCGCGCCGATCACGCCGTGGCTTTCGGCGAGCGCTCCCCCGGCGATATCGAGGTGCACGAACACGCGCTGCGGTTGCTGCCCGCCGACGATGTGCGCCGGGCGGTGGTCGTCGCCCGGTTGTACACCGCGCTGCGTTCCTGAGTCACCCCTGCCACAACGGCACCAACCTCGCACCAACCTTCTCGGGACATAGTGGCCCGGCAAGAAGATTCGCGAGGAGCGCCCACAGATGATCTACGCCAAACCGGGGTCCGCCACCGGCATCGTCACCTACGCCAGTCGTTACGACAACTTCATCGGTGGTGACTGGGCGGCTCCGATCGAGGGCAGGTACTTCGAGAACCCGTCCCCGGTCGACGGCGAAACCTTCTGCTCGGTGGCGCGCTCGTCCGCGGCCGATATCGATATGGCCCTCGAAGCCGCGCACCTCGCCGCCGGGAAATGGGCCGCCACCTCGCCCGCCGAGCGCGCGAATATCCTCAACAAGATCGCCGACCGGATCGAGCACAGCCTCGAACCCCTCGCCATCGCCGAAACCTGGGACAACGGCAAACCCGTTCGCGAAACTCTCGCCGCCGACCTGCCTTTGGCTGTCGATCACTTCCGCTACTTCGCCGGCGCCATCCGCGCCCAGGAGGGCAGCATCGCCGAAATCGATGTCGATACCATCGCCTACCACTTCCACGAACCGCTCGGGGTGGTCGGTCAGATCATCCCGTGGAACTTCCCGATTCTGATGGCCGCGTGGAAGCTGGCCCCGGCCCTGGCGGCGGGCAACTGTGTGGTGCTCAAACCCGCTGAGCAGACCCCGGCATCGATTCTGCTGGTGATCGAGCTCATCGCCGATCTCCTGCCGCCCGGAGTTCTCAACGTGGTCAACGGTTTCGGTGTCGAGGCGGGTAAGCCACTGGCGGCGAGTCCGCGCGTGGCCAAGGTCGCCTTCACCGGTGAGACCACCACCGGACGGCTCATCATGCAGTACGCGAGCGAGAACATCATCCCGGTCAGTCTGGAGTTGGGCGGCAAGAGCCCCAATATCTTCCTGCCCGATGTCATGGCAGCCGATGACGAATTCCTGGACAAGGCCGTCGAGGGCTTCGTGATGTTCGCGCTCAACCAGGGCGAGGTGTGCACCTGTCCCTCGCGCGCACTGATCCATTCGTCGATCTACGACGAATTCCTGGCCCGCTGCATCGAGCGAACCAGAGCCATCAGGGGCGGCAATCCGCTCGACGACACCACCATGATCGGAGCCCAAGCCAGTAACGACCAATTCGAAAAGATCCTCTCCTATATCGACATCGGCAGGCGGGAAGGCGCCCGTGTGCTCACCGGAGGAGAAGCACGCAAGGTGGACGGACTTCCGGGTGGCTACTACATCCAGCCGACGATTTTCGAGGGCACCAATACGATGCGGATCTTCCAGGAGGAGATCTTCGGCCCGGTGGTGGCGGTAACCAGGTTCGACACCGTCGAAGAGGCGACCATGATCGCCAACGACACCCTCTACGGCCTCGGCGCCGGGGTGTGGACCAGGGATATCACCACGGCTTACCGGATGGGCCGGGCAATCAAGGCAGGGCGAGTATGGACCAACTGTTTCCACGCGTACCCCGCACACGCCGCCTTCGGCGGGTACAAGAAGTCCGGCATCGGCCGGGAAAACCACAAAATGATGCTCGAGCACTACCAGCAGACCAAGAATCTGCTGGTCAGTTATTCACCGACAAAACTCGGATTTTTCTGATGCATGGCAGAGTAGCCCGCGTCGCGATCACCGAGCGGGCGCGAGAAGTGTTGCGCCGGTTGATAGAACAGCATGGACCGGTGCTGTTCCACCAATCCGGCGGCTGCTGCGACGGCAGTTCACCGATGTGTTTCGGGGTGCGCGAATTCCGGGTCGGCGGCGCGGATGTGCTGCTGGGCCGGCTGCCGTGGCATACCGAATTCTGGATCAGCGGCGATCAATTCGAACTGTGGAAGCACACCCATCTCACCGTGGACGTGGTGAACGGTCGTGGCAGCGGATTCTCGCTGGAGGCGCCCGAGGGCGTGCGGTTCATCATCAGATCGCGACTGCTGACCGATGAGGAGACGGCGGTCCTGGCGGCGGGCCCGCCACCGCGGACGGGAGCCGATCGGATGAGTTGACTGCCGAAAAAGCAGTCGC
Source organism: Nocardia sp. NPDC102475 (assembly GCF_055584605.1). NCBI lineage: Bacteria > Bacillati > Actinomycetota > Actinomycetes > Mycobacteriales > Nocardiaceae > Nocardia > Nocardia sp. NPDC102475. Next base: position 278,892 of record NZ_JBVJLS010000005.1, on the reverse strand, counting down.
CGGTACCTGATTCACGCCCGCGGGTGCGTCCGCGGGCGGCCAACGGGTGATCGGCCCGGGGGTCCGCAGCCCTGGGCCGACACCACGAAGCCCCGCCGTCCCGCTGCAGACCGGGACGGCGGGGTCGGTGTCTTACCGGCCGGGCAGGAAACGGAAGCCGCGGGTGAGCGTCATCAGCAGCCGCTGCCATTTGTCCTGCGAAATCACCGGCGGCGCATCGAGATTCATGAATCGCGTGACGACAACGGTCTGCGGTTCGGTGAACTTCAGCAGCCCGTCCGGGCCGTGCCTGCGCCCGACACCGGAGATGCCCATACCGCCCATCGGGGCGGCGGTGGTGCCCCAGGCCGGGGCATAACCCTCGTCGACGCAGACGGTGCCCGCGTGCAGTCGCTCGGCGATCCGCTCCCCCGCGTCCTTGCTCGCCGCCCAGACGCTCGCGTTCAGGCCGTATTCGGTGTCGTTGGCCAGCCCGATCGCCTCCTCGACGCTCTCGACCGGGTAGATCGAGACCAGCGGGCCGAAGGTTTCGTTGCGGCCGCACTCCATCTCGTCGGTGACATCGGCGAGCACGGTGGGTTCGAAGAACAGCGGTCCCAGATCTGGGCGCGCCTTGCCGCCCACGAGCACCTGCGCGCCCTTGGAGGTCGCGTCGGCGACGTGCTTGGAGACGGTCTCCAATTGCGCCTCGGAGATGAGGCTGCCGATATCGGCCGAATAGTCATAGGCCGCACCGAGTTTCGCGGCCTGCACGGCGGCGACGAACTTCTCGGTGAACTCCGCGGCGACCGCCTTCTCCACATAAAGCCGCTCGATCGAAATACACAGCTGACCGGCATTGGAGAAGCAGGCGCGCACCGCGGCCTTGGCGGCCTTGTCAAGCTTCGCGCCGCGGGTGACGATCATCGGGTTCTTGCCGCCGAGTTCGGCGGAGAACCCGATGAGCCTGCGCCCGCACTGTTCGGCCAGGGTGCGCCCCGTCGCGGAGGAGCCGGTGAACATCAGGTAGTCGCAGTTGTCCACGATGGCGGTGCCGACCACGGTGCCCGGGCCGGGGACGACGGCGAGCAGATCGCGGGGCAGTCCGGCCTGGTAGAGCAGTTCGGCGCTGGCCAGTGCGGAGAACGGGGTCTGGCTATCGGGTTTGACGATCACCGCGTTGCCCGCGAGCAGCGCCGGGATCGAATCGCCGATGGACAGCAGCATCGGATAGTTCCACGGCGCGATCACACCGACGACGCCCTTGGGGTGGTGGCGCACGGTCGCCCGGTTGAGCACCGGGAAGGCGCCGGGCACGCGATGCGCGTCGAGCAGATCGGGGGCGACCCTGGCGAAATAGCGGGCCGCGAACATCAGGCCCATGATCTCTTCCTGGGCGGCCCAGCGCGCTTTACCGGTTTCGGCCTGGATCACGTCCATCAGGAATTCGCGCTGTTCGATGACCAATTCGCGGTATCGCTCGAGTACCGCGGCACGGTCCTTGGCCGAGCGCGCGGCCCATCGGGCCTGCGCGGCCTTGGCCTTGTCGAGTGCGGCGGCCACATCATCGGCGGTGCCCACGGGTACGCTGCCGAGTGCGGTGCCGGTGAAGGTTTCGGCGATGGTTTTGCGCGCACGGGTGTCCGGATCAGCGATCGCGGCGAGCGCACTCAGACGGTCGAAGACTTCGGCATTCGGCGCGGGCATCGGTGCCTCCTACTTGTGAGTAACCCCGGGATACACACAACATACGCCGCCTGCGGTAGCCATAGCAGCCACTAGCCGGGTTTGGCGGATGACGACGCCTATTCGTCCGAAATTGTCACGTTCGCGAGAACCGATTTGTCTCATGGGCACCTGAACCCAATCGAGGGAGGAATCATGAATATCGCGCTGTGGATCGGACAGATCGTGCTGGCCGTCGTGTTCACCGCATCCGGGATCGCGAAAGCCACGCAATCCAAGGAGAAGTTGGTCGAGATGGGCCAGACGGGCGTCGCGGTGTTCCCGAAGACGGTGGTGCGCTTGACCGCCTACGCCGAATTGCTCGGTGTCATCGGCATTATCGTGCCGTGGTGGACCGGGATCGCGCCGGTGCTCACCCCATTGGCAGCGGTCGGTTTCGCCGCGGTGATGATCGGCGCGATCAGCTCGCACATCCGTCTGCGCGAACCCCGCAATATCGCGATCACCACGACGATCCTGATCATTGCCGTACTGGTCGCCATCGGCCGTTTCGCGGGCCTGTGACCGTGGTGGCGCGCCCCAGGAGCTGCCGGTCCAGTCCGGTATACCGAAGGGGTTACGAGAGGGCCACAGTATGTATTACTGTGTGCCGATGTTCAGAGCGCGGCTCCGGGTCCGGATGCGGATTCTGGCGATCGCGCTCGTCCCGAGCCGGACGCTGCTCGTGGTCGGCGTGAGCGCTATATCTGGCGGCCGATGAAAACAGGGCCGAGGATTGGGCCGCGCAGAATCAGCGGGCGATTCCGATGGCACGGTCCGCGGTCCCCGCAGGCGAGCACGGCGGGCAGCAGGTGGCGGCCACGGAAAGCGCTCTGCCTCAACGCAATACGACAGCGTCGGCCCTGGCGCCGCTCCCGCTGAGCACACAGGAATGGCACAACTCCACCGCCGAGGGCTGACCGACATTCGGCTCGCGCAGAGCAAGCGAAACCCCCACGTTGACAACGGCTTCCGGGCTCATCGTGACGGACCACTTCGCATGGTTGGCCCGCTCTACCTGTTCGGCACACCGGGCCAGGACCGGTTCTGGTTCTTCTGGGACGAAACTCTAACGCGGCGCGCTGGGGGCCGCCGTGCTCGCTGATACCCGCGGTTGAGCAATTCTTTTGCCGCCGCGAACTTCTTCGACCGCCGCGGATCGGCGTTCATGGTGGTGGTCAACTGCTTCGACGGCGCACCGGTCTACATGGTCGAGGAGATCCGCGACGCGCTGGACCTCTACGACCACATCCCGGTACTGCTCGGGACGCCCGAAACCGCGAGTCCTGCGAGAACACCCTGCTGACGCGGGTTCAGCACCTCATCGAACGGGCCAGCGCAAGTGCTACAGGTATGTCAACTCGAGTCCCGCTCAGCGGGACATGAGCAACGAAATGGTCACAACTGGTTTAGGTTATGGCGATGTTCAGAGCGAGGCTCGGGGTCCGAACGCGGATTCTGGCGATCGCGCTCGTGCCGAGCCTGACTCTGCTCGTGGTCGGCGTGGGCGCGGCGGGATATCTGGTTGCCGAGGGAAATAAAGCCAAGGACTGGGCGTCGCAGAATCAGCAGGCGATACCCTCGACCCGCGAATTGCTGGAGGCGGTCCAGAGCGAACGTCAGCTTACGGTGGCCGCGCTGACCGGCGACGATACGGCCACCCCCGCGCTCGGTGTGGCCCGGATGCGCCTCGACGGCGCGCTGAAGGGCCTGATCGATGCCTCCGCCGGCCTACGGGCGGTGGACGATTCGAAGATCGGCGACAACGCCGCGAACTTCATGACGCTGTCGACGTCGATGAGCCAGGTCCGCACGCTCACCGATGCCGGGACGCTCCCGGTCGCCGACGCCTACAACTTCTACAACCGACTGCTCGACATCATCACCTTCGGCACCGAACTCGCCGAACGGTCCGCGCCGGACGCCGAGATCGGCGTGCAGATCGCCGACGGTATGCGGATCTTCCTGGTGGCCGAAGCGATGTCGCGCAGCACCGCACTCGCGGGCATGATCGTCAATGCGAACGGGCCGACCCCCATTCCGGTGGAGGAGTTCCTGCGCCAGATCGGCTTCTATCACGCCGAGGCCGCCAATCTGGCCGGCGAACTGGATCCGAAGGAGCAGGAGAGCCTGCACACGCTGATGTCGAGCCAGGCCTGGCAGCAGCTGAGCGCCATGGAAAACGCGCTGGCCCAACGCACTACGACGGCGACGAGCACCACCTCCAGTTCATCCAGTTCATCCAGTTCGTCGAGCAGCAGCACCAAACAGGCGACGCCGCCCGCTCTGCCGTTGAGCACCCAGGAGTGGCACAGCGCGGCCGCCGAGGTGAACCGCGGGCTGATCGATGTGTGGATCGCCCAGAACAAGTACTCACAGAGGTTGGCCGAGGACAAGGCCGCCGATGCCACCGCGCGATCCGCGTGGGCCGGTGGCGGGGTCGTTGTGGTCAGCCTGCTGGCGTTCTTGATCGCGATCGTGCTGGCCAACCGAGTCATCAACCGGCTCAAGCGGCTTCGCGGTGAGACCCTCGCCCTGGCCGACGAGCGGCTACCCGAGCTGATGCGCCGCCTCGGTAAGGGTGAGCTCATCGATCCGGAGGCCGAATCCGCGGAACTGGACTACGGTGACGATGAGATCGGCCAGGTGGCCAAGGCATTCCAGCACGCGCATGCCGCGGCCGTGGCGGGGGCGGTGACCGAAGCCCGCACCCGTGAGGGTGTGAAGGCGGTGTTCCTGAATATCGCGCACCGCAGTCAGATCGTGGTGCACCGGCAGCTGGAAATTCTCGACAAGGCCGAGGACCGCCAGGAGGATCCGGCCCTGCTGGACACCCTGTTCCGGCTCGATCACCTCGCCACCCGCGAACGTCGCAATGCCGAGAATCTGATCATTCTCGGCGGTGGTCAGCCTGGCCGGCAGTGGCGCAATCCGGTGCCGCTGATCGATCTGGTGCGCAGTGCGGTCGGCGAAACCCTGGACTATGCCAGGGTGCGCGTGTCGCGACTGCCCGAAACCCATGTGCTCGGCACCGTCGTGGCCGACCTTATCCACCTGCTGGCCGAACTGGTGGACAATGCGACCTCCTTCTCGCCGCCGCAGTCGCGGGTGGAGGTGAGCGGGAATGTGGTCGGCAAGGGCGTGGTCATCGAGATCAGCGATCAGGGCATGGGCATGACCGAGTCCGAGATCGCCCGGGCCAACGAGATGTTGCGCAATCCACCGGATTTCGGTGTCGCGGCATTGTCCTCGGACTCCCGGCTCGGACTGTTCGTGGTCGCGCAGCTGGCGGCCAGGCACGGGGTTTCGATTCGGCTCTCGGAGTCCGATTACGGCGGCATCCGCGCCATCGTGCTCATCCCGTCGGCCCTGCTGGCCAATGAAGCACCAGCTCTGACAACGGATTCCGAACCGCTGGAGTCGGCGCGCAGGCGACGGCATCCGGTCCCGTTCGTCGACTCCTCCCCCTATGGTGGCGCGGAAGCCGAGTCCGCGGTGCTCACCGCGCCGCCGGTGGCGCCGCCCGCCATCGAGGCACCGGCGCCGCGACCCTCGTTCGAGGCGCCGCAGCCAACCGCCGCGGATACCAGGCCCGCGCTACCGCGCCGGAACCGGCAGGCCAGCATCGCACCGCAATTGGCGCAGCCGACCCAGGCCGAGCCCGAAGCGGAGCAGCCGCCGGAGCGGGAGCGCTCGGCGGAGCAGGCCCGAGACCTCATGTCCGCCATCGAAAACGGGACCCGGCAGGGCCGCCGCGCCGCCCCCGATGCCGTAGTGCCCGAAGTGGCGGCCGCCGAGCAATTCAGCACCTATCAGGGACCGAGCGGTAAACACTCCGATGAACAGGAAGGCAACGGTGACTTCTTCCAGCCCCGGTGATCTCAACTGGCTCCTCGACGATCTCGTCGACCGACTGGCCGGCGTGCGCTACGCGGTGGTGCTGTCCACCGACGGCCTGCTCCTCGGCCGCTCCACCACCATGAGCCGCGAAGACGCCGAACACTTCGCCGCCATGTCCTCCACCCTCTACGGCCTCGCCCGCAGCGCCGGCAGCCGCTTCGACGGTGGCGGAGTCCGCCAAGCCGTCATCGAACTCGACCGAGCGGTCCTGTTCGTCACCTCCGCGGGCGACAACGCCTGCCTAGCACTACAAGCAGCCGAATCTGCCAACCTCGGCATGGTCGCCTACGAAATGAACGTCACCGTCCAACGCGTCGGCACCTACCTATCCACCCCAGCGCGCATGCCATGACACACAGCGGTGGGCAATGGTTCGACGACGAGGCTGGTCCGCTGGTCCGGCCTTATGCGGTCACCCGCGGGCGGGTGATGGGGGCAGGCCATGACCTGGACATGCTCACCGTGGTCGTCATGGCCGATCCGCCGCCCACCCTGCGGCGGACAGATCCGGAATACGCGGATATCGTACGACTGTGCCGGGCACCGCAGTCGGTCGCCGAGGTGGCGGCGTATCTGAAACTTCCCTTGGCGGTGACCAAGATTCTCGTCGGCGATCTGATCGGCGAGGGCCACTTGATCTTCCGGGCGCCGGTGCAGCCGGACGCGGGTCCCGGCGATCTCAACATATTGCGAGCGGTACTGGATGGCATCCGAAAGCTTTGATCCGACCCGGCCGGCTGCGACACCGCAGCTGGCGGCTTCGGTCAAAATTCTCATCGCCGGTGGATTCGGCGTCGGCAAAACAACCATGGTGTCCTCGATCAGCGAGGTCGCGCCACTGCGCACCGAGGAGTTGATCACCGAGGTCAGCACCGGAGTCGACGACCTATCCGGCGTCGAACAAAAAACCACGACGACAGTGGCGCTGGACTTCGGGCGGATCACCATCGACCGCGATCTGGTGCTCTACCTGTTCGGCACACCAGGCCAAGACCGATTCTGGTTCCTGTGGGACGAACTCTCACGCGGCGCACTCGGCGCCGTCGTCATCGCCGACACCCGACGACTCGGCAATTCCTTTGCCGCCGTGGACTTCTTCGAACGACGTGGACTGGCATTCCTGGTCGCGGTGAACTGTTTCGAGGGCGCACCGGTCTACACCGTCGATGAGGTCCGCGACGCGCTCGACCTCGACGATCACATCCCGGTCATGCTGTGCGATGCCCGAGACCGCGCCTCCTGCAAGGACGTGCTCCTGAACCTGGTGCAGCACCTCATCGAACGGGCCGGGCGGGCTCCGGCCGTCACCTGATCGCGGCTAGCGGTATTCCAGCCTGGTGCTGATGTGGTGGCCGGTGATGCCGTCGACCTTCCAGTCGTTCAGGCAGCCGACGACGCGGCGTTCGGTGTGTTCACCGAGCGCCGGTTCGAGGGTGAGGAGCCAAGTGCCCGCACGATCCACCGGCCCCGCCACGATCCGCACATGATTCACGGACGGGCAGGCCGCAGACGGCGGCTCTGGCCAGTGCGGCGGCTTTGGCGCCGGTCAATTCGGGGTCACCCGCGCGCGGATCGTTCAGTTCGACGATGCGGGGCTGCGGTGATCTATCGGAGTTTCAGGCTTGATGCAACCACGAGATGAAGAGCAGTACGCCACCGACGGCCAGCAGCAGCGATACCGGAATCGGCCACCAGGGACCGTGCCGACCGAGCAACCGGCGGGTCAGGCGCACCTGCACCGCACCGAGTCCGGCCAGCGCTAGACCCCATACGGGCAGTAGCCCGACCCCGAGCAGTGCGTGCACCGCCCAAGCTCCGGCCAGCGTAGGACCGCCCCACGAGTGCTCGAGATCGTTGTCAGCGATCAGCGGATAGAAGATTCCGCGCACCGCCGCGATTGTTGCCAGGAAGGCAAGAAGCCAGGCCAGCAGGCCGACCGCACCGGCCAGCACCGAATGCACGACCGCACGCACTGCCAGGGAATCTCGCGGTGCGATGAAAATGCCCAGCAACCGGCGCGGAACCCGAAACCGGCTCGCTATGGGGCCGATACCGATCACCGGCGCAACCAACGCATATGCGGCCCAACGCAACAGTGAGCGAACCGTGGTCATGCCATCGACCGTATCCCGCGCGGCGGATGTGCGGGCACCTCAGGCCAATCGGCCCGCATCGACGAGGTCGTCGAACAGCAGTTGATCGACCGGCGGCACCAGCGCGCGATCCGCATAGCAGAACCAGGCGACCTCTTCGATCTCGCTGCTGGCCGCGAGGGTGCCGCGGTAGTCGGCGGTGTAGCAGCTCATCCGGACGACCACATCGCTGGCCGGTCCGTGCAGTGCGGCCTCGTAGGTGCCCACGTGGGCGACGGTTTCCGGGAGCAGCGCGACGGTCAGTTCCTCTTCGATCTCACGCAGCAGCGTCTGCAGATCCGACTCCGCGCCTTCGCGTTTGCCGCCCGGAATGTAGAAGATGTCCTTGCCCTTCGGGCGCGCGCACAGGATGCGGCCGTCTTCGATGCGTACCCACGCGACCGTGTCGATCAGCTTCCGCACTCGCCCATCCGCCACCGCCGCAGCCTAATGGACGTATCGATCAGTGGGCGTGCTGGAGGTCGGCGGGCAGGATGGAGCGCCCGCCCGCCGCGCCGGGACCATCGACGGGGCGCAGGTCCGGCCGCCGTACCCGCTCGCCACATTCGGCGCAGACCGGTTCGATCACCGTGGTCTTACCGCAGGATTCGTGCACGGCCTGCACCGGCGGGCCGTCGGGTGCGGCCCACTCGTCACCCCATTGCCGCATGGCATTGACGACCAGCCACAGCGAGCGGCCCTTGGGGGTCAGCCGGTAGTCGTAGCGGACCGGATTCTCCTGATAGGGCACCTTGACCATGATGCTGTGCGCGACAAGGTGTTCCAGGCGCTGGGTGAGCACATTGCGGGCGATGCCGAGGCGTGCGCGGAAGTCGTCGAAGCGGGTCACGCCGAAGAGTGCGTCGCGGACGATCAGCAGCGTCCACCATTCGCCGACCACCTCCAGACACTGGGCGACCGAGCAGTTCATCTCGTCGAAACTGGTCCTGCGCATGAGCCTCAGCATAGTTGGTTGCTTCAAAGAACTCACTGAATCCGACCGGCCCCCGGGCCACATCGCCGCCATCGCGGTGATGGCGAGATTCATCGGGCTCGGTGCGCAGATGCCGAAAACGGCTGCGGCGCCACATGCGTCGGTGAGCGAGCCCGCCACAGCATGAGACTCAGGCTCTATAGGTATATAGAGGGGCAGTCGCCAGGGTCTGCCGCTCGCCGAAGGCTTCGAAGGTGCTGATCGGCTGGAAACCAAGGCGGGCAGCGAGTTTCAGTGAGCGCTGGTTGCCTGTCTGGGTGATGATCAGGACCGGCTGGTCCGGGAGTTCGGCGGCAGCTGCATGTAGTGCGGCTGTCGCCGCTTCGAATGCCAGACCCCGGCCCCAGGAATCGCGGCGCAGGAGATAGGTCAGTTCCAATTCTTCGCCATCATCGGTGAGGTGGCCGGGCTGGTCGGCGGCCTCCCAGATATGTCCGAACCTCCGGATCGGTCTGCAACTCGATGAACCCCTCGCGGTCGCCGTCATGCGCCTTCCGCAGCAGGAGACGATCCGCGGTGATTTCGGAGGTGGACAGTGTTGACAGCGGGCTCATCCGGCCATTCTGGCTGAATCCCCGTGTCCCCCTATGCATCGCAGCGTCGGACATGGTTGGTCGGATGATCACCATGCGCTGGTGTTGTGGGTCTCTCGCTTGGCGACGCCGCCACCCACGCATGGTGATCATGACCAGGTGTGGTCGCTACGCCACGTGGACGGTGAATCCCGGGTGGCCCATTGCTGCGGCGACGTGGTCGGCGGCGGCTTTCAGGTCGCGGGTCGGGGGTAGTGAGCCGTCGAAGATGGTGACGGATAGATCGTCGGTGTTGGTCTCCCAGGTGCCCGCGATACGGCCGTCGATGACCAGGATGGGAGAGATCCAGCCCGCTGCCCGGCTCACCCGCGCGCGATGTTCGGTGGGGAGCAGTTCGGTGTCGCCGGTGCCCGGACCGAGGATGTATTGGTCGAAGGCGCCCAGCAGGTGTATCGAGGTGGCGGCCGGTTTCGTGGCGGCCAGTTCGTCGGCGTGTTCGGTGAGTATGTAGGCGCGCCGCCCCGCGATATCGACCTCGGTGAGTGCGTCCCCGAGTTCGGAGAACCACTGGCGCACCGTCGTTTTCTTCAGACTGTTGCGGCTGAGCCAGGCGTCGAAGGTTTCCGGGGTCGCCGGGCCGTACGCGCCGAGGTAGCCGGTAATGGCCAAGGGCGCGGCGGCTTCGGGGTCGGGTAAGCCGCGCCAGCCGTTGATCAGATGGGCCGGGCTGGTGAAGGTGACCCGATTACCTTGCGCGGGACCGTGACACAGTGCCCCCTGCCAGGCCAGCGGCTTGAGCAGGGCACCCCAGCCGGAGCGCAATTCCTCGCCGAGCCGATGGAATGCGGATTCGGCGACCAGTGCTGCGACCAGTTCGTCCCGGCTGAGCACCACGCCATCGAGCACCTGCGCCACCGCATCAGCCAGTGCCGCGACCTCAGCAGGCGACGCCCCGAAGGTGCGCTGCCAAGCGGGCTTTTCCCAGGTCCGGGCGGAGCCGATCAAGGAAAGGATTGCGGCCGCCATATCGGGGGCGAGCGCGTGCAATGTTCCGCGCATGGCCCAGGTCTTCATCAGCGTGCCCGCCGCCAATTCCGGTAGTAGCGCACCAGGATCGGGTTTACTGCGCCGCAGCGCCACCGCGAGATCCGCGGCCGCGGTCACCTGAGCCTGCACACCGCACAGCCGCTCGACGATCTGGGCGACCCCGACGTCGTCGGGTGACGTGACGAATTGCCTGCGCAGCCGCCAAGCGAAAACCTGATCCCAGGTGACGTGCACCTATGCCCCTCCTCTGTCCTGCCGACCGACCGGACCCAACCCCTTACCGGGTCCGGTGCAGTACCGGATTCATCCCAGCACTGTGCTGCAGAACAGTACTCCGACCGCGATCTCGAGAAGACCCACTACGGTTGCCGCCATCACGGCGAGCAATGCGGTCCGGTTCGTCGCGCGACGCATCGCGCCGACCGGTGTGACCAAGCGCTCGGCCCGATCCAGTACGGCGGTGGCCGCGGCGCTCAACGCGCCCGCCGGGAGGGGTTCGGTCGCGCCGACGATCGCGAGCAGGCCCCCGAGCAGCGGCTCCCGGCCGTGCGTGCGCGCCGCCGTATCATCGGCGCACATCTCGAGTAGTCGGCCGATTTCGTGCACCCCGTCGGTCACCAGACGCATCCCGGGCAGCGTGATCGCGATGCCGCGCAGGAACCGGAGCAGTCCGGCATGCCGCTCGCTCAGATGTGCGTGCTCGTGGGCGAGCACCGCGGCGAGTTGCTTCTCGGTCAGCGCGTCGACGGCCGCGCTGGTGACGACGATGGTGTCGGGCCGTCCGGCTACGCAATAGGCTTGGCGCTCCGGCGAATCCAGCACGACCGCGCCGACGCCGGGCATGCGACGACCGACCATGCGAACAGCGCGTCCGTGTGCGATGGTTTTGCGTCGCATGTACAGCATCGCCTGTGCGGCGTGCGCCAGGATGCCGAGGAGCGCGACTGCGACCAGGGCCGCGCAGGTCAGGGTCCCCAATTGGACCAGCAGGCCGCCGTGCAGGCGCATCGGTGTGGCCAGCGCGTTATAGCAGTCGCGCAGCGTATCGGTGGGATGCCAGTAGGTGGCCAGTTCGACGATCAGTATGGCGGCCGCGATGACCCACGCACCCAGTGCGCCCACAATCGCGACCAGCCAGGCGAGCACCCCGAGCCGGGGCGCGACGCCGCGCCGGGTCAGTCTGCGCAGCACGGTCGGGCCGAAGGTGGCCACCAAGCTGCCGTAGATCATCAGGCTGACGGCTACGTTCACGGCGCCTCTGGAGTTTTGCGCGAGGTCAGCCGACGCAGCGCGGCACGCAGTCCGGCCGACTCCTCCTCGCTGATCCGATCGACGAAATGGCTGAGCACCAGATCCGAGCGCCCGCCGGAGCCGAGCGCCTCGAGCATGAGCCGTGCGCTGTGTTCCTCGCGGGTCAGCGTCGGCCAATATCGATATGCCTTGCCCGCGCGTTCGCGCGCCAACCAGCCCTTGCGGTGCAGATTGTCCATGGTCGACATGACCGTGGTGTAGGCAATACCGCGCTCGGCGGCCAGTTCGTCGAAGATTTCGCGGACCGTTGTGGTCTCCGCGTCCCGATCCCAGATGCGGTCCATGATCACCGCCTCCAAATCCCCGAATCCACGCACGATGCCGACTCCCTCATCAACTACTGGACACTCTGACGTCTCAGGGTAGCTGGCTCGGCCTACTGCTACGTAGTCATACCGTAGATTCGCTCGATAGCGGCACGCTCTGCTCGAAGCTGAACACGTTTTCCGGGTCGTATCGGGCCTTCACCTGACGTAGCCGCTTGCAGTTGGCGCCGTAGTACTCGCGCTCCCAATCCAAGGCGGCAGCATTGGGCACATTGACGTAGGCACCGTCGGCGAAGGAGCGCAGCGCGCGCAGAACTCACTTACCCAGCCGAGAGCCTTCGAATTCAGCTCGGGTTCCTTCCAGCCCGCGCCCGGCTCGCAGTAGAACAGCGCGTCGCGGTGCGGAAACGCCGACCCATCCGGCGGTGCCCGCCGCACGGCATCGCCGAAGCTGGAGCAGAAGAAGTTGCTCGGCGCACTGGGCGTGTTGTCCATGAAGCGGCAGATCACCAGGACCTGCCCTACGGCCGCGATAGCCCACAGCGGCATGCAGCGAATGCCGTAATGCACTGCGCGCACCTTGTCCTCGACCGGGCATAGAGTGCTGCCGTGGACGTGGTGGTCGCTGTGGGAATCGTCGTCGGCGCGGTAATCGTCGTTGTGGGAGTGGTCGGCGTGCACTGGTATCTGTGGTGGCGGCTCGTGCGGGATACGACCGAGCGCGGATCGATCGCCCGCCGGGTAGGGACCGGAGTGATCATTGCCGGGACAGCGCTGTTGATCGGCGCGTTTGCATCCGAATCGGCCGGGGTTCCGTTCCTGCTCACCCAGATCATCGCGTGGCCCGGCTATATGTGGGGCGCGCTGTTCCTCTATCTCGTGCTCTGGCTATTGGTGGGTGAGCTGGTCCGGCCGCTTTTCCGGCGCTGGATCGCGCGCTCGTCCGAGGAGGCGGTCGAGGTTCGGGAAATCGGGGGCGCGTTGCAAGGCCGTCCCACGCCGGTTTCGCGGCGGCTCTTCGTATCTCGTTCGGTGGGTGCTGCGGCGACTCTGGCGGCGGTGTCCACGGTTGGATATGGCACCCACAGCGTGCTGGCCGGGCCGCGGGTGAAGCAGTTGACGGTGCCGCTGGCCAATCTGCCGCGCGCCGCGCACGGCTTCCGGATCACCGTGGTCAGCGATATTCATCTGGGTCCGATTCTGGGCCGCGGATTCGCCGAGCGAGTGGTCGAGACGATCAACGGCACACAACCGGATCTCGTTGCCGTGGTCGGCGATCTGGTCGACGGCAGCGTCGAGCACCTGCGCTCGGCGGTCGAGCCGCTGTCGCGGTTGCACGCACGTCACGGCGCCTATTTCGTCACCGGCAACCACGAGTACTTCTCCGGTGCCGAGCAGTGGATCGAACATGTGCAGGAACTCGGACTGCGGCTGCTGGCGAACAGCCGCACCGAGCTGCCGTACTTCGACCTCGCCGGTGTCAACGATATTCAGGGAGGACGTCTCGGGCAGGGGCCGGATTTCGCCGCCGCGCTCGGCGACCGTGACCTCGCACGTACCGCGGTGCTGCTGGCACATCAGCCGGTGCAGATCCACGATGCGGTCGAGTACGGCGTGGACCTGCAACTGTCCGGCCACACCCACGGCGGTCAGCTTTGGCCCGGCAATTTCCTTGCGGCACTGGCCAATCCGACCGTCGCGGGCCTGGAACGCTACGGTGACACCCAGCTCTACGTCACCCGCGGCGCGGGCGCGTGGGGCCCCCCGGTGCGCGTCGGCGCACCCTCGGATATCACCGTGATCGAGCTCGCGGCGAAACAGGCCTGACGCGCTACGTGGCCGCCCCACCACCGCCGACCCACGAGATCAGGCGAGGTCGAACCGGTCGTTGTCGACCACCTTGACCCACGCGGCGACAAAGTCGTTCACAAACCTCTCTGCTGCGTCCTGCTGCGCATAAACCTCGGCTATCGCGCGCAGCACCGAATGCGAACCGAAGACGAGGTCGTTGGCGGTGGCCGTCCACTTGGGCTGGCCGGAGGACCGGTCGAAACCTTCGTAGACGTTCTCCGCGGACTCGGACGGCTTCCATTCCGTGCGCATGTCGAGCAGGTTGACGAAGAAGTCATTCGTCAACAGGCCCGGACGCTCGGTGAGCACACCGTGCTTGCTGCCGCTGTAATTGGCGCCAAGGGCGCGCAGGCCGCCGACCAGTACTGTCATCTCCGGAGCCGTTACGTCGAGCATGTACGCGCGGTCGAGCAGCAGACGCTCCAGTGGAGCCTTCTCGCCGGACCGCACGTAGTTGCGGAACCCGTCCGCCCGCGGTTCGAGCACCGCGAACGATTCCACGTCGGTGTCGTCCTGTGTGGCGTCGGTCCGTCCGGGTGTGAACGGCACCGTGATGTCGTGGCCGGCGTCCTTGGCCGCCTTCTCGACCGCCGCCGACCCGGCGAGAATAATCAGGTCGGCCAGCGAGACCTTCTTGCCGCCGACGGCCGAATCGTTGAACTCCTGCCGGATCTGCTCGAGCACGGGAAGTACCTTCGCCAACTCGGCGGGTTCGTTGACCTCCCAATCCTTTTGGGGCTCGAGCCGAATCCGGGCGCCGTTGGCACCGCCGCGCTTGTCGGTGCTGCGATAGCTCGCCGCCGCCGCCCAAGCGGTCTTCACCAGCTGCGTGACCGAGAGGCCGGAGTCGAGGACCTTGCGCCCTACCTCCGCGATGTCCTGTTCATCGATCAGTTCGTGATCGACCGCCGGAACCGGATCCTGCCACAGCTGCGGCTCGGGAACCCATGGCCCGAGATAGCGGCTGAGCGGGCCCATATCACGGTGCAGCAGCTTGTACCACGCCTTGGCGAACGCCTCGGCCAGTTCCTCGGGGTGATCCAGCCACCGGCGGGTGATCTCCCGATAGATCGGATCTTCCCGCAGAGACAGGTCCGTAGTCAGCATGGTCGGGGTTCGGGCAGGCCCGCCGAATGGATCCGGAATGGCGCCCTCCCCCGCACCGTCCTTCGGCTTCCACTGCCACGCCCCGGCTGGGCTCTTGGTCAGATCCCACTCGTAGCCGTACAGATTCTGCAGGAAGCCGTTGTCCCACTTGGTCGGAGTGGCGGTCCAGACGACCTCGAGACCGCTGGTGATGGCGTCCTTACCCTTGCCGGTACCGTAGGAACTCTTCCAGCCCAGGCCCTGCTGCTCGAGCGGGGCCGCTTCGGGTTCGGGACCGACCAGGTCGGGATCGCCGGCCCCGTGGGTCTTGCCGAAAGTGTGGCCGCCGACGATCAGTGCGGCGGTCTCCTCATCGTTCATCGCCATCCGGGCGAACGTTTCTCGGATGTCGCGCGCGGCGGCCACCGGATCCGGGCGGCCGTTGGGCCCTTCCGGATTCACATAGATCAGGCCCATCTGGACAGCGCCGAAAGGTTTCGCCAGATCTCGGTCACCGCTGTAGCGCTCATCGCCGAGCCAGGTGTCCTCCGGGCCCCAGTACACCTCTTCCGGCTCCCAGATGTCAGGGCGGCCGAAACCGAAGCCGAAGGTCTGGAAACCCATCGATTCGAGAGCGACATTGCCGGCGAAGACCAATAGATCAGCCCAGGAGATCTTGTTGCCGTACTTCTGCTTGACCGGCCACAGCAGCCGACGCGCCTTGTCCAGATTGGCGTTGTCCGGCCAGCTGTTGAGCGGCGCGAAGCGCTGTGCGCCCTGACCGCCGCCGCCGCGCCCGTCGGCTATCCGGTACGTGCCCGCCGCATGCCAGCTCATCCGGATGAACAGGCCACCGTAGTTGCCGTGGTCCGCGGGCCACCAGTCCTGCGAGTCGGTCAGGACCGCGGCGACATCGGCCTTCAGAGCGTCGACATCGAGCTTTTCGAACTCTTCGGCGTAATCGAAATCCTCGCCCAGCGGGTTGGACTTGGACGAATGTGCGTGCAGCATCGAGACATCGATCTGCTCGGGCCACCAGTCCATGTTGGTGCGGGGGCGTTGGTCGGTCTTCGGAGTCGGGGACGGGATGGCCGGGTTCTCGCTCTCGCTTGCGCTTCGAGTTCCGGTCTCAGGAGTGGGTGGGCGGCTGTCAGATGTCATGACATTCCTTCCTGAATAGGTAAGCGGGCTGCGATCGGGATGTGATCAATCGGCGTGGGATGCGGCGCAATCGGGACACACGCCCCAGTAGATGACCTCGGCTTCGTCGATGGCGAAGCCGCGGTCGTCGGACGCGGTCAAGCACGGGGCCTCGCCGACCGCGCAGTCGACATCGGCGATCGATCCGCACCCCCGGCATACGAGGTGATGGTGATTGTCACCGACCCGCGTTTCGTACCGCGCGACCGAGCCGGACGGTTGAATGCATCGAAGCAGGCCTGCGGTGGTGAGCACGCGCAACGAGTCGTACACCGCCTGGTGCGACACTGCTGACAGGCGAGATCGCACGGCGCGGATGATCGAATCCGTGTCGGCGTGTGGATGGTCGTGCACCGCACTCAATACCGCGATACGGGGAGCGGTCACGCGAAGCGAAACTCCCCGCAGCATCTGCTGGAATTCCGTGGCCGTGGACACGCCCAGGAGTCTCGTCCGCTTTCTGGAACGAGTCAAGCATCGCCGCGCCGGCGGGGGGTGCCAGCAACCTCGGGGCGAAGTCGAGCGGCTGGCACGCGACTTGCGCACCATCGGGGACCTCGAGCTCGCGCTCGCCGTGCCGGACGTTAGTTGGACGGTGAGGGACGATACGAGGCTGCACCCGCCGGTTTCGTGAGCCGACGCCAGGGAGTCGTCTGTCCCTCGCCGAAGCCGGGCCGCAGCGACGAACGAATCTACGTCGACAAAGACCAGCACCACCGTCGAACGGCCTGGCCTGACAATCCTGAGAAGCGCCGCCGCGACCGGCCGGTACCCGCCGGTCAGGGCAGTTGTGCATCTGCTGGCCACCGCTATCGAGGAGGGCCGGGACTGTCCTCGATAGCGGCTCCTGGCCGACCGCTCTATCGTCTGCAGCTGGCCTGAGGGCCTGGCCTCACTTCAGGTGACGGGCGAAAAACCGGTTCGCCTCCTCCCCGGCGTACTGCGGGACGCCGGTGTGCCCGCCCATATTGGCGTGCAGCGTCTTCTCCTTGGAGCCGAAGGCGTCGAACAGGTCCAGGGCCATCTGCCGGTCGTTTCCTTCGTCGTCCCATTGCAGCAGGACATGCAGCGGAATGGTGACCTGTCGGGCCTCCTCGAGTATGGCGCGGGGCACGAAACTACCGGCGAACAGAACCGCGGCCGCGATGCGTGGCTCGACCATCGCCAGCCGGGTGCCGATGGAGATGACCCCGCCCGAGTAGCCGACCGGGCCGCCGATCTCGGGCAGCGCGAGGAGGGCATCCAGGGTGGCCCGCCATTCCGGGACCGCCTTGTCGACCAGCGGGAGGATGAGCCGGTCGACGATCTCGTCCTCGACCGGCCCGCCGGCCGCCAGCGCCCGGTGTAGGTCGGTGAGGGCCTGATCAGCGGTGGCCGAACGGGGCCGGTCACCGCTCCAGGGGAGCTCGATGGTGGCCACGGCGTAGCCCTCCGCCGTGGCCTGCCGGGCCCTGGCCAGCAGTCGCGGGTACGCCTTGCGCAGCCCGAGGGGAGGGGGGCTGACCAGGATCAGCGGCACCGGTTTCGATGCGGATCCGGGCGTCCACAGGATGCCGGGGATCTCGCCGAGGGTGAATTCGCGCTCAAGGATGTCGTCGTCGAGGCGCTGTTCGGTAATGAATTGCACGGTCGTGCCTTTCGGGAGTGCTGCTGAACGGCGCTCCCGGACGATCTATCGCCCGACCGTGACCCCGGAGGGGAGCACCCATGTCGATACTGCGTTCACGGATACCACCTCCTCGTTCTCTGGCACGGCCTCCGGAAAGCTAGCAGTGGCCGCAGTCATCCGCCAACTGGTTTTTGCGGAGGCTCCGGACCGGATGCCCGGAGCCACTCCTTTTGTCCGATAGTGCCGATGAGTTTCGAGCGCGTAGGACGTCTACCCGGTCATGAGGAAACTGATCTACGGGTTCAGCGTGTCCCTGGACGGCTACATCAACGACCGCGACGGCAACATCGACTGGACCACCCCGGACGAGGAACTGCACCAGTTCCACAACGACCGCTACCGCGAGCTCGAGGTCTCGCTGCACGGCCGTCGCCTCTACGAACTGATGGCCGAGTACTGGCCACACGTGCCCGAGAACGCGTCGCGCATCGAGCGCGAGTTCGGCACGCTCTGGACGGAGAAGCCGAAGGTCGTCTTCTCCCGGACGCTCACCGAGGTCCACTGGAACAGCACGCTGATCAGTGAGAACGCGGTCGAGGAGGTCCGCAGGCTCAAGGCTGGAGGCGATGGCGTCATCGAGGTCGGTGGCGCGAGCCTCGCGGCCTCGCTGATGCCACACGGGCTCATCGACGAATACCAGCTGTTCCTCTCGCCCGTGGTGCTCGGCGGCGGCACACCGCTGTTCCCATTGCTGGACAAGCGCATCCAGCTCCGATTGGCCGAGACGAGGCACTTCAACACCGTGGTGATGCTGCGCTATCTCGCCGGCTGAGGTCCGTTCAACCGTAGCCCTGCCCTGCCAGAAAGTTCGACTCGCTAGATGCGGATCTATGCGAACATATGTTCGTGTCCGAGTTCGTCCACCCAACGATTGCGCCGCGTTCCCGACGGCCGCGGATCGAGGCGCGGGCGGAGGCGTCGATCCTGCACGCGGATCTCGACTCGTTCTATGCCTCGGTGGAACAGCGCGATAATCCGCGATTGCGGGGGCGGCCGGTGATCGTCGGTGGCGGAGTTGTGCTGGCGGCCAGCTATGAGGCTAAGGCGTTCGGAGTGCGTACGCCGATGAATGGTGGTGCGGCGCTGCGACTTTGCCCGCATGCGATTGTGGTGCCGCCACGCATGTCGGCCTATGCCGAGGCGAGCAAGGCCGTCTTCGAGGTCTTCCACAACACGACGCCGGTGGTCGAGGGCATTTCGATCGATGAGGCGTTCCTCGACGTGGGTGGGCTGCGCCGGATCGCGGGCGAACCCGTCGAGATCGGGCGGCGGTTGCGGGATGCGGTGCGCGAGCAGGTCGGGCTGCCGATTTCGGTCGGCATCGCGCGGACGAAATTCCTGGCCAAGGTGGCCAGTGCGGTCGCCAAACCCGATGGTTTGCGCCTGGTGCCGCCGGAACTCGAACTCGACTTCCTGCATCCGCTGCCGGTCGAACGACTATGGGGCGTCGGCGAGGTCACCTCCCGCACCCTGCACGAACACGGCATCACCCGGATCGGGCAGCTCGCCGAACTCGGTGAATCACCGTTGCGTGCCATCCTCGGACCCGCCGCGGCCCGGCACCTGTACGCCCTGTCCTGGGCGCGCGACCCACGTCGCGTCGAAACCGGCGTCCGCCGCCGCTCCATCGGCGCGCAACGCGCACTCGGTCGTCGGCACCGACCACCCGACGAGATCGAGGCCTACCTGCACGGCCTCACCGACCGCCTCGGCCGCCGATTGCGCGCGGCCGACCGGGTGACCCGAACCGTGGTGCTGCGCATGCGTTTCGACGATTTCACGCGCGCCACCCGCTCGCACACCCTGCCCGAGGCCACCGATCACACCGAAACCATCCTCTACGCCGCGCGCACCTTGCTCAGCACCGCGATGCCCATGATCCAGGAGCGCGGCCTCACCCTCATCGGTCTGGCACTGACCAACCTCGACAACGCCGACACCGTCCAACTCACCCTGCCGTTGGAACCCCGCGCCACCAACACTCTCGATGCCACCCTGGACGACCTGCGCCGCCGCTTCGGCTCGGCCGCCGTCACCCGCGCCGCCCTCATCGGTCGCGGCGAAGGCCTCTCGGTTCCGCTGCTGCCGGACTGATGCGCTCGAACGCGGCGTGTATCGTCCATGCAGGCCGGTTCGGCGGGGGGTGACCATCGAACTTTCGGAAACCACGGATGAGCAGGCCATAGCTGTTGCCTTGCGCTCGAGGAGATTCGATGCCATACGCAGTACTCGGCCTGATCACATTGGCCCTGTGGGTCTACTGCCTGGTCGACATCATCACCTGCCCCGATGCGGGCATCCGGAATCTGCCGAAGCTGGCGTGGCTCATCGTCGTCATCCTGGTGCCGACCGTGGGCGCACTGTTATGGCTGTTCGCGGGCCGCCCACTGCACGAACGCGGCCCGCATTCCACCACCCGCTACGCCGAATACGACCGCCCCGGCCGCTACGTCTCGCAGAATCCGGACGACGACGAAGCCTTCCTGCGCGGACTGCGCGAACGCGCCGAATCCCAGCGCCGCGAGGCCCGCCGCCAAGAGGAAGAGCGCCAGCGCGACCTGGACCAGCGCCGCGAACAGGGCGAGCTCTAGAGCTTTCCTAGCCGTCGAGTTCGGCAAACGGAATGCTCACGGCGAACGGGCTTTCCAGGATGACGATTTCCTGGTGGGTCTCGGCCGATCGGTACATCCGCGCGGCCCAGTCGAGCCGGTATTCCTGAATCATCTTCACGTAGAGGTTGGCGTCGAGATGGACGACGAGATAGACAGGGATGCCTTCATAGGCATATTCGGCGAGCTTGTCGACGGTATCGGTGTACACCGATCCGGGGGAAACGACTTCGACAACCAGGAGGGCGTCGCCGGTCGTCACCTTCGTCCCGCGCTCGACGCAACGGTAAACAGTTACATCGGGACGGCGAAACGAGAAGCCTTGATCGCGATTTCGCCGCTTGGCGAAGTGCAGGTCGATGTCTGTCGACACTCTGGTGCACGGATCCGTGGGTTTGGCCCCTTCGAGCTTGTTCGCCAAACGACGCGCAACATCGCTGTGCTCGGCCGAGCCGCTCTGGCACCGGATTATGTTGCCGTCGATCACCTCGATCAACTTGCGGAGATCATCGGGGAGTTGGTCGTACTCCGCCTCCGAGATCTCTAATGCCCCAGGGTCGTCGGCCCACACCGGAAGTACGGTCACAGGTTGCCTCACTCGCGAACGGGTCATCAGATCACCGGTCATGCTACGCGGCAGCACAGCACGATCGTCGCAACCATCGATGTCGCGTCAGAGGCGTTCGATGATGGTGGCGTTGGCGAGGCCGCCTGCTTCGCACATGGTCATCAGGCCGTAGCGGCCTTCGGACTGCTCGAGGTGGTTGACCAGGGTGGCGAGGATGCGGGTGCCGGAGGCGCCCAGGGGGTGACCGAGGGCGATGGCGCCGCCGCGGGGGTTCAGTTTGGCGGGGTCGGCGTTGAGGTCGTGCTGCCAGACAAGTGGGACGGGGGCGAAGGCTTCGTTCACTTCGTAGGCATCGACGTCATCGATGGTCAGCCCGACGCGCGCGAGGACTTTGCGGGTCGCGGGGATCACGGCGGTGAGCATGAGCAGCGGATCGTCGCCGGTGACCGCGAAGGAGTGGAAGCGGGCGCGTGGGCGCAGACCGAGGGCGTTCGCTTTTTCCTCGCTCATGATCAGGGCGGCCGATGCGCCATCGGTGAGCGGGGATGAATTGCCCGGGGTGATGGACCATTCGATTTCCGGAAAGCGTGCCGCGAGCTCATCGTCGGCGAAGGCGGGGCGAAGTCCGGCCAGACCTTCGGCGGTGGTGCTCGGGCGGATGGTCTCATCGGCGGTGAGCGTGCCCGCGGGGACGAGTTCGTTGTCGAACCCGCCGTCCGCGGCGGTTTCGGCGGCCAACCGGTGCGAGCGGGCGGCGAAGGCGTCGAGGGTCTCGCGGTCCAGTTTCCAGCGCTGGGTGATGATTTCGGCCGAAATGCCCTGTCCGATAAGACCTTCCGGGAAGCGATGGGCCAGCGGACCTCGGTTGGCGTCCTTCCCCTGGGCGTTGGAGAACATCGGAACCCGGCTCATCGACTCCACGCCGCAGGCGATCGCGATGTCATAGGCCCCGGCGATCACCCCCTGCGCCGCGAAATGCGCGGCCTGCTGGCTGGATCCACATTGCCGGTCGACAGTGGTCGCGGGCACGGACTCCGGGAACCCGGCGGCCAGCACAGCGGTGCGCGAAATATTGAACGCCTGCTCACCACTTTGAGTGACGCAACCGCCGATCACATCATCGACCAGTGCCGGATCCAGGTCATTGCGCTCGATCAGGGTCCGCAGCACATCGGCCAGCAGTGTCGCCGGGTGCACATCCGACAGCCCGCCACCGGGTTTCCCCTTCCCGGAGGGTGTGCGAACAACGTCGACGATGACCGCGGATGTCATGACGGCTCCCTACTGTGTCTGCGATCGCCTATGTGAATGATGATTAACTTATAACACTGTACGCCGCCACGTCTCACCCCCGCGACCCACGATGGTCGTGCGCCGGCATACTGCTACATCGATCAGCGAGAACGCTTGGGGCGCTTGTCCATCAACCGCAGGATCAGCGGGGTGAAGATGAGTTGCATGGCCAGATCCATCTTCCCGCCGGGGACGACGATGCAGTTGGGGCGGGACATGAAGGAGTCGTGCAGCATGGACAGCAGGTAGGGGAAGTCGATGACCTTGGGGTCGGCGAAGCGGATGACGACGAAACTTTCGTCCGCGGTGGGAATGGTGCGGGCGATGAAGGGGTTCGAGGTGTCCACCGTAGGGACGCGCTGGAAGTTGACGTAGGTGTGGGAGAACTGGGGGCAGATGTATTTCACGTAGTCGGGCATGCGGCGCAGGATCGTATCGATGACGGCCTCACTGGAATAGCCGCGTTCGGTCTTGTCCCGGATCACCTTCTGGATCCATTCGAGGTTGACGATCGGCACCACCCCCACCAGCAGATCCGCGTATTGCGCGACATTCACCGAATCGGTGACGGCGGCGCCGTGCAATCCCTCGTAGAACAGCAGATCGCTGCCCGGCGTCAGATCCTCCCACGGCGTAAAGCTGCCCGCGGGTTGCCCATAGGGTTTGGCTTCCAGCTCGTCGTGCAGATATTTCCGCACCGAACCGACGCCGGTCTCACCGTAGTCACGGAAGAGCGTCTCCAGCTCTTTCAACAGATTCGCCTCCTCACCGAAATGCGAGAAGGTGCGATTGTGGCTCTGCTCCGCCTCGGCCATCGCGAGCTTCATCTCGTTGCGGTCGTAGCGGTGGAACGAATCCCCCTCCACGATCGCCGCACTGATGCCTTCGCGGCGGAATATCTCCTGAAAGGTCCGCGTGACACTGGTCGTGCCCGCACCGGATGAGCCGGTAATGGCGACGACAGGATGTTTGACCGACATGACATCTCCTCGATTGTCAGCGCCCGGCCGGACGGAACAGCGACCGCGACCCGAACAGTGAACTGTCGAAGCTGGGCCCTTCCTCGGGCTCGCTGTGATAGCGCTCGATCCGCGCGACCTCATTGCGCGAACCGAAGATCAGCGGCACCTGCTGATGCACCTGCTCCGGCACGGCCTCCAGCACGCGATCACCGCCGGTGGTCGCCCAGCCCCCGGCCTGTTCGACGATGTAGGCGATCGGATTCGCGCCGTACAGCAACGACACCCGCCCCGGTCGCCGGGTGTCGTATGGATAGAGGTAGACCCCGCCGCGGGTGAGGATGTGGAAGGTATCGGCGACCAATGACGCGACCCAGCGCATATTGAAATCCCGCCCCCGTGGCCCGTCCACACCGTCGAGACATTCGTGGACATACCGCCGCACCGGTCGTTCCCAGAACCGCTCATTGGCGGCATTGATCGCGAATCCCGAAGTATCCTCCGGGATTCGCATCCGCGGGTGGGTCAATACGAAAGCACCGATCTCCCGATCCAGGGTGAATCCGTCGACGCCACTGCCGGTGGTGAGCACCAGCATGGTCGCCGGCCCGTACAGCGTGAATCCCGCGCAAACCTGCCGCACCCCCGGCTGCAAGAAGTCCGCGGTACTCGGCGCAGCGTTGTCCGGTGCCCGCAGCACACTGAAAATCGTTCCGACAGGCAGATTTACATCGATATTCGAGGATCCGTCCAATGGATCGAAGGCCAGCAGATATTTGCCGCGCCGGTGCACGTCGGGCACCGGATGGATATCGGTCATCTGCTCCGATAACAGCGCCGACAGATGCCCCGTCCATTGGGTCTCGGCGACCATGATGTCATTGGCGATGGCGTCGAGTTTGCGGTGCACCGTCGGCGGCAGGTTATCGGGTTCGGAGGCGCCCAGTGAGCCGACGATGGCACCCCTGGTCACCTGGTTGGCGATGATTTTCGTCGCGGTCGCGACGACATTCACCAGAGCGGAGAATTCACCGGACGATCCGGGATGCCGGTGCTCCTCCTCGATCGTGTATCGGGTGAGGGTCTTCAGTCCTTCTGGCATGAGTTCTCGATCTCGTCACGCGGGGGCCCTTGCGGTCGGCCCATCCGGCTGCTGTCCTGTCCCGAATACGCTGCTGCCGTATACATCTCGGTCGGTCAGCGTGATCAGGTCGGTCTTGGTGAGCGGTCGCCGCAGCTCGACCAGCCGTTTGGCCTGCCGTAACCGGCAGCGGTCCAGGGCATTGCGCACGCTGCGCGCATTGGAGAATCGGGGGCGGCTCATTCGCAGTGTGAGATATTCGCCGAAGGCGGCGTATCCGGTGTCGTCGAACCGGAAGTTGTCCCGTGCCACCATGAGTTCGGCGATGCGCACCAACTCGTCGTGGGTGTAGTCGCTGAATTCCAGATGATGGGCCACCCGCGAGGACAATCCCGGATTCGCGGAGAAGAACTTGTCCATCCGGTCCGGATAGCCCGCGAAGATCACCACCAGGCTGGTGCGCTCGCTCTCCATCTCCTGCAGCAGGATTTCGATGACTTCCTGTCCGTAATCGCGTTCGTTCTCCGGGCGGAACAGGTAGTAGGCCTCGTCGATGAACAGCACTCCCCCGGCCGCCTTGGCCAGGGCCTCCTTGGTTTTGGGTGCGGTGTGCCCGATGAACTGGCCGACCAGATCGTCACGAGTTACCGTATGCACCTTGGGTTTACGGATATAGCCGAGCGCATGCAGCATCTCGGCCATCCGCAGGGCGACGGTGGTCTTGCCGGTGCCGGGGCCGCCGGTGAAACTCATATGCATGGTCGGCCGGGAGGCTTCCAAGCCGAAGCGCTGCCTGGCCCGATCGATCAGCAGCAGCGCCGCGATCTCGCGCACCCGCCGCTTCACATTCGCCAAACCGACGAGTTCGGCATCGAGCCTGGTCAATACGTCCGCGACGTCATTGCCCGCGATATCGGTGGACAGATCCAGTACCGCATCCTCGGCCAGCAGCTCCTCCGGCGGTGCGTCCGCCGGCACCGCCCGCACCGGCCTGCCGTCGTCCGCACCGGGCCGGTGCAATCGGAAACCGCTTGCCGCGCTCGACCTTTCAGCCGCCATACCGGGTACCCGGCCTTTCGTCGGTGGCATACGAGTGCAGACCGTAGGTCTGGCGCCGGTCCGGTCCCTCGGTGCGGGTCAACACGAATCCGGGCTCGTCGACGGGACGCTGCACCAGAAAGCTCAGTGCGGTCGTCTGCCTGCCGTAGCGGGCGTCGTAGGCGAGCACCCGAATGTAGTGACGCGGAAAGGTATTGCGGCATGCGTCGACCTCGGCTAGCACACCGTCGGGCTCGTCGAGATCGAACAGCGGCAGCCCCCACATCTCCCAATAGGCGTTGCGGGGGTGCGGATCATCGGTGTATTCGATGGACACCGGCCAGTTGTTGAGCAGGGCGTAACGCACCTGCGCCGCGATTTCGGCATCGGTGAGTTCGGGCAGATACGAGAAGGTTCCGTGGCGCAGATACATGTGCGGAGTCCTGTCGTTCAGTGGCTGGCCGTCGGCACGGCATCCGGCGCGTCGGTGGAGGTGTAGTCGAAGGTGACATCGCCCCAGGTCGAGAGCGCGACATCGAGTGGGCGGCAGATCTCGGCGGCCTTGCGCAGCACATCCGGACCTTCCTTCAGCAAATCGCGCCCCTCGTTGCGGGCCTTCACCACTGCCTCCAGCGCCACCCGATTCGCCTCCGCGCCTGCCGCTATACCGAGCGGATGTCCGATGGTGCCGCCGCCGAATTGCAAGACCACGTCATCGCCGAAAAGGTCGAGCAACTGGTGCATCTGGCCGGCATGAATCCCGCCGGAGGCGACCGGCATCACACCGCCGAGGCTGGCCCAATACTGGTCGAAGAAGATGCCGTTGCCCGGGTTGGTCGGAATGTGGTTCTCCCGCAACGTGTCGTAGAAGCCCCTGGTGGTCGCCGGATCGCCCTCGAGCTTGCCGACCACGGTGCCCGCGTGCAGGTGATCGACGCCGATCAGCCGACACCATTTGGCCAGTACCCGGAAGCTCACGCCGTGCGTCTTCTGCCGAGTGTAGGTGGAATGCCCGGCCCGATGCAGGTGCAGCAGCACGCCGTTACGCCGCGCCCAGTGCGACATCGACTGCATGGCGGTGAATCCCACCGTCAGGTCCATCATGATCACGACGCTGCCCAGCTGCTTGGCGAACTCGGCGCGCTCGTACATGTCTTCCATGGTCGCCGCGGTGACATTGAGGTAGTGGCCTTTGATCTCACCAGTTTCGGCCGTGGCGCGGTTGACGCCCTCCATGGCGAACAGATACCGGTCGCGCCATCGCATGAACGGCTGGGAGTTGATGTTCTCGTCGTCCTTGGTGAAATCCAGGCCGCCCTTGCACGCCTCGTAGATCACCCGGCCGTAATTCCGCGCGGACAGACCGAGTTTCGGCTTCACCGTCGCACCGAGCAGCGGCCTGCCGTATTTGTTCAGGTACTCGCGCTCCATCACGGTGCCGTGCGGCGGGCCCTGGAAGGTTTTGACGTAGGCCACCGGAATCCGCATGTCCTCCAGGCGCAGTGCCAGAAGCGGCTTGAACCCGAAGACATTGCCGATGATCGAGGAGGTGAGGTTGGTGATCGAACCCTCTTCGAAGAGGTCGAGATCGTAGGCGATATAGGCGAAGTACTCGCCGGGGCGGCCGGGAACCTCATCGATGCGGTAGCACTTGGCCTGGTAGCGGTCGTGCGCGGTGAGACGGTCGGTCCATACGACAGTCCATGTGGCAGTGGATGATTCGCCCGCGACGGCGGCCGCGGCTTCGATCGGATCCACGCCCTTCTGCGGGGTCACCCGGAAGACGGCGAGGACATCGGTATCTTTGGGTACATAATCCGGGGCGTAGTACCCCATCGAGGCGTAGGAGTGGACACCCGGATCCCAGCGATTGGGTTCGGTTTCGTCGGTCATCATTGCTCCGCTCGGTTTTGCGGGTGATCCGCGCTCGGGAACTGTCGCGCGAGGCACCCGCGCCCGGATATCGGGCAGGACACCTCGGCTCGGGTGTTGTGCGGGATGCTGCGCCTGAGACGTGGGGTGAACGCCTACTGAGTTCAAGGATGACGGCGTTGTCGATGACAAACAATTTGATTGTTCCTCGGAATACTCAACGGATTCATTGAGTTTGATACCGTCGAATTGTGGGCATGGTGAGTGCGGCAAGGATGGAAACATTCCTGGCCGTGGCTCGCCACGGCAGCATTCGCCGCGCCGCCACCCAGCTGCACATCACCGAGGCCGCCGTCTCGGCGGCCGTCGCGCACATCGAAAAGCAGCTCGGCGCAAAGCTCATCGCGAAGGCCGGGCGCGGTATCGCGCTCACCGAGGCCGGGCGCATCTACTCCGAATACTGCCGCACCATCCTCGGCCTGATGAAGGAGGCCAATGCCGCGGTACGCCGGGCCGAAACCGGCAAGCTGCGGATCGGAGTCGTCGCTACGGCGGGTGAGTATGTGCTGCTGGGGCCGCTGGCGTCATTCCGGAATCGCCATCCGGATATCGAACTGAGCCTGTCGGTGCACCCGCGCGACGTGCTGTTCCTCGAATTGCACCACCACGAAACAGATCTCGTCATCGCGGGCCGCCCACCGCGCGACACCGGGCTGGTCATCCGTGCTCGTCGCCCCAGTCAGCTCGTGGTCGTCGGCGCGCCCGACTGTCCCGATCCGCTGCGCAGCACCTGGCTGCTACGCGGTCGCGGCTCCGGCACCCGCGACGCCACCCTCAGCCTCATCGACCGCCTCGAAATCTCCCCGCCCACCCTCACCCTCGGCAGCCACGGTGCGGTACTGGCCGCCGCCCGTGAAGGCTTGGGCGTGACGCTCATCCACACCGACGCCCTTGCAGCAGACCTGGAATCAGGTCTGCTGCAAGTACTTCCGGTCGACGGCACCCCCATGGACCGTCCATGGCACGCCGTCACCACTCGCACCCCCACCCCCACAACCCGCCTCTTCCTCGCCCACATCCTCGATCCAGCCGAAGTGGGCGCCCACGCCTTCCACCCCGGCTAGAACCCTGGGCGGTGGAGTCCGGGGACACGACACCCGGGCTCCACCCAACTGGCGATCGAAATGATCGCGCAGGTTTTCGGCGATGAATTCGCCATTGGGTTGATTGTGGACCGAATGCCCGCTCAGCAGGACGTTTCACTGTTACAGGCCGGTGAATATCGTGTTCCGCACGGCCCGATTCCGCACCCGAATTCTATCGGATGGCATCGCCACGCCAGCGGTGCACCCTGCCCCGACAAGGGAGCAACGCTGTGCCAGACTGGCGCGCATGGCTGGTGGGGAAGCGTTGATTTCGAATGTGTCCGATACCGCGCGCTGGGTGGCCGCCTACCGCGCAATGGAGACCGCGCGCGAAGATGCGCTGTTCCACGATCCGCTCGCCGAACGTCTGGCCGGAGAGCGCGGATACGCCATGGTGGCGGCCGCACCGCGGATGTTGCGCAATGGCTGGCCGGTCGTCACCCGAACCAGAATCATCGATGACCTCATCGCGACCGCCATCGCCGAGGGTTGCGACCGTGTGCTCAATCTCGCCGCCGGACTCGACACCCGCCCCTACCGCCTGGGCCTGCCCGCCGATTTCGTCTGGGTGGAGGCCGATCTGCCCGCACTCACCACGGAGAAGGAGGCCGCTCTCGCGCATGAGAAGCCGCACTGTGTGCTCATCCGCCGTGGTGTCGACCTGGCCGATCCGGCCGCGCTGACGAATTTCCTGGACTGGGCACTCGGCCCGCTCGGTCCCGAAAATACCCCCGCCACAAAGGCTTTGGTGCTCACCGAGGGTCTGCTGATGTACCTGGAGGAGGAGACGGTCCGCACCATCGCGGCCGCCCTGTCCCGGCCGCGGATCCGCTGGTGGGTCATGGACGTCACCGTGTCGATGAATCGCATGCGCTCGAGTTCGATGTTCGAGAACGCGCCCCTCAAATTCGAACCCGCCAACGGCATCGCCTACTTCGAAGATCTCGGCTGGCACCCCCGCGAAATCGAACACCTCCTCGTGCACGCCCGCAAACTTCACCGCGCACCCTGGTACCTGCGCCCGTTCACCTATCTCCCCCAGCCCAACCCGCGCAAACCGGGCCGTAACCCCTGGTCCGGAATCGTCCGCTTCGAGCGTGACTAGTGCCGTTACGGCGCCTCATTCTGGACCACACCGGGCTCACATCTCGTGAATGACGGGCCGTACGCCGCGAGCTATGCATCGGGAGCATAGACGCAGCCGTAGCGGCATCGGGGTCGTCCCCGAGACCGCAGCACGCCGCAGCAACCACCCGGCCGTTCGGTTCCTTCCACTGTCGGGAGCCTCGACCGTCCCGGTATACCTCGTTTTCCTCCCGACAGCCGCAACGGCGCTGCTCCGGCAGTTCATCGAATCCGCCGTGGCAGCCGCCCGCCCGTGACGGTGACGACGACGCAGATGAACCCGGACAGCCTGACGCCACCGCCCCGGTGGTCGCGCTGAAATTCCAAACCATCGCAGCCGCCGACAACTACTGGCGGAGCTGACCCTGCCAGCTGCCCTGCGAAGTACACACAGGTTCCTCGCGGTTTCAGAACTGGCTGTGCTGGGAGTCGAAGGTGAGGATGCGGCCGCCGAGCAGGATCTGGGCACCGGCGGCGAGGGTGGTCAGCTGGTTCGGCATGGCGCGGAGCCATTCCTGGTGGCCGGGCATCCGGATGTAGGTGCCGTTGGCCGAGCCATGGTCGACCACGGCGACATCCCATTCGACCAGCCGAACCTCCATATGCGCCCGCGACATCGCCCCCGAGCTGTCCGGCAACCGGATCGGCCGCGCACCGCGCCGCACCGCCTCGGCAAGTTCGGGTTCCCGCCCGAGGACGATGTCGTTATCGAGTACGAACGACGTCCCGTCATCGAGCATGAGCAACCCCAGTGGTGGACGCACTCCCTCGGTCAACACGCAAGTCATCTGATCCATCCGAATCCCACACACCGCGCAGAACGACACCCGCGGATCGTTCAAATGCTGCCGCGAACACATGAACCCCCGAACAACAGCCCTACCGCTCCCGGCCACCCCATTGTCCAACTGCTTCGGCGACGCTCCGGCCACACCGTTCTCATACTGCGCACCCTTCTGCAGCCCGACTCGTCGCCGTTCCCCGACGCTCGACACCGCATTCCTCGGCGGCAGGTTTCCCATGCCCATCGCGGACGCGCGCTCCCACGGTGCCGCCTTCCCCGCTGATCCGCCCCCGATCGGCGGGCGCACCGCACCGCCTTCCGGCTGTGGCTCGACCTCGCCTCCCGACCTGACCGTCACCGGATCGATGACTTCGACCGGCTGCCTCGCAAACTCGCCCCGTTCAACATCCTCGACACTCGGCGCTGCTCCCACACCGTCCGCCGATACCACGACCTGAAGCACACCATCGCGCACCGACTCGACGCCAGGAGACCTCCGCACCGCAGGTACACGAGCCGACACAGGCACTCCCAACCACAACACCGCCCCGGCACCGGGCACCGTTCCCGCACCGAGTCCCGCGATACCGCGACCCGGTAGCGCCGACTCGGTCATCCCGTCCTCGTCCACGAACAGCCCGATCCCGATCTCGGGTGCCGGGATCACCACGCGATCGACCGTGAATCCGGCATCCTTGCCGCGCAATACTTCTGTGCGATCCGAGCTCTCCAGCACCGCAGTCACACCGCCGTGCAGAAATAACGCCACCCCCGTCGCGCCAGGGGTGATCACCCCGAATTCCACTTGGTCCTCGTCGTCCAGGCTCATCAACCAGGTGGTGGCAAGTCGTGCAAACATGCGTCCGCTGCGCGGTATCTCCGAGACACCCGCTTCTCGCACCAGCTCGAGCAATGCCGTCATCGTCCGCGCCGCAGGCGATTCGGCATCGGCCGCAATCTCCGAACGGTGCGCGACAACGAGCACGACGCCGTCACTGTTCGCGATCAGATGCGTACCACCCGGCAGCACCTCGAGCTGCCGACTCACAGGAATCGCCCACCCTGGAACCGCCAGCGATGGAACACCACGCGCATCGGCCCGTTCACGACGAGCCAGAACACGATCCACGTCACGATGAACTGGATGAGGAATGCCGTCAGCGACGGATGCAACGCGCGCGGCAGCACGATGGTCGTATGGTCTACGAGGACCCACATCAGCGCCGCCTCGTTGATCACCGTCCAGAAGCCGAACAGCGTGGGCCAGTCCTTCTCCCACCGGAATTGCTGCAGAAAATGGTAGAGCAATTCCCACAGTACGCCGACGAGCACGGTCGCCAGCAGCACCGACAACGTCACCCGATAGGCATCGCCGAGTGATAGCGATCCGGTCGGCAAGACCGGCGTAATGATCACCGCCACCAGCAAACCGATAACGCCGAGCACGAGTATGCGGGTCTGAATCCGCCCGTTCAGGGTAAGCAGCATCGATCAGATCTTCTTGTTCGTCGCCCACAACCACCATTGCCGAGTCGACCGCAGCGGCCCCATCCGCTGGCAGAAACCCAGCGCCGCAAGGTCGTCCGCGATCTCCTGCGCCGCGATCTGCAACCCCAGGAAGGTGTCCACTCCCGGAAACGGTCCACCCAGCGTCGCACTACCTGATGCATAGATGCGTCCGCTGCCACTCCGCGTGCCGATCAACTCGAAGGTGGTCGCCACATCCATGCGCCCCACCGGATTACGACCGGCACCGGCATGATCCAGCAGATCCGCCAGCAACCGATGTTCGCGCACATCGGCCTCCAACCCGGTGCAGTCGATTATGTAATCGGCCGAAATATCGAAGGGCTGGGAAGGCGGCGGAAACGGCAGCGCCGCCGTGGGATCCGGCACGATCGTGGTGATCACCCCACCTTGCCCCCGCACGGGCCGCAGATCACGCGCACTGCCCGCCATCACCTGATACCACCCCTCCTTACGCCCGCGGCGCAACTGCTCCTGCCAATTCGAGCGCACCGGGGTGTTGGTCCCGCCCATCTCCTGGTAGGCCTGCGCGCGCTGTTCCCCTTGCAGCGTGCGCATTTTCGCTTTGAGCTGCCCGCCCCATACCGACTTCGGGTAGTTGAATCCCTGATATGACCATCCGTCGCCGCCCTTGCGCCGACTGAAAATATTCCGTCCGTGCGCAGCGGCCACATAATGCCGAAACAGATGCAGGATCTGGGTATTCAGCCGCAGCTTGTCCCGGTCATCGATGAGCCGTTGCAACACCCGGCTGGCCACGATCCCGCTGCCGCGGATCATTACCTTCCCCGGCCTGCGCTGCAGTGCCTGATACACGTGCTCATGCGGTTCATACGCATTGACCACACGCGTCGGATCCCGGTACTTCTCCCGATATTCCTGCAGATCCGGCAGCAACTTCAGCCCCGGATAACCCACGCCCACGTGGACATACGTGCTGCGATACGCGATCCGCTTGGTCGGGGCCGCACCGGCGGGCGGGGTGAGGACGCTGAAATACCCACCGCCGTAGCGTTTGCGCACCATGCGCACATGCCCTTTACGCAACGAACCCGCATATCCGATCCGATGGAACTCCCGTTCCATCGCGAGGAACGCCTGCCCCGCCCTTGGCGTGTAGTAATTGCTGAAGATCGGCTCGGTGAACACATTCCACAGCGGTCGGATCGTTTTCTCCGCCAGCGCCTCGCGCACCGCATAGGACGGAAAGCCCCAGATATTGTCCGGCATCGAGGCCGAGTCGCTGCGCAATCGCTGCCCGCGTGGAATCTGCGACACCCGCGTCAGATATTCATAGGACGACCACGGCACCTCCTGCGGCCCGAGCACCGCCATCGCCGCCGCCGCAACGCCGTAGATCCGCAGGGTGTCGTAGGTGACGAAGGATCCGATCCCGCTACCGATGGTCACGAACGGAACGTCAACCACCGGAATGCCCGCCCGGCCCACCATCTCGTCGGTCCACACGTCGGTTTCGACGAGTTCGCGCGTGATATCTCCCCGCATTTTCGGGATGCTACCGGCCGAAACTTAGCAACCGCTTTCGATTACCTTGCCCCGGCACTGATTCCACACCGCCGACCGGCGACAGCGCGACGCGCGCGGAGCAATCTGCGCCAACCTGCCACGCCGCACCCCCGCCCCGACGTACCATCCCTGCGTGGCCGACGCGATTCGTTCCACCCCACTGCGGGTCCTGGTCTACAGCAACGACGCCGATACCCGGCGTCAAGTAATGCTGGCACTGGGCAGACACCCGCACCCCGAGCTGCCCGCCTTCGAATACCTCGAGGTGGCGACCGCACCCGTAGTCATCGAGCAGATGGATGCGGGCGGTATCGACCTGGCCATCCTGGACGGGGAATCAGCCCCGGCGGGTGGGCTCGGTATCGCCAAACAGCTCAAGGACGAGATCGCCCAGTGCCCACCGGTTCTGGTGCTCACCGGCCGCCCCGACGATGCCTGGCTCGCGAACTGGTCGCGCGCCGAGGCCGCCGTGGCCCATCCGATCGATCCGATCCGGCTCACCGAGGCCGTCGTCACGGTTTTGCACAACCGACCGGCAGCCTGACCTCATCTTCCCCATTCGTCACATCGTGCCCGCGCCCCAGGGGCGCGGGCACTTTCGTGTCACGCGACAGCGCTATCACTTAGCGATCCGACGGGTCGGATTACCCCCGATTCAGTCATGAATAGCAGTCCCGTTTTCGATCAAAGACCCCAATCGAATAAACGGTCGAACCGCCGCGTCAGTTGTAGGCTGTGCCGTAGCTCACATGAGCGCGGGCCTCGATATGACAGACCCGCGCGGTGCGAGCAGGCCATGAGGCGAGTCTGACCGAGGCGGACAACGACGTCAGCCCGCCTCGGAAGCTGCCGTCATGATTCCGACGCCGACCATCACATCCCCGGGCCGCAGTCGGGGGACATGACGCCCAACCGCCAGCTACAGCTCGCAAGGAGGGGAAGTGCAGTCGTGAATATCGAGATGCCCACTCTGGTCCTCGGCGCGGTCGCCGCCGCGTTCGCGGTGTTCTCCGTCATCCTCTCGGCCCTCGTCGGCCCCAAGCGCTACAACCGGGCCAAACAGGAGGCCTACGAGTGCGGCATCGAACCGACACCGCACGCCGTCGCGGGTGGGCCGGGAAGCGTTACCGGACAGCGCTTTCCGGTGAAGTACTACCTCACCGCAATGCTGTTCATCATCTTCGATATCGAGATCGTGTTCCTCTACCCGTGGGCTGTCCACTTCGATGCGCTCGGTCTCTTCGGTCTCGCCGCGATGGCGCTGTTCATCTTCAACGTCTCGGTGGCCTACGCCTACGAATGGCGCCGCGGCGGTCTCAGCTGGGACTGATCGCCCATACGCACTGGCCCACAAGGCATTTCGCCGCGTCGGGCCGTACGCACAGTGGAAGTGAGAGTTAGTCGAACATGGGTCTCGAGGAAAAACTGCCCAGCGGCTTTCTGCTGAGCACGGTAGAAGATTTCGCCGGATACCTGCGCAAGGGCTCGCTGTGGCCGGCCACCTTCGGGCTGGCCTGCTGCGCCATCGAGATGATGGCCACCGGCGCAGGACGTTTCGATATCGCCCGCTTCGGAATGGAGGCGTTCCGCGCCTCACCGCGGCAGGCCGATCTGATGATCGTCGCGGGCCGGGTCAGCCAGAAGATGGCGCCGGTACTGCGCCAGGTATACGACCAGATGACCGAACCGAAATGGGTGCTGGCCATGGGCGTTTGCGCGTCCTCGGGCGGCATGTTCAACAACTACGCCATCGTGCAGGGCGTGGACCATGTGGTGCCGGTCGATATCTATCTGCCCGGCTGCCCGCCGCGGCCGGAGATGCTGTTGAACGCGATCCTGACACTGCACGCGAAGATCCAGCAGATGCCGCTCGGCGTCAACCGCGAGGAGGCCATCCGCGCCGCCGAAGCGGCGGCGCTGGCGTCCACGCCGACCATCCGGATGGAGGGTCTGCTGCGATGACTTTCGACTCCCCCGAAAATACCGAAATCAGGACACCGCAGGAGTTCGTCGACGCCGCGGCTACCGCGGGCCCGGAAGGCACACCGCCGGAAGAGGATTCGCCATCGGCCGAGGTGATCGGCGTGCGCCGCGGCATGTTCGGTGTCACCGGCTCCGGCGACACCTCCGGTTACGGCCGTCTGGTCCGTCCGGTGACACTGCCCGGCAGCACCCCGGCACCCTATGGCGGTTACTTCGACGAGCTCGTCACCGAATTGCATGCCGCACTCGGCGCGGTCGGCACGAGCTGGGAGACCGTCATCGAGAAGGTGATCGTCTTCCGCGGCGAACTCACCCTGCACGTGCGCCGCGAACATCTGGTGACGGTCGCCAAGGCGTTACGCGACTACGCCGCACTGCGTTTCGAGCTCTGCCTCGGCGTGAACGGCGTGCACTACCCGGATGACGCGGGCCGCGAATTGCACGCGGTCTACCACCTCATATCCATCACCCACAACCGGCGCCTGCGCGTCGAGGTCTCCACTCCGGACGCCGACCCGCATATTCCGTCGCTGTTCAGCGTGTACCCGACCACCGACTGGCATGAGCGGGAAACCTACGACTTCTTCGGCATCATCTTCGACGGCCACCCATCGCTGACGCGCATCACCATGCCCGACGACTGGCGTGGCCACCCCCAGCGCAAGGACTACCCGCTCGGCGGGATCCCGGTCGAGTACAAGGGCGCGCGTATCCCGCCGCCCGACGAGCGGAGGGCGTACAAGTAATGAACGACATCGACACCCGGCCCGGCGTCCACAACGACACCGGGCCCGAACCCGCTGTGGTCACGGTGGCGGGCCAGGACTGGGACGCGGTCACCGAAACCCTCGACGGCGCGGGCGAGGAACGCATCGTCGTCAATATGGGTCCGCAGCATCCGTCCACGCACGGCGTACTGCGGCTGATCCTGGAAATCGAGGGCGAGACGGTCACCGAGGCCCGCTGCGGCATCGGCTATCTGCACACCGGCATCGAGAAGAATCTCGAATTCCGGAATTGGGCGCAGGGCACCACCTTCGTCACCCGGATGGACTATCTGTCCCCGTTCTTCAACGAAACGGCGTACTGCCTGGGCGTCGAGCGCCTGCTCGATATCGAGGACCAGATTCCCGAGCGCGCCACCATCGTGCGCGTCATGCTCATGGAGCTCAACCGGATCTCCTCCCACCTGGTCGCGCTGGCGACCGGTGGTATGGAACTGGGCGCTCTCACCCCGATGTTGTTCGGCTTCCGGGAACGCGAGCTGATTCTGGATGTCTTCGAGACCATCACCGGACTGCGCATGAATCACGCGTACATCCGGCCCGGCGGTCTGGCCCAGGATCTGCCCGACGACGGGGTCGCCAAGGTCCGTGAGCTGCTGAAGCTTCTGCCCAAGCGGCTGCGCGATATGGATCATCTGCTCACCCAGAATCCGATCTGGAAGGCACGCACCCAGAACATCGGCTACCTGGATCTCGCGGGCTGCATGGCCCTCGGCATCACCGGTCCGGTGCTGCGTTCGACGGGGCTGCCGCACGATCTGCGCAAGTCAGCGCCGTATTGCGGTTACCAGAACTACGAATTCGATGTGCCAACGACCACCGGCTGTGACTGTTACGGCCGCTACTGGATTCGGGTCGCGGAGATGAAGGAATCACTCAAGATCGTCGAACAGTGCCTGGACAAATTGCGGCCGGGTCCGGTGATGGTGGACGACAAGAAGCTCGCCTGGCCCGCAGATCTGCAGCTGGGTCCGGACGGGCTCGGCAACTCCCCCAAGCACATCGGCCGCATCATGGGCACGTCCATGGAGGGGCTCATCCACCACTTCAAACTCGTCACCGAGGGCATTCGGGTCCCTGCGGGGCAGGTGTATGTGGCGGTGGAGTCGCCGCGTGGCGAACTCGGTGTGCATATGGTCAGCGACGGCGGCACCCGACCGTATCGGGTTCACTATCGCGACCCCTCGTTCACGAATCTGCAAGCGGTGGCGGCGATGTGCGAGGGCGGGATGGTCGCCGACGTCATCGCCTCCGTCGCCAGCATCGACCCGGTGATGGGCGGAGTTGACCGATGACCGAGATCCTGTTGAAGCTGTCCACCCGGCCGCAGCCTTTCTTGCCGTTCGTGCGCGAGCGATTGGAGGTCGATGCCAAGGAGATCATCGCCCGCTATCCGGAGCCGCGCTCGGCGCTGCTACCGCTACTGCATCTGGTGCAGTCCGAGGAGGGCTGCGTCACCGGAACCGGCATCGAATTCTGCGCCGAACAGCTGGGGCTGACCGGTGCGGAGGTCACCGCGGTGGCGACCTTCTATTCGATGTATCGACGAACTCCGACCGGCGACTATCACGTCGGTGTCTGCACCAACACGCTCTGCGCGGTGATGGGTGGCGACGCCATTCTAGAAACCCTGCAGCGCCGGCTCGGCATCGGGCACGGCGAGACCTCGGCGGACGGGTCGATCACCCTCGAGCACATCGAATGCAATGCGGCCTGCGATTTCGCGCCGGTGGTGATGGTCAATTGGGAGTTCTTCGACAACCAGACCCCGGAATCGGCTGCCGCACTGGTGGATTCGCTGCGCCGCGGCGAGCAGGTGACACCGACGCGCGGTGCGCCGCTGTGCACGTTCAAGCAGACCGCGCGCATCCTCGCGGGCTTCCCGGACGAGCGCCCCGGGGTGCTCGACGGTGCGGCGGGCGAGGCGACGCTGGCCGGTCTGCGGGTTGCGCAGGAACAGAATATGCAAGCGCCGGAACCGACGCCGGGCGAGGAGTGAACATGGCACTGACTCCCGTACTCACCCGGTATTGGGACGACCCGCAGTCGTGGACCATCGAGCACTACCGCGGCCACGACGGCTATCAGGCCATCCGCAAGGCCTTGCGGATGGAACCCGATCAGGTCATCCAGACCATCAAGGACGCCGGTCTGCGCGGGCGCGGCGGAGCGGGCTTCCCGACCGGGATGAAATGGAGCTTCATCCCGCAGGGCACGGGCCAGGACGGCGTCACCAAACCGCACTATCTCGTGGTCAACGCCGACGAGTCGGAACCTGGTACCTGCAAGGACATTCCGCTCATGCTGGCCACTCCGCACACCCTCATCGAGGGCGTCATCATCGCGGCGTATGCGATTCGGGCGGCACACGCGTTCATCTATGTGCGCGGTGAGGTCATACCGGTGCTGCGGCGACTGCAGGCCGCGGTCGCGCAGGCATACGCGGCCGGATTCCTCGGGAAGAACATTCTCGGGTCCGGCTATGACCTGGAACTCATCGTGCACGCGGGCGCCGGCGCCTACATCTGCGGTGAGGAAACCGCGCTGCTGGATTCGCTGGAGGGGCGGCGCGGTCAGCCTCGACTGCGGCCACCGTTCCCGGCCGTCGCGGGTCTGTATGCCTGCCCGACGGTGGTCAACAATGTGGAATCCATTGCGAGCGTGCCGCCCATCATCCTGAACGGCACGGCCTGGTTCCGGTCCATGGGCAGTGAGAAGTCACCGGGCTTCACGCTGTACTCGCTGTCGGGACATGTCACCCGGCCGGGGCAATACGAAGCGCCACTGGGCATTACGCTGCGCGAACTACTCGGCTATGCCGGTGGTGTGCGCGCCGGACATCAGGTGAAGTTCTGGACCCCGGGCGGTTCGTCGACGCCGCTGTTCACCGACGAGCACCTCGACGTCCCTCTGGACTACGAGGGTGTGGCCGGAGCGGGATCCATGTTGGGCACCAAAGCATTACAGATCTTCGACGACACCACCTGTGTGGTGCGTGCGGTGCTGCGCTGGACCGAGTTCTACGCCCACGAATCCTGTGGCAAATGCACGCCCTGCCGGGAGGGCACCTACTGGCTCGTCCAACTGTTGAAGCGGATCGAGGCGGGCCGCGGCACCGAATCGGATCTGGAGAAGCTCCTCGATATCAGCGACACCATCAACGGCAAATCGTTCTGCGCACTCGGCGACGGTGCGGCCAGCCCGATCATCTCCTCGCTGAAGTACTTCCGCGAGGAATACGTCGACCATCTGCGGCTCGACGGCTGCCCGTTCGATCCCGCGCGATCCACCGCCTGGGCCGAAGGAGTCAAATGAGTACAGCATCGCGCAGCGATTCCGTGGGGGGTGGCGGCCGGGTGACGGGTGGGCCCGCCACTGTGAATACCAATACCAGCGGACTCGTACCCGCTGACCTGGTCACCGTCACCATCGATGACACCCAGGTCAGTGTGCCCGCGGGCACACTGCTGATCCGGGCCGCCGAACTCATCGGCATCCAGATCCCGCGCTTCTGCGATCACCCGCTGCTGGACCCGGTCGGCGCGTGCCGTCAGTGTCTGGTCGAGGTGGAGGGGCAGCGCAAGCCGGTCGCGTCCTGCACCATGGCCGTCGCCGAAGGCATGATCGTGCGCACCCAGCTGACCTCAGCTCCCACCGCCAAAGCCCAGGAGGGGGTGATGGAGCTGCTGCTCATCAACCACCCCCTCGACTGTCCGGTCTGCGATAAGGGCGGTGAATGCCCGCTGCAGAACCAGGCGATGTCCAGTGGTCGGCCCGAAACCCGGTTCGACGGCGTGAAACGCACCTATCCCAAGCCGATTCCGCTGTCCACGGCCGTTCTGCTGGACCGGGAACGCTGCGTGCTGTGCGCCCGCTGCACCCGTTTTTCGCAGCAGGTCGCCGGGGATCCGTTCATCGAACTCATGGATCGCGGTGCGCTCGAACAGGTCGGCACCGCACAGGCCGAGCCGTTCGACTCCTACTTCTCCGGCAATACCGTGCAGATCTGCCCGGTGGGTGCGCTCACCGGCACCAGCTACCGGTTCCGGGCCCGCCCGTTCGATCTGGTCTCCAGCCCGAGCGTCTGCGAGCACTGCGCATCGGGCTGTGCACAGCGCACCGACCATCGGCGCGGAAAAGTGTTGCGCCGCTTGGCGGGTGACGATCCGCAGGTCAACGAGGAGTGGAACTGCGACAAGGGCCGGTGGGCATTCACCTACGCGACCGAACGTGACCGGCTCACCACACCGCTGGTGCGCGGCTGGGACGGCAACCTAGCCCCCGCGTCCTGGTCCGAGGCATTGGCCGCAGCCGCCGAGGGTCTGGCATCGGCCTTCGGCAGCGCGGGCGTACTGGTGGGCGGTCGCGTCACCGAGGAAGACGCCTACGCCTACGCCAAATTCGCCCGAGTTGCCTTGGGCACCAATGACATCGACTTCCGCGCCCGAGTGCATTCCGCCGAAGAAGCGGACTTCCTCGCCGCCCGTATCGCCGGACAAGGTGTCACCGTCGACTACGACGCCCTGGAGAACGCACCGGTCGTACTGCTGGCCGGACTCGAGCCGGAAGAGGAGTCGCCGATCGTCTACCTGCGGCTGCGCAAGGCGGCGCGCAAGCGCGGTCTGCCGATCTTCTCGCTCGCCGCTTACTCCTCGCGCGGGCTGGATCGGATGTCGGGCACGCTGTTGCAAGCCGTTCCCGGGGCCGAGCCTCATCTGCTCGATGCCATGCGCACCGGCGAGACGGACGCCGCCGCTTTGGCCACGGCCGCACAGCTGTTGCGTCAGCCAGGTGCGGTGGTGCTGGTCGGTGAGCGGATGGCCGGAATCCCCGGCGCACTGTCCGCGACCGTCCGGCTCGCCGAAGAAACCGGTGCCGCCTTGGCCTGGGTACCGCGGCGCGCCGGTGAACGCGGTGCGGTCGAGGCGGGTGCGCTGCCCGGCCTGCTGCCCGGTGGTCGACCGGTCGTGGATCCCCGTGCGCGCCAAGAGGTCCGCACGATCTGGAATGTCGCGGAATTGCCGGTCACCGCCGGTCGCGATACCGCCGCAATTCTGGAGGCCGCGCCGACCTTGGGCGCACTGGTCATCGGCGGCGTCGAGATCGCCGACCTGCCGGACCCCAAGGCAGCGCTCGAGGCCATCGACGCCGCACGGTTCGTGGTCAGCCTGGAGTTGCGGCACAGCGCGGTCACCGAACGCGCCGATGTCGTCTTCCCGGTGGCCTCGGCAATGCAGAAATCCGGCACCTTCCGCACCTGGGAGGGCAGGCCGCGGCAATTCGATGCGGCACTCGGCGATTCGATGGTGCGCCGCGAACCCGCACCACTGTCGGATCAGCGGGTGCTGCAGGCCATCGCGACCGAGATGACGGTGGCGCTCGGCCTCCCCGATACCGAATCCGCGCGCGCCGAACTCGCCGAACTCGGCGCCTGGGACGGCCCGCCGGTGCCCGCCCCCGCGCATCGGCCGCATCCGGTGACCCAACCCAATCCCGCCACGGCCATCCTGTCCGGCTGGCGGATGCTGCTGGATCAGGGCCGCATGCAGGACGGCGAGCCGAATCTGGCGGGTGTCGCGCGGCCGCCGGTGGTGCGGCTGTCCCCCGCCACCGCTGCCGAAATCGGTGCCGCCGATGACGATCCGATCATCGTCGCCACCGATCGCGGCACCATCACGCTGCCACTGCTGATCACCGACCTGCCCGATCGGGTGGTGTGGCTGCCGCTGAACTCGCCGGGCTGCTCGGTCAACGAACAGCTCGCCACCCAGCCGGGCGGCGTGGTGCAACTGCACCGCGCCGACGAGAGGATGAAGGAACACCGCCATGAGTGATCTCTCTCTTTTCGGCCACGACCCGCTGTGGCTAGTCATCGGGAAATCCCTGGCGATCTTCGCCTTCCTGCTGCTCACGCCGATGATGGCGGTGTATCTGGAGCGCAAGATCGTGGCCTGGATGCAGATGCGCATCGGCCCGAACCGGGTCGGCCCCAAGGGCACGCTGCAGGCCGTCGCCGACGGCGTGAAGATGGCGCTGAAGGAAGATATCGTCCCGGCCATCGTCGACAAGCCGATTTTCATTCTGGCGCCGGTCATTTCGGTGGTGCCCGCGTTCATGGCGTTCGCGGTCATCCCGATCGGGCCGGAAGTTTCGATCCTCGGCCACCGGACCGCTCTGCAGCTCACCGATCTGCCGGTCGCGGTGCTCTACATCCTGGCCATCACCTCGATCGGCGTGTACGGCATCGTGCTGGCGGGTTGGTCGTCGGGTTCGACATATCCGCTGCTGGGCGGATTGCGCTCGACCGCGCAGGTGATCTCCTACGAGATCGCGATGGCGCTGTGCTTCGCGACGGTGTTCCTGCTCGGCGGCACCATGGCTACCTCCGGGATCGTGAAGGCCCAGGAGGGCACCTGGTACGTCTTCCTGCTGCTGCCGTCGTTCCTGATCTACTGCGTGTCGATGGTCGGTGAGACCAACCGTGCGCCCTTCGACCTGCCCGAGGCCGAGGGCGAGTTGGTCGGCGGCTTCCACACCGAATACTCCTCGCTCAAATTCGCCATGTTCATGATGGCCGAATACATCAATATGGCAACGGTTTCCGCGCTCGCCACCACGCTGTTCCTCGGTGGCTGGCACGCACCGTTCCCGATCAACCTGTGGGACGGCGCGAATTCCGGTTGGTGGCCGGCGCTGTGGTTCATCGCCAAGATGTGGACGTTCCTGTTCGTGTTCATCTGGTTGCGCGGCACGCTGCCCCGCCTGCGCTACGACCAGTTCATGAATCTCGGCTGGAAGCTGCTGATTCCGACCTCGCTGCTGTGGGTGATGCTGGTCGCTACCGCCCGGGTGCTGCAGAACGAGGGCTACGGGATCCAGACGCCGCTGCTGGTGATCAGCGGAATCATCATTTCCGGACTGATCGTGCTGATGTTCCTGCGGGCCGGACGCAAACAGAGTGCGCCGCCGACAGTCGAGGAACCCGCCTCGGCGGAATCGGGCAGCGCGGTATTCCTGGGCTTCCCGACGCCACCGCTGCCGGATCCATCGACGCGGCGCCCGGAACCCAAGGCGGGACTGCTGGAACCGTTGACCGGCTTCGCGGTCACCTTCCTGACCATGTTCAAGAAGCCCAATACCGAGTCCTATCCGGAACAGAA
This sequence comes from Nocardia sp. NPDC102475, assembly GCF_055584605.1. NCBI lineage: Bacteria > Bacillati > Actinomycetota > Actinomycetes > Mycobacteriales > Nocardiaceae > Nocardia > Nocardia sp. NPDC102475. Next base: position 235,743 of record NZ_JBVJLS010000005.1, on the reverse strand, counting down.
GGTGCCGACCGCGCCCCGCTATCACGGCCGCCACCAGCTCAATCGGCATCCGGATGGGCTGGAGAAGTGCATCGGCTGCGAGTTGTGCGCGTGGGCCTGCCCCGCGGATGCGATCTACGTCGAGGGCGCCGATAACACCGAGACCGAACGCTTTTCGCCCGGCGAGCGCTACGGACAGGTCTATCAGATCAACTATCTGCGCTGCATCGGCTGCGGATTGTGCATCGAGGCATGCCCGACCAGGGCGCTGACCATGACCAACGAGTACGAGATGGCCGATGACAATCGCGCCGACCTGATCTACGAGAAGGACCGGCTGCTCGCCCCGATGCAACCCGGCATGACCGCACCGCCGCACGCGATGTATCCCGGTGCCACGGAAGGCGATTACTACCGCGGCAATGTCCCCGGCGGTGAAAGCGGTTCCGATCCCAGGAAGCCCGCCGCCGCGGGCGCGGAAGGAGGCGTGCGGTGACCGAACTCATTCTGGCCGCCCAGACATTAGCGGCAGAGCCACTGACTCATACGTCCATCGGCGAGGCCGTCCAATTCTGGATCCTCGGCCCGCTCGCCGTGATCGGCGCCCTCGGCATGGTATTCGCGGGCAAGGCCGTGCATTCGGCGATCTGCCTGGCCACCACCATGATCGTGCTCGCGACCTTCTATATGGCACAGGACGCCCTGTTCCTCGGCGTAGTGCAGATCGTCGTCTACACCGGCGCGGTCATGATGCTGTTCCTGTTCGTGCTCATGCTCGTCGGCGTCGACTCCCCCGAATCGCTCGGGGAAACACTGCGCGGGCAGCGGCTCGCCGCGGGCGCGGTGGCACTCGGCTTCGGGCTGCTGCTGATCAGCGGTATCGCCAACGGCATCCGCAACTCCGGAATAACCTATCCGGCAAAGGGATTCGCATATCAAGACGTGATCGGCCGACTCGCCGAACTGATCTTCGTCCGCTATGTGTGGGCCTTCGAACTCACCGGCGCACTGCTCATCACCGCCACCATCGGCGCGATGATCCTGGCGCACCGGGAGAATTTCGGGCCGCGCCTGGATCAGCGGGAGCTCTCACGCCGCCGCTTCCGCGCCACGTACGACCCGGCCCGGCCCTCCGATCGCGCGACCCCGCTGCCGACGCCCGGTGTGTACGCCAGGCACAACGCGGTCGATATTCCGGCGCGGCTGCCGGACGGATCCTTCGAGGAGCTGTCGGTCAGCACCATCCTGCGGCATCGCCGCACCAGGGCGCTCACCGAGGCGGCGGTCATCTCGGTCGGCACGACCCCGACCTTCGCCTCGGAAGTCGAGGAGCCCGAAACCCCCGCCCGCGAGGCAGACGAGGAAGGCAAGCGGTGAATCCTGAGAACTACCTGTTCCTGTCCGCCCTGCTGTTCACCATCGGCGCGGCCGGTGTGCTGCTGCGGCGCAACGCCATTGTGGTGTTCATGTGCATCGAGCTGATGCTCAATGCGGTCAATCTCACCTTCGTCACCTTCGCCAGGCTGCATTCGAATCTGGACGGTCAGGTGTTCGCGTTCTTCACCATGGTGGTGGCCGCGGCCGAAGTCGTCGTCGGACTGGCCATCATCATGACCATCTTTCGCACCCGCCGTTCGACCTCGGTCGACGACGCCAACCTGCTGAAGTTCTGACGTGGATACCGCAACGCTCTGGGTGCTGCCCGCACTGCCGCTGGCCGGTGCCGTCGTGCTGCTGCTGATCGGGCGCTACAGCGATAAGTGGGGGCATCTGCTCGGCTGTGCCACCGCGCTGGCCTCGTTCGGCTTCGCCGTGGTCGCGTTCTTCCACATGCTCGACCGTGATGATGCCGCCCGCGCAATCCACCAGGACTTCTTCAGCTGGGTGCCGGTCGACGGGTTGCAGGTGGACTTCAGCCTCCAATTGGACCAGCTGTCGGTGTGTTTCGCGCTGCTGATCACCGGCGTCGGATCGCTGATCCACATCTATTCCGTCGGCTATATGAATCACGATCCGGGACGGCGGCGGTTCTTCGCCTACCTGAATCTGTTCCTCGCGGCCATGCTGCTGCTGGTGCTGGCGGACAACTACCTGGTGCTGTACCTCGGCTGGGAAGGCGTCGGTCTGGCCTCCTACCTGCTGATCGGTTTCTGGTACCACAAGCCGACCGCGGCGACCGCGGCCAAGAAGGCGTTCGTGGTCAACCGGGTCGGTGATATGGGGTTGGCGATCGCCATGTTCACCATGTTCGCGACCTTCGGCTCGATCGACTTCGGCTCGGTGTTCGCGACCGCACCGCAGGCGGGCGAGGGCACACTGACAGCGATCGGGTTGCTGCTGCTGCTGGCGGCGTGCGGTAAGTCCGCGCAGGTGCCGCTGCAGTCCTGGCTCGGTGACGCCATGGAGGGTCCGACACCGGTCTCCGCGCTCATCCACGCGGCCACCATGGTGACGGCGGGTGTGTATCTGATCGCGCGCTCCGGGCCGATCTTCGATCTCGCGCCCAATGCGCGGCTCGGAGTCGTGCTCGTGGGCGCGGTGACGCTGCTGTTCGGTGCGATCGTCGGTTGCGCGAAGGACGACATCAAGAAGGCACTCGCGGCTTCCACCATGAGCCAGATCGGTTATATGGTGCTGGCCGCAGGCCTCGGGCCGGCCGGATACGCGTTCGCCATCATGCATCTGCTCACCCACGGTTTCTTCAAGGCCGGGCTGTTCCTCGGTGCCGGATCGGTCATGCACGCGATGGACGACGAGACCGATATGCGCCGCTATGGCGGACTGCGCAAACTGCTGCCGGTCACCTACGTCACCTTCGGGCTCGGCTATCTGGCGATCATCGGCGTGCCGCCGTTCGCCGGATTCTTCTCCAAGGACCGGATCATCGAGGCCGCGTTCAACCAGGGCGGCGCAAGCGGCTTGGCACTGGGCGCGGTGACGCTGTTCGGTGCCGGGCTGACCGCGTTCTACATGACACGCGTGATGATGCTGACGTTCTTCGGCGAGCGTCGCTGGAAGCCTGACACCCATCCGCACGAGGCGCCCGCGGTGATGACCGGCCCGATGATTCTGCTCGCGATCGGTTCGGTGGCAGCGGGTGGGCTGTTCGTCTTCGGGTCGTCGCTGCAGAACTGGCTCGAACCTGTGGTCGGGGCGCATCACGGCGAGGAGGTCGTGCCCGCGGGCGTGGTGACCGTCCTGGCGCTGCTGGTGGTCGCCGTCGGAATCGGCTTGGCCTACAACCAGTTCGCGCAGCGTGAGATTCCCGAGACCGCACCGGAAGCGGTGTCGGCGTTGACGATCGCGGCTCGCAAGGATCTCTACGGCGACGCGGTCAACGAGGGCGTATTCATGCGTCCCGGTGCGTATCTGACCCGATCGCTGGTCTTCCTCGACAATCGCGGCATCGACGGCATCGTCAACGGGACCGCCGCGCTGATCGGCGGACTGTCCGGGCGAATCCGGAAAGTGCAGTCCGGCTTCGTCCGGTCGTATGCCCTGTCCATGTTCACCGGCGCGGCACTGGTGGCCGCCGCCCTGCTGGCAGTGAGGCTCTGGTGAGTGACTTTCCCTGGTTGACCACACTGTGGTTATTGCCGGTTGTCGGCGCGGTGGTGGTGCTGCTGTTGCCCGCGTCGCAGCGCACCCTGGCGCGCGGGCTGGCATTCGTTGTCGCATTGGCGGTGCTGGTGCTCGGCATCGTATTGGCCGTGCGCTTCGAACCCGGTGGGGCGCAATATCAGTTCGTCGAATCGCACGAGTGGATTCCGGCCTTCGGCGCGGGTTACACGCTCGGGTTGGACGGGATCGCGCTGGTGCTGGTGCTGCTCACCGCGGCGCTGGTACCGCTGCTGATCCTGGCCGGGTGGAACGATGAGCGCGAGGTCGGCAGCGGGCGGCGGGTGTCGCACACCTATGTCGCGTTGACGTTGCTCGTCGAGGCGATGGTGCTGATTTCCTTTGTCTCGCTCGACATTCTGCTGTTCTACGTGTTCTTCGAGGCGATGCTCATCCCGATGTACTTCCTCATCGGCGGATTCGGGCCGCGCAGTGCCGATCTGGCGCATCGTCAGCAGCGCTCGCGGGCGGCGGTGAAATTCCTGCTGTACAACCTGTTCGGCGGTCTGATCATGTTGGCCGCGGTGATCGGGTTGTATGTGCTCACCGCGCGGCAGGGCCTCGGATCCGGATCGTCGGGGACCTTCGACTTCCGCACCGTGGTGGCGGCGGCCAATGCCGGACAGCTCGGCGCCGGTCCGGCGGTGCTGAATGCGCTGTTCCTCGGGTTCATGTTCGCCTTCGCGGTGAAGGCGCCGCTGTGGCCGTTGCACACGTGGCTGCCGGATGCGGCGGTCGCGGCGACGCCGTCGAGTGCGGTGTTGATGATGGCGGTGGTCGACAAGGTCGGCACCTTCGGCATGTTGCGCTACTGCCTGCTGCTGTTCCCGGATGCCTCGGGAACCTATGCGCCCCTGGTGATCACGCTCGCGGTGATCGGCATCATCTACGGCGCGCTGCTGGCCATCGGGCAGACCGATGTGATGCGGCTGATCGCCTACACCTCGATCTCGCACTTCGGATTCATCATTCTGGGCATCTTCGCGATGACCAGTCAGGGCCAGACCGGGGCCACGCTGTACATGGTCAATCACGGCATCTCGACCGCGGCACTGTTCCTGATCGCGGGATTCCTGGTGTCGCGCAGGGGAACTCGGGCCATCGCCGCCTATGGCGGGGTGCAGAAGGTGGCGCCGGTGCTGGCGGGCACCTTCTTCATCGCCGGTCTCGCCACCCTGTCACTGCCCGGTCTGGCGCCGTTCATCAGCGAATTCCTGGTGCTGCTGGGCACATTCAGCCGGTACGGGTTCGCGGCGGTGATCGCGACCGGAGCGCTGGTGTTGGCCGCGCTGTACGTGCTGTGGATGTACCAGCGGATGATGACCGGACCGGTCAAGGAGGGCAACGAGCGCCTCTATGATCTGGTGCCGCGCGAGTTGGCGGTGGTGGTGCCGTTGATCGCGGCGCTGCTGTTCCTCGGCATCTATCCGAAACCGGTGCTGGACTTCATCAATCCCGCGGTGGGTCAGACGCTGACCACCATCGGCGTCCATGATCCCGCGCCGAAGACGCCCGCGATCCCCGCAGCGGGGGCCGATCACGGAGGTGCCCACAAATGAGTAGTCTGCTCGCGGCAAGTATGCCCGCGCCGAGCATCGAATACGCCAAGTTGTCGCCGATGCTGATCGTGTTCGGGGTGGCGGTGGTCGGGGTGCTCGTCGAGGCGTTCGCGCCGCGCCGCCACCGGTATGCCATCCAGGTGCCGCTCGGGCTGGCCGGGTTGGTGGCGGCGCTGGTTGCGGTGCTGCGGTTGTCCGGGACCGAGGCGACCGTGATGGTCGGTGCGGTGGCGATCGACGGTGTCACGCTGTTCCTGCAGGGCACGATTCTGGTCGTGTCGATTCTGGCGCTGCTGTTCATGGCCGAACGCGGTGCCGAGCCGCGGCCGCAGGTGCGTTCCGGTCCCGGGACCTGGAGTGTTGCCGCGGCCGCTGTCGGTAGCGGCGTGGATGCGTTCACCCCGCAGGCCTCCGCGGTGCCCGGTAGTGCGGGTGAAATGGCCGCGGTCCGTGCGGGTGTCGCGACCACCGAGGTGTTCCCGCTGACCATGCTCGCGATCGGTGGGCTGCTGCTGTTTCCGGCGTCGAATGATCTGCTGACCATGTTCGTGGCGTTGGAGGTGTTGTCGCTGCCGCTGTATCTGCTGTGCGGGCTGGCGCGGCGCAAGCGGTTGCTCTCGCAGGAAGCCGCGCTGAAATACTTTCTGCTCGGGGCGTTTTCGTCCGCGTTCTTCCTCTACGGCGTCGCGCTGCTCTACGGGCAGGCGGGGACGGTCAAGCTCGGTGGGATCGCCGACGCGATAACCCAGCATCCGCAGAACACCACCCTGGCGTTGCTCGGTGTGGCGATGCTGGCGGTGGGGCTGTTGTTCAAGATCGGCGCTGTGCCGTTCCAATCCTGGGTGCCGGACGTGTATCAGGGCGCGCCCAGTTCGGTGACCGGATTCATGGCCGCGGCCACAAAAATCGCTGCAGTCGGCGCGCTGCTGCGGGTGCTGCAGATCGCCGTGCCCGGTCTGCGTGACGACTGGCGTCCGGTGCTCGCCGCCATTGCCATCGCGACCATGGTGATCGGCGCGGTCATGGCGATCACGCAGACCGACGTCAAACGCATGCTCGCCTACTCCTCGGTCGCACATGCCGGATTCATCCTGACCGGTCTAGTTGCGGCGAACGAGGCTGGTACCTCGGCGATCCTGTTCTATCTGTTGGCGTACGGCCTTGGCACGCTCGGTGCGTTCGCGGTTGTCAGTTTGGTCCGCGATGCCGACGGTGACGAGGCCACCGCGATGTCCCAGTGGGCCGGGCTCGGCCGCCGCTCCCCTTGGCTGGCAACAGTTTTCGCCCTGTTCCTGCTCTCGTTCGCGGGCCTGCCGCTCACCGGTGGTTTCGTCGCCAAGTTCGCGGTCTTCCAAGCCGCCGCCTCCGGCGGCGCCGGCTACCTGGTGATCGTCGGTGTCATCTCCAGCGCCATCGCCGCCTTCTTCTACATCCGCGTCATCGTCCTGATGTTCTTCACCGACCCGCCCACCGACGCCCCGACCGTCGCGGCACCATTCCTCACCACCACAGTCGTCGCATTCACCGTGGGCGCCACTGTCCTGCTCGGCATCATCCCGCAAATGCTGCTCGACTTGTCCGACCGCGCATCAACTTTCGTCCGCTGAGTCCCTCACGACACCGCCGCACCCGAGTGGGGTGCGGCGGTGTCGTGTTTCAGGATGTGTCGGCGTCGCGCGTGATGGCGTAGAGGAGCATGTCGCGTCGGGTGCCGCCGAGCTCCTCGTAGCTGTGTAGCAGGCCCTCGCGGAGGTATCCGCCGGATTCCGCGACGCGGATCGAGCCGGTATTCCATGGCTCGATATAGAGCTCGATGCGGTGCAGAGTGGGGATGGTCCAGGCAAAAGTTGTCAGGGCTTGTAGTGCGGCCCCAGCGAATCCGCGGCCGCGATGCGCCGGAGAGACCGAATAGCCCACTGCCGCTCGGCCTTTCGCCAGGTTTTGCAGCCAAAGACCGATCCCGCCGACAGCGTTGCCGGTTTCGGCATCGGCTATGGCGAAGGAGAAACCGATTCCTTCGGCGTGCCTGCCGCGTTGACGGTGCACCCAGTCCAGTGCCTCGGTGGCGGTCGGGAAAGCGGGCAAGCTCCCGATCAACGGGATGTACGGATCCGCACCCATCTCGATCGCGAGGTGGGTGTCGGCGTCGGTGTACTCCCGCAGGATGACCGGGCCGCAGGTCGGTGGCGAGCCCGGCCAAGGTGGTAGCTGCTGTGTCATGTGTCCCCCTAGCGGTTCAGTGCAGGTATGAGGCTCCGTTGACGTTCAGGACTGCGCCGGAGCTCCATGTCGCTTCCGGCGAGGCGAGATAGCGGACGGCGGAGGCGATTTCCTCGGGTTGGGCGACGCGGTCGAAGGGGCTCTGAGCGCGGACCTCGTCGGTGACGCGGGACGCGACGCGTTCGGTCGCTACGAAGCCCGGTGCCACCGAGGCAACCGCGATTCCGTAGGGAGCCAAATACACCGCGAGCGATTGGCCCAGCGCGTGGACTGCTGCCTTCGTGGCACCGTAGGCGGGATAGTCGGGTTCACCGCGGAATGCGCCGCGGGAGCCGAGATTGATGATGCGACCGGGAACCTCGTTATCGATCATGTGACGGGCGGCGCAATAGGAGACATTCGCCGTGCCGAAAAGGTTGACGTCCATGGTCTTGCGCCACACCTGCTGCCATTGCGCGTACGAGGTTTTCGCGAGGGGATGCGGAAGGTTCACCGCCGCATTGTTGACCAGCACGTGCACGGTCCCGAGTCCCTCGACCGCCGCCGCGACGATCGCTTCGGCCGCTTCCGGCGAACCGATATCGCCTGCGACGAGGACATGCCCGTCACCCGGCAGCCGCCGCAACGTCTCCTCGGCATCGGCGCGCCCGGAGGAGTAATGCACCGCCACCCGGTCGCCGTTCTCGGCGAATGCCACCGCAACCGCCCGCCCGATCCCCCGCGAAGCCCCCGTCACCAACACACCACGACTCATTCCTTCACCCTGCCACGAACATTTCGCTGTTCTCACGATTGGGGCGAGGTATCGGACAGGCTCGGAGCCGGATGAGCTTGCGTCCGGCTCCGAGCGTGCTCAGTTGCCGTACTGTTCGGTTTCGGGCCGTTCGATCATGATCCCGTGAGCCGGTTCCTCGGCCACCGGCCGATGCTCGATTCCGCGCGGAACGACGAAAATCTCGCCGGGACCGAGCGTCACCGGCTCGCGGTCCTGTAATTCGATGCGGAAGGTGCCGTTCCAGCACAGAAACAGCTCGTCCTCGTCGTGGTGGTGCCAGGGGAATGCGCCGTGGAAGCGAGCGATGCGGACCACGGCGTCGTTGGCGCTGGCCAGGTCCCGCGGCTGCCATGGTCCGGTCAGGTCGTCGATGACATCGGTGATGGAGATCTTGCTCATGACTTCATCCTCGCGATGACAAGGGGCGCGCCCCTAGAGCCAATCGGGCAGAATTGGTTTGCATATGAAGCCAATTGAACTTGCCGATCGGCTCGGCCGCTGGTCCGCCGACCGCGGGCCGCTCTATTTGCTGTTGGCCGGGCGATTGCGGACGCTGATCGATGACGGTGAACTGCGGCCGGGCATGCCGTTGCCGCCCGACCGCGGGCTCGCGAGAGTACTTGCGGTAGGGCGCAGTACGGTCGTGGCGGCCTATGACCTGCTCAGCGTGGAGGGCCGGGTGGTGCGCAGGCAGGGCAGCGGCACCCGGGTCGCGGGACCCGCGGCAGTTCCGGCGCGCGAGACCACCCATTCTCCGGCCTTCCTGCAACTGCTCGAACCGGACGCCGATGTCATCGCGCTCGCCTGTGCCGCCCCCGCGACACCGCCGCCCGAGGTGGCTCAAGCGTATCGGCACATCGTGCCCGAACTCGCCGCGGTCGAGGGCGATATAGGTTATCGGCCGACCGGACATCCGCTGTTGCGCAACGCGATCGCCGATCGATACCGGGTACGCGGCGTGCCGACCGATCCGGAACAGATTCTCGTCACCGGTGGCGGGCAGCAGGCGCTGTCGCTGCTCGCCCGGGCACTGCTGCGGTCCGGCGACCGGATACTGGTGGAGGCGCCGACGTATCCCGGTGCGCTGGAGGCGTTTCGGGAGGTCGCGGCGATAACGCAGACAGGTCCGGTGGGCCTCGGCGCGGTGACCCCGGCGGCGCTCGCGTATGTCGTGGCGACCTACCAGAACCCCACGGGCGCGGTGCTTCCCGCGCTGGCCCGGCGCAGACTGGTCGAGTCGGCGAGAACGGCCGGGGTGCCGCTGATCGACGACGAGGTGCTGACCGATCTCGGCTTTCCCGGCACCGATGCGCCACCACCGCCGCTGGCAGCCCTGGACGAGTCGGTGATATCCGTTGGTTCGCTCAGCAAGATCGTCTGGGGCGGACTGCGTGTCGGCTGGGTGCGTGCACCGATCCCGGTCATCGCCCGGTTGTCCCGGCTGCGCGCCGTGCACGATCTCGGCGGCAATATCCCAGCGCAGTTGGCCGCCGCCTGGCTGCTGCGTGACCTCGACCGGTTGCGCGAGCGAATCACGCAGCAGCGCAAGGAAAGCCACGACGTTCTGGTGACCGAGCTGGGCGAGCGCCTGCCGGAATGGGAGGTCCCTCCGGTGTCCGGCGGCCAGACACTGTGGATCCGGCTATCCCACGGGGATGGCACCTCGTTCGCCCAGCGCGCCCTGCGATACGGCGTCGCGATCCTGCCCGGCGCCGGGCTCGACGCCTCCGGCGGCAGCATCGATTACGTCCGAATCAGCTTTGTCGCCGATCCCGACAGCCTGCGCGAGGCCGCACGCCGCTTGGCTGAGGCATGGCGGACCTACGAACCTCCTCCCCAGCCCGGCCCGGCGTCACCGCCACTGGCTGTTTAGCATGACATGTCCGAGACGCGAACATCGTCTCAGCGTGGAAACATCACTGTGCGTGCGAGATACGGTGCTGACCGCAGCCGGTCCCGCACAGCCTGACCTGAGCTGAGGCTTTCGATGTGACCGCACGCCATGCGCGAGTATGGCTGTGCTAAACGGCACCTCCGAGGACCTCACGCAATCGCACGGCGAAACCGGCTGGGTCCTCGACGAATCCGGTGTGTCCGCCGGGGAATACGGTCGGAGTCACCCCGATGGCTTCGCCGAGTGCCCGCGACGTGCGGTCGCACTGCTGGCCGGTCGATTCAGAGCCGATGCCGATTACGATGCGGGCCGGAGTCGATTGCAGCACAGCGATATTCGGCTCCCAGGTGGTGGTGCCGCGCAGCTCATGATCGAACCAGTAGCGTTCGCTGGCCAGCTGGCGCGGGTCGCGTTCACCGCCGAACACCTGCTGTAGCACCGGTTCGGGCATCATGATGTTCGCGTTGGCCATGAACTTGCGCCATGCGCCGAGCCCATCCCCGCTGCGGTAGGTGGCGATCACGTCTTCGGTTCCGGCGCGCACCTGGTCGCGGTCGTCCAGGAGTTCACCCAGCGGCGGTTCGTGGGCGATTACGGTGGTGACCAGGTCCGGCTGGGATTGGACCAGGGCCAATGCGCTCACAGCGCCGCCGCTGGAGCCGAATACCACAGCGGGCCCGATGCCGAGGTGGGTGATGAGGCAGGCCAGGTCGTCGGCGCGCAGCTGCGGTGTCGAGTCCTGCTCCGGGTCGTCGAGCACGCTGCCCTGATGGCCGCGCGGGTCGGTGGTGAGCACGGTGCGGTCGGTGGCGAGCAGTTCCGCCAGCGGCGCGAAGGCCGCTGCATCCATCGGGGCGCCGACCAATACGACCAGCGGTCCGGTACCGCGCACCTCGTAGTGCAGTCGCGCCCCGGGCACGTCCAGGCTGTGTGTGGTGGTGGTCGAAGTCGGGGTCATCAAGATCTCCTCGAACAAGTAGTCATGGATCTGCCGAGAATGTTGACCGGACTTACCGCACGAATTAATCGGTCCGCCACCAACTTTTATTTCCAAGGTTGCTGGAGATGTCCTGTGCTGGATTGGCCGGGCAACGACTGGAGGAGCTGGCCGGGCGACTGGCGACGGTGCGGACGTTCCTGCCGCCGATGATGGCGACCAGGAGCAGTTCCATCGACATCTCGAGCAGCGCAACACCTTCGCCGTCACCTTGTCGAGGTGGCGTGAACCGCGGGCGCAGGTGAGGTGTGCGAGGCCGCCCGCGACTCCGGCATGAACGCGGTGGACCTCCCGGTGGAACCTGGCGCGTTGCTGTCCGAGCACGCGGCCAGGCTGGACGAGATGTACCTGGGAGTCGCCTCCCGGTTGGATTCCGATCTCCGGAAACGGTGCCCGCGTCACCGATCTCGGGCTGTCGGTCCCTCAGCTACTGCCATATTTACTTCAGGGGGTTTGCGCGCCATAGGATGGTGCTGAAAGACATTCTGATCAAACCTGTCTCGGGGTTCGCGTGCCGAGCGAACGCCTCTCGGTAATGTCGATCGTTCTGATCGGCAAGATCCGGATCGCCGAGATGCTCGAAATATGAATGATACAATGACATCACTTCGCCGAGATTGAACTCGTCACTCCAAGGGTAAGCCCCGCGATAAAAGTCGGTGAACAGCGGCGAGCTCCAACCCTCGCCCTCAGGTCCCTTATTCACCGTCTCGAACGTTCTCGACGGTTCCGGCCCAGAATTGAGATCTTGCATAGTGACGTCATTAACGGTCCTGTTCCAGAGACTTACTACTCGCCCGCCAGATTTCAGGACTCGATGTATCTGCGGATTCACCGTTTCCAGATCCAACCAATGGAGAGCCTCCGCCGAAATCACGAGATCGAATGTGTCCGGTTCGAAGTGGTCGGCGATCTCCTCGGCCAAGCAATGGACCACCGTTACCGAGTCACCGAGATTGTGGACAAGTACCTCGAGCATAGCGGCATCGGGCTCCAACACGGTGATATCGGCACCCGGCATCCGTCTTTTCAGTTCATTGGTATTCAGGCCGGTTCCGGCGCCGATTTCCAATATCCGCGAATTACTGGGAAGTCCACTCAGTGCCCGTTCCCACGCAGCTTCCGCAAAAGGTTTATGTCGGCGACCCAGATGATATGACCAGGCGTCCGTGCCGAACACATGTTTCAGTGGCACATCGCCTGTATCACCCCGGGGACCGACGTTACGTCCGTCAGATCCCTTCTGTTGATCGCCGCGCGGAACCGCTGTGGCCGAAGTAGATCCGAACCCCTGCGGTCGCACTCCCGAATCCTCCGAAAGCCCCGTCGATGACAAGAAATCCGAGAACGCAGTCCGATATCGGGCGGCGAGGTGGGCAGAGAGCCGTCCTATCGGAAAGTCTTTTGCACGGACGGTGCGATGTATTATTTGCCGGAAATATTCTTCGAGATCGGCCTTCGAGATGCGTGAACTGTGCCGCTCTCGCGCGAATTGCCGTGCCATGAAGTCGTATTCGGCGGCTATTGTTCGTTGCATATCATCATCTTCCGATGAACCCGGTACGGTGGCGGCCCACTTCGAGAATCTGAGGTCGAAGTCATTTCCAGCGTCGAGGTGTGGATACAGATCCCAATCCAGCGCATACGGGGAAATCTTCAACGCGTTTGCCCATCGCTGGATGAAATCGAACGTGATAACGCCGCCGTTCTCAGCTGAATCTACCGTAACGACCTCGATACCCATTGCAGTGGCGAGTTGCGCTCGAGTCAATCCGCGCTGTTCCCGGACTGCGCCGAGCCATGCCCCCACGGTATCGCGTACAAGATTCGAAACAGGCGGATACCTATCGACCGCGGTGGCCGGTTGCTTCGCCGCCGCCTTCGATTCGTCCCGCTGCTCGAACGTTCCGGCGCTCGGCGATCGCATCGCGGACGAACGGCTCCAAGGTGTCGGCGATGGCGAATCCGGACTCGACACAGCAGCACTCCCCGGCACGGCGGCAACAGGATCGTTGTTTCGGGAACGTGCCGGTTTTCTCCGGTAATAGAGACTCGTGGCCTCCTTCCATTCGGGTATCGACGCGAAATCGCTGGGGACCGGAGCCGATTCACCGAGCCGATCCATGCGATAGGAGTAGCCCCACGCCGCGGCGAAATCGTTCCAAGGACCGGCCTGCCACAGGAATCGGTCGTACGTCCGGAGCGCGGCGTCCACGCTCACCGGCGGACGACCCGGACTCCATCCGAACAAACGTCTTGTGTCGTTATCGGTGAGCCTGTTCACCCGCTGGAATTCATTTTTGTACTCGGCCGGAGATCGAGTCTTGCCCGGATCGGGGAATAGGAATATTTCCGTCGAGCAGTGGGGGAGGTTCCGTTTGACCACGGCGGGTTCCACAGCTTGATCGATCGACGGAAATGCTTCGATGATATTGCTCCGGATAGCAAGATCGGCAGCACTGTCGTCGAGATACGCGTCCACCATCTCGGTCGACAGCGGAACCCATCCTGTCTCGCGTCTTCTAACCATGACTTCCGTCATGCCCATCGCGGTCGCCACTTGCGACAAGCGAACACCCGCCTGCTCGCGGCGATATCGGAGATAGCTGCCCGCGTAGGGATGGCCTTCCGGGAAATGCGGCGTGCCCGGCATTATCGACCGGAGGTAAGCCTCCACGAGTTGTTTGGACGGCGGAGAACCATCCGCCTCGATATCGGCGATAGCTTCCTCCGCCATGCCCATCTTCGTGGCGAGATGCCGACGTGGGAGACCGGTGCGCAACCGCAATACCCGCAGGCAGGCGCCAATGGGCGCATCGTCACCGATCACATCCGACAACCGGACAGCCAGGGCTCGTACATGCGCCTCCCACACTCTGGGCACCAGATGATCCGCGGCCTCCCGCTTATCGATCGTCAGGGGAATTACGCCGAGTACAACCGCGAGTCGATCCGGGCTCGAACCGGTGTATTCGCGGAACCGCCGCAGACTCCCGCCGACGGTGGCGGGCGGACCGGCCACCAGATTCGGACAGAAGGCTTGGGCGAGCGGAGCGTAGAGGTGACGGGCATCGGGAACACGGCGCAACAGTGCTCGCACCTGATCGGTAGGCAGTTCCCCGGGGCCGTCCTCGATGCTCTGCCAGGTCCCGGGCTCCGCCTCGGTGAGCAGATCCATCTCGTCGGATGTCAGTGCGAGGTATCGGCGAACATCACGCGCCCAGGCACCGGGGAGGTCGTAGGCATGCGGATGCGGAACGGGTTCGTCAGAGGCCGGGTCGGATTCCACGCCGATCTCGGCGAGCAACCGCCTGATCCGGCGGCCGTCGACAGCGTGCATCCGCGCGTACTGTCCGAGACTTTGTGTCACGAACCCGGCCTGCCGATTCCGCGCCCGAGTCTCGTACCAGCGCCGGAATCCCTCCGCGTCCAGCGTTTCGGCCACCGTGGGCCCGCCGTCGCGACCATCGGCACCTGCTTCCGGTGACGCGCTCAGGAGGGAGAGATCGAGTTCGTCGGCATGCGGCATCGACTCGTAACCACCGGAATGCGCGACCGCGTGCGCACCAGCCGATAGACCGACCTGCACCGCACGGTCGATAGGCAGCCCGGCCGCCAGCGCCACCGCCAATGCGGCGGTGAACGCGTCGCTCCCGCCGGTCGTGTCGACGACTGAAGTGCTGTGCGCCTCGAACCGCGCGCTGCGACCCTGATGATGCACAGCACATCCAGACGCACCGAGCGTCACCACAATCGTTGGGACACCCAGTAACTCGAACAAACGCTCGGGCAGCAACGCCGCGTCGATCGACGCGGCATCGATCGACGCGGCATCGATCGACGCGGCGGACAGCAGCGCCCGCGCCTCGATCTCGTTCGGCACGAGAATGTCCGCCATACGCACCGTGTCGAAGGAAACCTGTTCGCGTGGCGGAGCCGGTTGCAGAACGACCTTCGTACCCTTCTCCCGGGCGACAGCGGCGACATGAGCGATAACCGCGTCAGATGTGGTGAATGTCAGCAGCACCACCTCGGCGTTCTCGATCGCACCGCGGTTACGTTGAATGTCCTCGCTGGTCAGTCCCAATTCGCCGGGGTCGTGGTAAATGAATGACACTTCTCCGTCCGCCCCGACGAGACACGCGGTCTTCGCAGTCGAAGTCTCATTCTCGATGCGTACGCCAGCACTGCCGACTCCCTCACGGTGCAGAACCGCTCGAATATCGCTGCCGAACCTATCGCGTCCGATCGCGGACACAACCTGCACCGTCGCGCCGAGTCGCGCGGCGGCTACAGCCTGGTTGAGAGCCTTACCGCCCGGAACCTCACGAAAGGATCGCGCGTCGCGATACTCCTGCGCCGCCGGAAGTTCGTCGTAACCGACGATGACATCAATAACAGCGTCACCGACCGCCACCACCCTTCGACCACTCAGCGCGGTCTGTCCCGGAGGGTTTCCTGATGACGAGGCGGGCTGGGTCGGCGATGAGTCCCTATCAACCGCCGCACCGGATCCTGGTTCGACATCCGAACGAGTTTCGTCGAAATAACGCGCCAAATTACGTGGTGCGGCGGCGCGAAGCATCTCGTCCGAAACATCGCAGACACGACCGAAATTGCGCAGATAACTTATGGATACACGAACATCCGATTCCGCCCTTTTTACCGTATCCACGTGGACACCAATGGCGTCGGCGAGTTGCCGCTGAGTCATCTCACGGATGTTCCGGACGGCCCTGTGCCAGTCACCGAAGGTAGCGAAGGCAGGGTCCTTGGGATGAGGGAGAGCATTATCGAAAAAATGTCGTAATTCACGCGGAGCAGCAGTACGAAGGACGTCGTCCGAAATACCCAGAACGTGACCGAAGCCACGCAGATAGTCAACGGTTATGCGCGCTCCTGCCTCGGCCGTCATGACGGTTTTCCTACTGAGTCCCATGGCGTCGGCAAGTTGTTGTTGTGTCCGTTTATGCAAGATCCGGACGGCCCGCAGCCATTCGCCGACCATGCGCATTCTTTCGCCGCGACTGCGCTCCGGCACGGGCACCGCGGCATCCCCGGCCCGACTTTCAGGCCCTGGCCCCCTGCCGTCAGAACCGATCCGGAAATCGGGTGGCGGGAAGTCGATTTCGGCTCCGGGCAGCAGTAGCGAATGACCATCTCTATCGAAGGCCATCACCCAGATGCCTTTCAACTCGGCCTCGGTCGTCTGGTCGTCCCACACCCCGAACAGCCCTTTACCGGGATCCTGCCGTTCGAGCCACCCGTCCCCCACCTGCTCGTCGTACCGGTATTCCAGCCGGTAGATGTGGCCGCTGACCCCGTACTCGTCGACCGCGTGCGTCCCGTCGATCACCACGATCGACACCCCGTCGCGCTCCCCGGCAGGCAATCCCGCCACCAGCTCGCGCGCCGACTCCTCGACCTGTCGATGGGGGTTGACCGGATCGATCGCGACCCGTTGCAAACGCCCGTGCAGATCCGACACGCAGGCTCGCACCGACAAGCCATCCAGGCCAACATTTTCCGAAACAACGACATCAGGCCTGCCGGTCCGATCCTGATGCAATTGCTCGGTCAACGGTGCGCATCGACCCGCGGTATGCCCATCGGTTCGGACATACGCCACCGTGCCGTCACCGGCGGCGGTTTCCGCGACCGCGGGTGGCGCGACTTCCAGCGCCGTCGTCAATTGGGCGTCGAAATCGATCTCGAGTCCGTCCAGCTCAGCGGTCCGGATCTGCACCGCGTCGGCCTGATTGACCATTTCGCACAGTGCGGAGCACCGGTCGGCCAGCGGCCTCACCTGCTCACGAAGGAGCGGATCTCGCAACCGCCGCACCGACTCGGTGACGGCCTCGTCCACCTCAACCGGATCCAGTTCCTCGGCCCGCACTTCGGACAGGGTGTGCAACTGGATCGATGCTTTCGTGCCGAGCACCGTCATCGTCTGCTCCAGCGCTTGTGCTACCAGACGACGCAAACCCGCGAGTTGCTCCACGGGCGAACCCATTCGGCCGAGCTCCACACCGGCGCGGTCGGCGAGCCGGAGCAATTCGTCGGACGCTTCCATACGGCTCGATTCGGCGTCGAGTGCGCGGGAAAGCGTCGCCTGAAGCGGCAACGCCGCAGCCTGCAAGCGGTGCCACCACCGCTCCCACTCGCCAGCATCGTCGTCGACAGCGATCATCCGGCGCAACGCGCGATACCGCTGAGCCACAGCGGACATGCGGCCCGATTCGGCACCCGTCCGCACGAGGTCGGGCGGACGCACCGCACCGTCCTGCGATATGTCCCAGCCCGCATCGCGCAGCCAGGTTTCGCACGTGGTCGCCGCGAGACGCAGCGACGACCAATCCGTGCCGAGTCCACCCCGAAAAATATTGCGGTCCAGCGGGAACTGTCGAAGATGGGCCGCCATCATGCTGGCGAGCCGCTCGTTGGCGACCTGCGTCCGATTGCGGGCTTCGGCGGATGCCGCCGCCACGGTATCGATCCGGCCGAGCCGTTCGGTCGCGTGGATGATCCGGCGAACGAGGTCGATCGCGCGGTCGAGCCGATCTGCCCGCTGCGCGAGCGCGAGTACCTCGGCACGGGTGGACTGATCGGCCTGCCTGCGGATATATCCGGGCATCGACGTGTCCGGGTCCAGCTCCAGCAGCTCCGCGAGCTCCGCGGTCATCCGCTCCCGCAGGCCGGTCAACCGAGCCAATTCCTCGGCCCGGGTCGTATCCAGGTCGGTCGGATCGATGCCGAACTCCTGATGTTCCGCATCCAGCAGAGCGAACAGATCACGGCGACGCTCAGCCAGAACCCTGTCACGTGCCGGGACCAGATGCGGCTCCAGCCACCCGAGATTCGGCAGCTCGCGTACGGGAACGCGCCCCGCGACGGGCGCACCCGCGAGTTCCGCAGTGGCCCACGTCAGCCATACATCCAGGTCGGTGCGCAGCCGATGCGCCTTATCGTCGAGATCAGCGAGCGTGTCCGCGTCCCGGACCAGCCCGCGTAGCCGCTCGCCCCGCGCCGACTCCTGCGCGTCGATGGGCATGCGCCGCAAGCGATCTCGCAGTACCACCGATACGATGCGAGTGCTCTGATGCGCCAGTCCGTGTTCGCGAGTCGCGGCGCGAAGCAGTTGCCGCATCGGCTCGCGGGAGCGCCACTGTCCCTCGACATCCCATACCGCCGTGCCGAGCCGGTACAGGGTACGAGCTCGGCGCTCCAGCCGCTGCAGTGCCTCTGCCTGCTCAACCGCCGACGCGAGCGTTGTCCCGAGTACGCCGAGCAGCACGTCTACCCGACCGAAACCGGCACCTACCAGGGCGAGTACCCGCGCCATCATTCGGTGTGATGCCGCGCGGCGCCGGGACAGCTCCTCTTCCACCGCATCGATCGCCCGAGCCCACCGATCCAGGCGATGGATATCGTCGACCAGCTTCGCGACCGGCTGGGATTCGGCGAATTGGTGTGCGGCGGTGACGAATTCCGGTGTCGCGGGCCCATAGGACCGCACCCGGGTCACCGCCCGCAGGATCCACTCGTCAGCCGCCCGGCCGTCCCCGATTCTGAGCAGCCGGGTCAGATCGCCGCGAACCCTGCTGTGCTGGGCGAACCAGCCCTCCCACGCGGGCGAGCCCATCCGCAGCAGTTCGGCTGGGTCGACGGCGTGGTCGCGCAGCACTTGGGCGAGTTCCCGGCGTAGCCGCGCGGACGCCTCGTCCGCGCGACGTGCGAGCGCCAGCCGGGCGGTGGGGTCGGCTTCGCGCACTTGTTGAGGCGGCAGACCGTCGCCGGGATCAGTGGGATCCAGCGGATCGGCAGTCGACGCTGGAGGAGCGACACCAGTGGCGGGCTCTTCCGGAGAAGCCGCCCGCGAGGACGACGGAGGCGGAGCTAACGAATTATCCTGCCGATCCTGTCCATCGGTGGGCCTGGCGAGTCCCGACCATGGTGTGGCCCTGGGGGATTCGGTGTGCGGGGGCGATGCCTGCGGGCTCAACCGCTCGTCTGCGGGCCGTGACTTTGTTTTCGCGAACAGCTTGGGATTGATCTCGGCGGGCGGACGCCACACCTGCGCCGCCTGCTCGAAGTCATACGCAAAGGCCAGCAGAGACGCCTCGGAGAACGGGGGGCCGACCCACATCCATCCTTCCGGCTTACCGTCAGGTGTGCGGTATCCGATCGGCTGCGCGACGGCCGGATACCCTGCCCTGGCGCTCAGCTGGGCTCCGGTGTCCCTAACGAACAGCAACCCGTCCAATCGGTGATCGAATGCGGAGTCGAGCCGTTCCCGTGCCGTCGCCACAACATGGGCGCGATGAACCTGGTATTCCTCCAATACCGCTGGATCGTCCAGGTCTTTCGTGCTGGCGTCGATCAACCTGCCCTGCCCGTACAGGGTTGTGCCCAATGTGTAGGCATTGGCCCGGTTGAAACGGATCAGGTCGTCCAGCGTTTTGATCGGCGCGCTCGCAGGCAGCCGGGCCAGGTAGCCATTGAAATCCCGCTTGAGCTCGTAGGGGGCGAGGGCTTTGGGCAGGCCGGTCAGGGGCACCTCGACCGGGATCAGTGTCGCGCCTCGCGCTATGAGTACCGCTTGCGCCGCAATGAACTCGGGGGGTGCGGGCACCCCCGCCACGAAAGCCACACCAATTCGGCTGCCACGCAGGGCGTCGACGGACAGTGCGGCGGTGTAATCCGTGTCGGCGCTGCCCGCGATGACCGCCGTCGCCGGATCCTGTGGGTCGGTTCCGGCCAACACGGTGAGCAGCGCTGCCGCGCCGTACACCGTCCGGGCGATGGGGCCCGCGGTGTCCAAGGTGCCCGCGCCCGGCATAATTCCGGTTTTGGGCAGCAACCCGCCCGTTGGTTTGACCCCGACCACCGAGTTGACCACCGCCGGACTGTTGATCGACCCCGAGGTCTCGGTGCCGATGGCTACCGTGGCCTCCGCCGCCGCGACGGCAACTGCCAACCCGGTAGAGGATCCAGATGCTGGGAACTCCCGGTTGTACGGATTGAGTACGGTCCCGCCGAGAGTGCTATAGCCGGCCTCCATGCCATCGCTGACGAAATTCGCCAGTTCGGTCATATTGCCTTCACCGAGCAGTATGGCTCCGGCCGCCCGAGCTCGCTGCACCACGACGGCATCGAGGAAGGGATACGAATTGCGCAGCGCCACCGCGCCGGCGGTCGTCGGCAGTCCGGCTACATCGATATTCGGCTTGATCAAAAGTGGAATTCCGTGCAGCGGTCCCCGCACATGTCCCTGTCGACGTTCGGCATCCATCCGCTCGGCCTCATCGAGAGCGTTCGGATGCAGCACATGAATCGCATGCAGATCCGGGTCCACCAACCGGATCCGGTGCAGATACGCCCGGACGAGCTCGACCGAGGTCAGCACCCCATCCGCCATCGCGCGCTGCAGCGTGTCGATATCGGCCCGGTCCAGATCGACAGGGGGTGTTGCGGGGTCCCGAGCTCCGGTCAACGGAAACTCCTCGGGGGCCTCGTTCTCGATGAAATGCTCGACAACCGCTCGCCAGTCACCGAGCGCTCGAGCGCTCGTCTCGGTGCGGATCGGATACCCCAGCCACGAGGCCATCGTGAGCACCCGCCGCTCCGTATCGGTCCTGGCCGGGTGGCGGCCATCCACCAGCGCGGGAACGATGTCCGCGTCCGCACCGGTCAATCGCGCCACCGTTTCCGGGCCGGGCCGCAGGTCCACGCCGACCCCATCCAGTGCCAGGAACGACTCCGCGTCCGCGAGCAGCTTCAGCATCCGAGAAGCGTCGGTTCGCCCACTCAGCCGCCCGAGCTCGGTGACCGGGTCGGTGGTGACCGACTCCGCCACCGAATCCGCGCCGCCGACCATCTCGGTCAGCTTCCTTTCGATCCGATCAGCCCTGCGCTGCAAGCGATCCCACACCGCGGGATCAGGTGGTCCCCACCAGGCCATCTGTGTCATCGCGGCGGCGACGTCTCGCTGCCACCGCACCGTGTCCTTGATCCAGGACAGCAGGTGCGGCAGCAGGCCCGCCTCGACCGCATCCCGCCACTGCCCGGAAGTCAAGTCCCGCAACCGATCCAGCGCCCGGTCCAGCGCCCATTGCAGCGGTGCGGCCCGCACCTCGTCCGGGTCGATCTCGATCAGTTCGGCCAGCGACGTGCGCAGTGCGTGCCACCGTTCGGCGGCCTCGCGCGCGGCGACCGACTCGACGGAAGGCTCGGCGGTCGACACCGCACCGATCGGGTCCGCAGCGGTGACCGGGCTCGGCACCGGCCCGAGCCCACCAGGGTCGAGGAACCGTGCGAGCGCCACGATCAATCTCGACAATTCCCTGGATCGCATCTCGGCGGCGATTCGCCGCAATGCGACCAACGGGTCGACGGTGACTGCTGGTCCGGTCAACCACGCCTTGCCTGCCAGCCCGACCACATGGCGCAGATCGTTATCGAGATCTTTTCTCCGGCCGGCCAGTTCGGCTCTTGTGCGGTCGAGTTCGGCTTTTCGGGCCGGATCTCCTTCGTGTTGGATCCGGTCGACCGACGCGGCCCAGAAATCCGCGTCCAGCCGCAACCACTCCCCGATCCAGCGGCCGATCCGGGTCAGCTCACCCGCCTGCTTCGCTCGTTCCCAGCTCGCGGGATCGAAATGCCGCAGCCGCGTCAACACCACGTTCAATCCCTCGCGTAGCGGCGCGTGCCGCACCAGGTCCGGATCCACCTGCAGCGATTCGGCCAGCTCCGCCCGCAGCGCCGATCTATCGATCGGCGTTTCGGCTTGGTCGGGCGCCGTGATGACCGGCGGGCGCAGCGTGGTGACGTACTGGTGCACGACCGACCGCGCCTTGTGTGCGATGACGCCGTTCGTCTCCCCATCGGCGAACCCGGCGCCGATCGTTTCCTTCGGGTCCAGAATCTTTTTGTCTCGGTCTTTGAAGGCGACGGCCGGTAGGTCACTCCACCACTGCTCGCAGGACTCGTCGATCAGGCCCTGCGCATGCCAGTGCGCCCACGTGTCGCGCAGCACGGTTTCGACGTTGCGGCTCAGTTTCCCCTTCGTGGCGTTATCGATGGCGTGCGCGAATTCGTGGGTGAGGTAGTCGCGCAGGGGGTTCCCCGTGCTCGGGTGTATTCCGGCGGCGGCGTCACTGCGGGTGCGTTCGAACGCGTCCATACCGTCGGCGAGCCGACGCAGGTTGATTGTCATCCAGGCTGTCCGGTCGCTGTTGAGCGCGCCCTCTGCTGAGCTATCGAGGTCCGGATCGCTCATGACATCGATCCGCAGCCCCCGAATATTGGTCATCAGTCCGGTGAAGCCGGGCGCGTAGCGGTATTTCGTGAGCAGCTCGTCCAGTGTCGCGAGGATCTGCTCCGCGGCATGAGCGGTGACCTCGGGACGGTCGAAACCGACGATCGTGAAGTACGGGTGCGCGAGAGCGAAGTCCGTCACCGCCCGGGCCTTGACCTGTGCGTCGGCACTGAGCCCGGCGATATGCGACACCTGCGCGGGGCTGTGCTCCGCGTACCGCTCAGCCTGGGCGAGCGCGGCCAGGAACCGCTCGTGCATATCGAGCAGCATTATCTGGTGCATGGGCGGCACGCTGGGGTTTGCGATCAGCGCCCCGAGGTAGGCCACCTCCACCCGCATGTCGGTGATGACGTTGCGGGCGACGCTGTGGTTGTGCCACAGGTCCCGGCCATCGACGCGCCGGACGAACGCGGCCGCGAACGGACTGACATCCTCGTCCACCGAGGTGCCGGCTCCGCGCCCGGCCACCACCTCGCCGGTCGGGCGGATGCCCCAGTGTGCGGACGTGCGCGCGGTCCCGGTGACCGCGTCGAACAAACCGAGACGCAGACCGGAACGGGAGTCGAGATACCGGCGATCCACCGCCGTGCCCGCGGGGAGCACAGTGTGCGCCGATCGTGCGGTAGGGAGCTCGCGGTAGAGCTCACGGCCGCCGAAGACGGGCAAGCTGACGCTGGCGACCGGCGCGCGCATCTTCCTGGCCACCTGGTAGTTCAGCCACTCCTTCGACGCGTCGAACGGATCGGCGTAGGTCTCCCTGATCATCTGAGCGCCGTTCGCGAAGGTCAGGACCTCGACCAGCACCCGCGCCGTGTCCTCGACCACCTCGACCCGCACGATTTCTTGTTGTAGGAGGCGGGCGGCGACGGCGTCGAACGGCGTGGTCGACAGAGCGCCCGCCCGCCCTACGAGATTGCGCCGACCGCCACTGCGATGTTCGGCGATCTCCGGATCAGGCGGAATATACGGTGAGCTGCCCTCGGCGGAGACGGGCAACCTGTCCTCGGTCTCCGGCATTACCTCCAGCGCCGAATCCAGCCACCGATCCAGATCCATGTCGAATCGGTCGATTTCCGCCGTCGGGTCGGTGATCTTGTAGGCGGCATCGACCACTCTGCTGAGGTGGAAACAATGTTCTGCGCGCGCCCGCACCACGTTGTCTCTCGGATCATCCTCAGCCAGTTGAGGGAACAACTCGAACATCGCCGGAATCACGGATTGAATCAGCAGTGCCTCAGCGGGCACTCGGGCCAACTGGCGCAACCGGTTAGGAGCAGTCGATCCCAACTCCAGCGCCAGCCAGTCCAGGTCCTGTTTCACCATGTGGCGCAGTGCTTCCCGCAACTCCGACAGCGTGCCCCACCGGCCCATGTCCACACCGGCGGACGTGGCGGCACGCCATAGCTGACGGTGGGCCAGCGCGCGCTTCTCGTCGGCGTCACGTCGGCTCAGCAATAGCGCCTTCAGTTGCGGCCCGGGCTCGTGCAGGCGGTGAACCCATTGACTCCAAGATTTTTCGTCGTCAAGGGCTTCGATCAGTCGACGCAGCCCGAGATAGCGCTGCGCAACGTACTGCTGCGCGGTCGGCTCGTTACTCGGCCACAGCTCCTGGACGCGCCTGTGCACCTCGGCGACGGTCGACTCCGCCCATCCCTCGCCGGGCAACCGGGCCGCACACCGGCGGGCCGCGTCGAGCAGCGACGTCGAATCGGGCCCAAGTCCTCCCCTGCGTCTATCCAACGGGTACTTCCGAAGGTGATCGGCCGTCAGGCGAGCGACCCGCTCGCGTGCCAGATTCCGCTGGTGGTGGGATTCGTCCATCGCGGCAGTCACGGCATCGATACGGGTGAGTTGGGTGTTGGCGCGGACGATTCCACGAACGAGGTCGATGGCGGTGTCCAGCCGCGCCCGTCCCGCATGCCCCGGTTCGTCTGGATGCGCCGACCGCAGTCTCGTCAGCCGCATCAGGTCGTACGCACCCGCCCCCTGTTCGTCGAGTGCGGGCATATCGATGTCGAATTCTTTGCCCAACCCGTCCAGCAGGGCTACGAGCATGCTGCGACGTCGGGACATGACGTCATCGCGCACAGCGGCCAGGCACTCGCTCAACGATGATAGGGGGCGCAGGTGATCGGAGGTTCCGTGCACAGCGGCCAGATATTCGCCCAACGATGCGGAGGCGGTCAGGCCGCGCAGCTGATCGGGGGTCCCGGGCACCGCCACCGGTATGCCGGTCAACGTCCGAGTCAGGTGCTCGACCGCGGTGGCCGCATCGGCATTAAGTAGATATGTGGTGTCGTAGAGTTCCGCGGCCGCAGTAGCTCGCTCCGCCAGCGGATGCAGATCCGCCGTGTGGCCCGCGGCCGTCGCGGCCCCCTGGGCAGCCGCCAGCAGATGTCGCAGGCGGACGCCCAGCAACAGCATCCCCGGTCGCGCATGCGCGGCTGCGGGCAGGTAGTGCCGTGCCGCCGAGAGCATCCGCTCATGCGCGGGCTCGAGCGACAGCAGGGTTCGCTCGTAGTCCATTGCGGCCGTGCCGAGTTCATAGATCTCGTCAGCCTGTGCCGCCAGCCGGTGCAGAGCCTCGGCCTGCCCGACCACCGCCGCGAGCATCGAGCCGATTACTCTAACCAGCGCACCGACCGGCCAGAAGTCGGCGACCACGCGCATCAGACCGTGCACGCGTGCGGTCAGCCGACGCAATTCGTCGGCGCGACGCGTCAGCTCGGCTTCGACCGCCTCGACCGTCCGGGCCCATGTGCTCAGACGCTGGATTTCATCGATAAGCCTTGCGGCGGAGGCGTATTCGGCGAATACCTGACCAGCGGCAGCGACCTCGGGTGTCAGGTAACCCCGCGCCTGCCATTCCCGCAGTACATGATGTATCCATTCGTCGCCCACCGCTTGGCCACGCCCGATGGCGAGCATTCCGGCCAGATCACCGCGGACCTGCCGATATCTGGTGAACCAGCTCTCCCAGGCAGCCGATCCGGTGCGCAGCAGTTCGTCGGGATCGATGCCGCGCGGCCGGAGCAGCTCGACCAATTCCTGCCGCAGCTCCGCGGCTCGGGCGTCGGCACGGCGCGCTGCCGCCCACCGGTCATTCGGCTCGGCGTCTCCGCGCCCCGACGTAGGGTCATCGGGACCCGTGCCAGCTATAGGAAACATCGGCAGCGCGGGATCCCCCGGGAGGGCCTGGACAACACCCTCATCGTCGTAAAGCACCGCGACCACGGGAGCGTCCGGCAGCTTCATGGAGTCCGGGCGTAGCCCGATGTCGTACTTGTGCTCGCGACCATCGGACGGATCGAAGTAAACGAGACTTCCAGGCTTCTCCTCGCTGTGTTCCAACGTCACGAAATGCGATCCCGGACCGCTGTCGGACAGGCTGATCCGATAGTCGACCGGGTCCACAAATTGCCACCCGACCACAGCAATCGCGCCCGGCGGCAATGTCAGTACCTTTCGCTCCAGCCATTCGAACGACTCGACTTCACGGAACTCGCTACCGGCGGCCCGCTGTGCCGCCAGCGGATATGCTCCCCGGCTGCCGATCTCCCCCGGCAGCAGATGCCCGAGATCCGCGCGACCGGTTCGATGGCGCACCCGCTTCATACTTTCCGCAAAGCAGTGGACTGCCTGGGCCCCCATCCCAGCCGGAATATCCGGGACCTCGATCGGGTCCAGTTGTGATGGCCTGTTCCTGTCCTCCAACGAGTTCGGGACGGGAGACCGAGATCGGTTCGCCCCGCGGTCGGCGAGTTCATCGATCAACCGATCCCGTTCAAGGCAGGTGGTGGCGTGATGGACGACCGTGGAGGTTTCGAGATACTCCACGATCGCGTCGGCCAGCCGCGCGGTCTCGGTGCCGAAGACCCTAGTCGAACGCTTCAGTTCGGCCAGCGGATCGCTGCCGTCCACAGCGGGTCGCACCAGTGGTTTCGGCACACCCATCAGCGCGGCCAGCCGTGCGGTCTCGGCGGCGCGTCGAGCGGGCAGCGAATCGGCAAGAGCGGTGTCGCCCTCGATGGCACGGGCGGTCGCTATCTGCGCGTCGCTTTCCAAGCGCATCGCGTCGATGATCCACGATCCGAGACCCGCCGGATCGGTCCCGACCAGCCGCGACCAACCCGCGTCGTCGAGCGCGCGCAAATGGTTTTGCAGTCGGTTGATCGGGGCCTCGAGGTGCTGGCGAACCGTCAAGTCCGACACGGCTATCCCGAGCAGGCGGGCCAGGGTCTCGCGAGCACGCTGCACCCGAGCGCGCAGCGGTTCGAGCGAGGCGTCGTCGGGTTCGAACGGTTCCATCCCCAGCCGAAGAGCCGCGGCGCGAGGCTTATTCGCGGCTTCGCCACGTTGTCGTCGGGCGTCGCGGAGAGCCTTGTCCAGCTCATCCGGTTCGACCATCGACCGATCCGCCGCAAGCAGCGCATCCCGGTCGATGAGCACATCATCGCTGTCCGGGAATACGGTGGCTGGCCGCAGCGCGTCGACGAACCATTCGACGAAGTTCCACTGGCCCCTCGAGTATGCCTGGATATCCACGTCATGCGGCATATACGGTGGCGTGCCGAACGCGAACGTGTAGACGATGGCAGCGAAAGTTCTGATCGTCGTGTCACTGCCCCGCTTCATCAGTGGCGCTTGGTAGAGCAAATAGACCGCGTTGGCGAAACGCCGGATGATCACGGCCGACGGTTCGGATGGGCGTAGTTCGAGCAGTGCGGCGATTTCGGCGATAGCGGCGTCAAAGATCTGCCGCTGATCACGTGGATCCGCGGTGACTGTCACGAACTTCTCGGCGTTCCGATCGAATGGGTCGACCCGGTTCGGTGAGGCAATTTGTTTGACCGCGCTGACTGCCTTCGCCGCCGCGCCGATGAGCAGGATATTGCCGTTGACCCGAGCACCGCCGGGAAGTTCAACGATATTCCGCAATACGTCGCTGTATGGCGACTGTGCGGAAACCCGCAATCCGATGCGTTCGCCGGTAACGTAAAATGCGTGATAGGAGGGAGTTTCCGATCCCCCCTCCCATTGTCCGGTCTCCGAATTGAACTGAGCTCCGTCGAGTTCGCGACCACGGGCACCGAAAATGTCTATGTTCGGCCGATCAGCCGCGAGCCGCTTGCGGAATTTATCCGGTTTGATGGTATTAGGATCACGGCCCGCGCGGTTGCGTACAACGGCCGGGTGCATAGTGCGTTCACTCGGATCACGGAAACGCTCGTGAGTCCGGACCGCGTGCAGGTAGCGCTGGTGTGACACCCATCCATAGAGTTCGAAGAGCACCCTGCGGCGAGCTGCGGCATCGGCCGCCGAGTCCGATCGGCTGTGGAGTTTCCCCAATCCTCGGTTGCCAACGTGGGCCTGCCACAGGGAATATATCCGGCGGCCCGCGATCTGGACCGGGTCGTTGCTGTTCATCCCCAGTTCCGCGGGCGCGAAGTGCCAAGCGAGCAACTGAGCGCGCCCCGGCGTCTCGGCGCGCGCCTCCCGCACGACCATGACGCGTTCGCCGGGTGCCGACACCGCCCCCTCCACGACCTCGGCGTGGCGCGTTGCGGCCGGTTCGGCATGTGACGAAGCGGGAAGCCTCGCCGATTGGTGGATGTCCTGCGCGACTCTTCCGGCGAACGCGACTCGGAGTGCGGCGCGGGACTCCGCGATGATCTCGGCCGCAGTGGCGGCATCGATCCCCAATCGCGCGGCGGCGTCCCGCTCCGAAATGCCCTGAATGAAATGCAAGTTGACCAATTGAACCGCGATCTCGGGGTCGGGCAACTCCACCAGAGCGGCTCGCAAAGCCGCCGTGAGCTCCTCAACGCCCAGGTTCGACGCCGCCTGCGCTTCGGTATCGGCAGTCGGATCTGCCAGTTGCGCTTGCCGACCATCGTCGTTCAGCGTTTCCGCTCTGAAGGGGTCCTCGATGATTTCCCACGCTTCAGCCACCTCAGCCAGCGACAAGCCGACTGCCCGCGCGATCTCCGTATTGTCAGGAGCCACCGTGGTCCGTGCGCGCAGCTTGCTGACATAGGAAGCAACCGCGATCACTTTTCTCAGCTTCTTCCGGTCCAGACCCGGGAACTTCGAC
This sequence comes from Nocardia sp. NPDC102475, assembly GCF_055584605.1. NCBI lineage: Bacteria > Bacillati > Actinomycetota > Actinomycetes > Mycobacteriales > Nocardiaceae > Nocardia > Nocardia sp. NPDC102475. The sequence goes on along the minus strand of NZ_JBVJLS010000005.1, from coordinate 207,290 downwards.
TCGAAGTACATCCACCGCGCCACGCCGCGGCAAGTCGCCCAGGCATGAGCATCGAAAGGCACCCCCCACGGCACATGCCGGACGATCGCACGCATAATTGCCATTGCGAAAATCTGCGCTACGTCGTCCACGGACATTGCGGCGTCGTTCACCGATATCGCCAGCGACCGATATCTCCATGCCGCGGCCCGCGCGATCCAGTCGTACCGTTCATAGAGATTGTTGGCTATCGCCGCTTCGTCCGACGATCCCGGCTTGGTGTCGATCAGCTTCCAGAACGCCCCATCGTCCGGCTGCGGCGTCTCCGAATCACCGGGGCTGCGGATCAACCGCACGACTGTGCGCATCGTGTCGTGGGGGACATCGAGCGCATCCCGCCATCTACGCAAGAAATCAAGGCTGGCATACCCGGACTTCTCCAACTTCGACACAGTTCGTGTATCGCGACCCATACGTTGGGCGAGATCGGATTGCGTCAGTCCCCGGGCCTGCCGAGTAGCCACGAGCCAATCCCTGACCGGCTTACGTTCGGCCAGTGCCGGGATCACTCTCGTGAGGCGGATCCGGCGCTGCTCCGCGCCTTGCCGAAGTTCGTCGGGAATACCCAGCGCCGCACAGAAGTCCGCTAAATAGCCAGCCGTTATGTCATGGCCGCGTTCAGCGGCGCGCACTGCCGCAAGACTGCGCCCCATACGGTCGGCGAGGTCCTGTTGGGTGAGAAGATAGTGCAGGCGGGTCGCTTCGTACCACTGCGCGATCGGCCGATCCGGCGCGTCCTCAGGTTCGGGAATCGAATCACCGAAATAATGTGCGAACTCGGGCCCGAGGTGCTGCACTGCAGAATGCAGCACATCACGCGAGATACCCAGAGCCACACCGAAATCCCCTAGGTAACTCATTGTTATCGCAGCACCGTTTTCGGCACTGCTCACGGCTTTCTGATGTGTTCCCATGAGGTCGGCGAGCTGTTCCTGGGTCATGCCCGCACGCTTGCGGACCACTCTGAACCAGTCGGCTATCCGACCACCGCCATGGTTGCCCGCGATGCCGTGCGATAGGAATGTTCGGGCGAATGCGGGATTTCCGAGATGGGCGAATCGCGGGTTGTAGATCGGCTCGCCGACCCGTGCGCCGAGCACCCGGCCGTCGGGCGAGTACGACACCTCTCGCGGCCACAACCGGAAGACGGTCTCACCGAGAAGTCCACCGGGAGCGAGGATTTCGGCTTCGTCGTGGCTGAGGTTCGAGATCGGGCCGCCACCGGAAATGTCCTGGAGGGTGGCGTCGACGTCGATGCCGTAGGGATGGTAGATCTCGAGCATGTGGCGCGTGTACACGTAGGTGCCGTCGGGCTCGCGACGCATCTTGCCCTGGGCCGCCATCTCGGCGACCCACGTCGCGTCGGGGATGTGCTGGAGACCCCGAACGATGGCATGCTCCGGGCTCCGCGACAGCGAGACGAACCCATCTGGTTTCGCACGGCCGGTCGAGCCCACGTGCGAACTGATACCGAGAGCGCCGATATCGCGTGCGGCACAACCGCTTTCGAAGATCTCCTGGCCGCGGTCGTCCATCCGATAGAGCGCGTTGCCCGGCTCGAGGTAAGCCCCGCCCGCACTACAGTCGCGCCACACCGGGCGCAGACCGTCGCCGCGGGTGCTGACGAATATCGCGCTCGGGTCGACCGGTGCGACGGCGTCGGACATCGCATGGACCGGCACGTCACGGGTGAGATACCGCGGCAGCGTCCCCCCAGGGACGAAGCTGGGCGGTTGGGCGCTGGTGTAATGCCGTCCGGACGGTGCCGCGAGTTCGCTGTCGACGACCTCGGTGAGATACCGCTGACCGATCGTGTCCGGCGTGGCCAGGGTATTCGTGCGGACCCGCTCGATAATGGAATCGATGGCGACCACCAGCCGACCGTCGGCGATCCGTGCCAGCACGTCGGCGCGGCTCAAACCGTGTGCGGCGGCGTATGTTTCGACCAATTGCTCCCGGCGTGGATTCACTGGTACCACCCCGCGCGGTGCGGCTCGGGTGCCGACTCCCGCCGCGCCCAGGACGAGGGTGTCGTTGGCGGCGAAATCCGACATCTCCCGCGCACCCAGTATCGGATCGAAATGATCGATACCGAACACCATGCAGACCGCCGCGCCTTGCGTGCGGTGCCGGGCAGCCAGATCCGCGGCGTATTCCTCGACTCGGTCGGCGACGGCCGCGGCCACGCTCGCGACAACACTTCTCGGCTGACCGGGGGCGGGTCGCCGCACCGCCTCCGCCCGCAGCCACTCGAGGTCCGATGGCTCGAAGCTACGAGGGAATCCCTTGTCCGGGTACACCAGCTGCATCAGCTGTTGGAACTCGGTGTGTGGATCGTCTACGCCGGTGAGGATGAAACTGAAGGCGTCGATGGTATCGCGCAGGTACTCGTCGATATCCAGCCCGGTGTGCGCGGGCAGGCGCAGCACCTGCGCCATCTCGCGCAGGACGTAGTACAGGAAAACCGCTTCGGGCTCGTTTCTTTCGAGCAAGCCCGCGAGCTGTTCGGGCAACTCCTCGTCCGCGGATTCGATGGGGATGCCGTACCCGAGTGCGATGTAGGCGAGCACCGCCATTTCGGCGTCGGGACGACTGAAGCAGTCCGCGATCGATGAACCGGGTTCGGCGACAGGGCCTTCCGCGAGGACGACACGGTTCTGCCCCTCGGTCCGCGCGACCCATTCCTCCAGCAGCGCCACGAGCGCCGTCGATTGCGGGAGCTCCGGGGCCGGAAAGTGTCGGGTCCCGACGAACAGGCTCTCGCCCGACCACACCGCCATGTGCGAATCTGCCTGTGCGGCAGCGATCGTGGGGTCGGGCGGCCCCCGGCCCGGTGGACGATCGCCCATCGGGCGAACCGGGATTTCCCGGCCACGGCGGCCGATCGGTTCGCCGTTGGTCGACAGCGGAAGTTCCGGTGTGCCATCGGATTTGAAAGCCAGACCGTGAAACTTAGCGCCTATGCCTGCTGACTTTGTCAAATGGGCGGCCCATGCATCCACCGCCTTGTCTCCGCGCACCGTCCGCACGGAGATGTGCACCACGCCACCGGGTTCGACGCGGGTGGCCTGCTCTACGACTACGACCATCCCATCTTCGTGTTTCACCGTGAAGGCGGACGCGCCGGTCTCCCCGAAATCCGCCGCGCCGATCACGGTTCCGCCGGACCGTCGCGCATGCGCGATGATCGCCGCCGCATCCGGGAATCCGCCTGGGTGCCAATTCGCAAGGGTCCACCGGGACGCATCCTTCCCGTCGACCCCTGCCAGCGGGATCTGATCCAGACGCTCCGGCGGAATATCGAACCGAGGCCGTGGACCCGCCCCCTGCTCTGCCGCTTCGGCGGCCACCAGGAAACAGGTCTTCGGAACTGAAGCGAGCCAGCGTGCACCGGGACCAGCCGGCGTGCCCTCCTGTAAGAATTCCTCGATCCGTTCGACCAATTCGCCCGGTGTGGCAGCGGTCAGGTCGGGGAAATGCCGCGCGAGCACGTCACCGATTTCGGATCCGGTGCCCGACGACAGCCGCCACCGCCCTTGATCTTGCTCGAGTGGTATCAGTAGCGCCATGGTTGCGCCGAGGTTCGTCGCCCACATCACCCGCTCCGAGTCTGCTGGGAGGTCGCGATGGGTTGCGGGCAGCGGTGGCAGCTGCCGCGTGTACAGCCGATGGAGAAGGTGCGCGGGGTGGGACCACTCGAGCGTCGGCTCGGCTTTCATCTTGTGGTAGCCCACCGACACCAGATCATCGGGATCACGGAGCGGATAAGCCACCGTGGATGCAGGCGACATGTCGTTCGCGACGACTTGTGTCTGCGTATCGAATGTCGCCGAGCCGAGTCGGCTGAGCCACTGGCGGAATGCGTCACTCGTCAGGCCCGCTTCCCGGCAGGTCAAGTAGTGGTCGAGCAGGTGGGCACGAACCTCGGCCGCCGTCTGCCGACGCCGCGGCCCCTCTGCCTCCGCCGGGGGAACCGTCCGAATCTCGACTCGACCGTCGGGTCCCGGTGTCACCGCGAGGTACCGCTTTTCCAGCTCGTCGCGCCACAGTGCGTCGGCGAACCTCGGACGCTCCACCGCCAGTGCCAGCAGACTCGCCATATGCCGGCCGGGCGGCGCGGCGACCACCAGCAGACCGCCCGCGGCGTCCGGTATGTACCCGATGCGGTCGTCCAACGCCTGTCCATGGCCGCGGCCGCGCAATTCCGCCGCGATGACCCGGCTGGTCAAGAAGTCGTCACGCTGCCGCTCGCTGTGCGATACGGCATCGGACAATCCGGCCAGCCGCTCGCGCAGGTCGACATACTCCTGGATATCGGATTCGCGGCGCAGGATCTTCGCCCGGCGAGCGGCGAGCCCAGCGTCCGAGATCGGGATCGACGCCAACTCCAACGGGTCGACGCGCAGTTCATCGGTCAGCACGTCCCTATCGCGGGTCACCCTCTCCCACAGCACCTCTGACACCGACCGACTTGCTTGCTCATCCCGCTCCGACACCCCGAGTCGACTCGCGAGCGCATCGCGTGCCGCAGTCCATGCCTCGAGCTGTTCGGCTGCCTCGGCGGCGGCGCGGACCAAGTCCTCGTATCGGCGAACCTCATCCGGTGACAGCCGAACGTCGAGTTTCCGGGGCGCGCGGTCGACCGAATCCAGCTTCGTTTCGCGAAGCTTCTCGGCCACCCGCCGAACCAGCGACCGCAGGTCGGGGTCCCGGACAGGATCCAGCACTGCGCCGCCTCCGGCGTCCGATACTTGCCGTGCCAGCCAGTCATCATCACCAAGGCTGACGTCGACCGTGATGTGCTGATGACCATCCGTCGCGAGCAGTTGCCAAGACTCGCGCAAGCGGTAGAAGCGCGTGCCCTCCGCACGTATCGGAGATACCGCCTCCGTGATCCGGTAGAGCAGTCCTTCCGCCGTTTTGGACGACAGGCCCTGGAACCGACGATTCAGGGTGTCGCCTGCGTCGCCGTGCCCGCGTGGTGGCGCGACCCGCCAATTCAGGCCGTCGACCTCGATATCGACCACAGCGTTCAGGACGCCGAGTTCGATATCGGCGCGAAGGACGGCGCGCCAGGACCGGTCGGCACCCTGATCGGCCGCGACCGGCAGCGCGAACTTCCGGGTGGCGATCCTGATCAGCACGGCCGTGGGATGCGGCAGATCCATATCCACCGAGGACTGCGCCTCGGCCGCCATGTAGGCGAACGCCTGCACCGTGCCATCTCGCTTGAGTCGGCCAGCGACGACTTCGGTTCCGGCAGCTGCCTTTCGGACATCTTTCTTGCTGTAGAGGCAATCTTTGCCCAAAAAGCCGATCCAGTCGCCGAACGTCCCGGCGACCAGGCCGAGCTGCCGAAAACGCAAGTACTCGTCGAGCAGAATGCCCTCGACCTCGGCATCCGTCGCCGCACGGTACTCCCCCTCCGCGGTGCCCGCGGAAATCTTCGTCACGACGGGGCCATCCGGACCTGGTGCCACCCGTCGGTATTGCCTGTCGAATCGCGGGTGCCAGCCCGCGTCGACGAATCTCGAATCGGTCGTCACCACGTCGAGCATCATCCGCCGGTGCATGCCTTGCGGTGCCGCGACGACCAATGTTCCGCCACTGCCCGACGGGAGAAACGCGACATAGTCGGTAAGTCGCTCGCCGGTGCGGCCCTCGCTCTGCCACGAATTGAGCTGGTCCTCGATTGTGCTGCGTGCCGCGTCCCATACCGCGTCACGTCCCTCGTCAACGGCCGCCTGAGCGGGATCGGGCGGCGATGCGGATTCGGATGGCGACGCGACCGGCGGGCCAGTCGGTGACGCGACCACCGGATCAGGATCAGTCGGCGACGCGACCGGCCGGGCCGGATTAGCCGGCGAGGCGGCCAGCGGGTCGGGATCGGGCTGATCGGCCGCCGCGACGGGTTCAGCGATGGGTCGAACGTCGCGAAGCGACACCCTGCCGTTCTCGTCGACTGTCACCTCGCAGTAGTGGTACCGGGCGCCGCGCTCCGATAGCTCGGCGCGCACCTCGGGTGCGACCGCGTCCATCGCGTGATCCAACCCCGCAACGGATCCGGCGACGAATACCTCGGGCGCCTCGGCACCGCTTTCGACGACCGCTACCTGCGACGCCAGCCACCGCCCACCCCGTGCGCTGATCACATTCTGTGCGAGCACATCTCGTGCTGCGGCCGCGGCGGCCGCGGCCCGAGCGCTGCGCTCCCGAACGTGCGCATACTCGTACAGCGCGAGATAGTCGCGGACGATCTCACCGGAGGACGCGAGATGAGCGGCCTCGGCTAGCTCGGCGTCCATCCCCGGCGGGTGCGGCAGATTGTCTTGGAAGGAAAGCGCCCAATCGATGAGCTCGTCCAAGGACCGAGCAAGCTCCCGCGGACTCGACTCGTCCGCGTTCGGCAGCCCGAGCCGATGGGCTCGCCGCCTGACCTCGTCTAAGACGCGCCGTCGTACGCCTGCAGCCTCGGCGATCCATTCCCCCCACCCGCGCAGTGACGCATCGACCTGCCCGGACTGCTCGAACACCCGCGGATCGTCCAGCGGTACCCAGCTGGAGCGACGGTACGAGCCCTCGTGCCCGAGCTGGGCGGTCAGGTACTCGCGAACACCACGAAGTCGCTCGAACTCGGTGTCGAGAATGTCCTCCAAGCGCTCACATTCGGCGACATAGCCCAGCAGATGGGTGAGCCTCCGATACCGCGTGGCGCGGCTGCCCAGCTGTGGAATTTCGGCAAGCTTCCCGCTGGCCCTGGTGCCTATCGGCGGTTGTCGCTGGTCGGATCCTGCCTGGGTTTCGGCGCGCCGCAGTACGCCGACGGTGAGTTCGGCCCCCAGGGGGAGGATGTCCGCTGCCCGCAGATCCGTACGCAGAGTTGCGGTCAGTTTCTCGAATTCCCGGCGCAAGCCGGCGATCGAGAAACTCGGATCCGAGCGATCCTCGGCACACAGTTCCAGCCATTTGTCACGCAGGGCGCGTACACGCACCAGCGTATCGAGCTGCCGCGACACCAAATCCACTTCCTGGCGCAGTCCAGTACGTTCAGGGGCGGGTGCTCGAACTGTCTCGAGTTCGTCCGCTGTGGCACGGAACCGAGCGACCAGCGACCTTTCCTCGTCGAGCTCGCCCGCACTTTCGACCAGGCGAGCGAGATCGAGATAGTCGGTCACTATTTCGATCAGGCGCCCGACGACGGAGGATTGGCCGATCGCCTCGCCGAGAACCCGCCATTCTGCCGCCGGGTCCGAAATCTCGACCCGTTCGGTTGCCTGCTCGAAGCCCAGTTCCGGCAGCCAGATGATGCCGGACAGGTTCAACGGCTGGTCGACATCGAGGATTCCGCGCTTCAGCCACTCGAGGAGAGCGGAGAGCTCGCCGCCCGCCGCCTGCCGCGTGAACCGCTGCCAGTACCGGTGGTCCACGGCGCGCAGCCCCTGCTGGAAATGCTCGATGACACGCAGGACTCGCTGCCGTCCGTCACCGAGTCGAGTGAGGATCTCCGGTAGCCGCGCCTGATCCGGGTGGTCGGGTCGCGCGTTCGCCAACAGGTCGGCCAGCTCCCGAGCCTTCGACTCGAACGCGCCGGACCATCGCGCCAGGTACGCCGAACCGAGCCGCATGCGGGTGGCGTTGGCTCCGCACAGGGCGGCCAGACGATCCAGCTCGCCGGCCAACCTTTCGCACCGCGCGACCGCGGCACTCAGCGCCCTTCCCAGGTCCCCGTCAACCGCGCGGCCATCATTGTCCTGCGATGGGTCGGGTGATTCCTCGGCACCCCCCGCTGCAGGTACTGCCGGATCGGCCGTCTCGCCGCCGCGACCCACCACCTGCTGCGATGCGCTGCCCGGATGCCGCGACCACGGCGTGGTGCCTCCCGACGGCCGGGCTCCGGTGCGCGGCCCGTCGGCCTTCATACCGTCGCCCCCCAGACTCCGCGCGATCTCGGCGCTCAACTCCTGCGGGGACGCCGCCCGCAATTCGGACAACGCTTTCGCCAGTACATCGTGTTCCGGTAAAACGCCATTCGCCGGTGCGATTCTCCAGGCTTCGTCAGGTCCGGCCTGTTCTGCCACCACCCGCACCCTGGCCACGCCGACATCAATGAATATTTCCCGCACGGAAACACCCGGCGATGGCTTCGGCCAATAGGCGCGCAGCATATCCCTTTCGAACCCCAGCGGCTGGTAGCGCATCGGTTCCTGGCCAGCGGACCGCCGATACACCGTGCCGGTGGGGCTGTATGGATTCAAGGGGCGCGCGTCGCCTGCCCAGAACCCTTCCGGACCGGCCTCGAAGGGCTGCACGGTTCTTTTCTCGTTCTGGCCGTCGGACTTATGGCTGTATCCGGACAGCTTCTCCGGACCGTCGCCGGTCCACTCGCTGAATGAGAGTTTTCGGTCACTGTGATCGAGGTAGGAATCGAGCAGATCCGCCACGATCATATGGCAGTACGGTCTGACCCGTTCCAGCGCGTGGCCGCCCTCATGCTTGATCAAGCGGTAGAACGGTCGATGCTCGGCACCGGGACCATGGAATCCGATCCGAACATATTCTCGAGACTGCTCGTAATAGCCTTCCGGATCGAGGAGGCGGTGCACATTGACCAGTATTATGCTGCCGAGTTCGCCATCAGCATAAACAGTATTTTCCGTATGCCCGGACGCTTTATTATCCGTAAACCCGGAAGCTTTCTTGTCCTTCCATCCACTCGGCTCGACTATGCGCACTTCCCGGATATTGATATACGGGTATTTCGTATACAGGTCGTCTATCGCCCGAGCGATCTCGCGCACCGCCTCCGGATCAACCCCCGGATAGTCGAACCCGACGACCTTTTCCAAGCGATCCCACTTCGCCATCAACTCTTCGGCGATTCGAACCGGATCGACATCAGCCCAGGCCAGCGGCGCCGAGTCTCCGATACTCGAAGGCACCCCGCGAGGCGACGGGTGACTCTCACGCGCGATTATCCCTGCCACGTACCCCGGAGGACGGGATTGTGGCTCGTCAGTTCGATGGGTCGGTGCCGCGGCCGACTCGGAGGGCTCAGGAGTCCGTGGGCCGAGATGCCCGGGCTCATCCGCGGTTTCGGGTCGGCTGAATGTCACGATGACGTTGTGGTATTGACCCCGGACGCCGTCGAGGTGGTCGCAGCGAATGTGCGTGAACCCGCGGCGGGCCGCCATACGCCCGGTGAAGGTGCGGCCGGCCGCTTCCTCCGGCGACAGATCCGGATTCTCGCGGAGCAAGGCGTTGAACCTGTCGATATTGGTGGTCAGACCGTCGTAGGTGTCGGTCCAGAAATCCTGGATCCCGGTGACGAGATGACCGATCTCGGCCGCCATCTGCGCGACCATCGCGAACCCACGGGGTGTGCGTTCGCTCGCCTTCACCTGCATACGGAGGAGGCCGTCTTTGTCGACCGAGGCGAAAATGCCCTCCCGCGCGAGCGGTCGGCCGTCCTTGCCGACCAAGGGTGCCAGGCCGTAGTCGTTGTCGTAGCGCCGGACGATTTGTGGTGCGAAGTACTCGGCTATCGGATCGCGGCCGGTGTCGTCGGCCGAACCGTCCGATAACCCGCTGTCGATCAAGCCTTCGGGACCGTCGGGTCGGTGCGCGGTGGTGTAGCCGAAATGCTCCCGGAGAACCGTCCGCCGTTCCCTGAGCGCGACATGATGGTCTTCGATGTGGTCGAGTAACTCGTCTTCGCCGAAATCGTGTCCGGCGCGACGATGTTCGGCAAGGAACTGCCGCATGCGCAGCCATCGCATGCGGTCCACGTGGCCATGGGCCAAGTCCTCTGCGAGGCCGAAACCGAGGCTGAAGATACCGGTTGCGTCCGGCGGACCGAATACCCGCTCGAGTCGTTCCGGCTCCGGCAGAAGCCAGTCGTCACGGTCCGGATTCGGCGCAACCGCCATAGCGTGGATATCAGGATCCGAACAGTCCAACAGTAGCGGCGGATTGCTGTTCAGCCGATCATCGTGAAAAGACTCCAGCGCTGCCAAGGTGGTGTGTGCGCTGTACAGCATCGATATCTTGTCGGCCAAATTGTAGTGCCGTCGATTCGCCGACAACAATGCGGCAACAGCCTCGTTGTGACGCTCGAAGTCGCTCAGATCGACGGCGGCGGAAAGCAATTCGGCCGGAGTGCCCGATTTCGCGGCTTCGTGCGATTCGTACACCTCGGTATACCGGGTCACCGCCGCGGTGATTCCGCTCGCCAGGTCGGTCAGGTGGTCGCGGCGCTGCCGGAGCGCGTTTCTCCGCGCGCCGGGTGTCGCGTCGGCGAGTTCCCGGGCGAGTCGTTCGGCCGCCGTACGGTAGTGGAGTTCCCACTGCCACAGCTCGGGCAGCTGATCGACAACGAGAATGTTGGGGTCACCGGAAACGTGTCGGGGATCGTCGTGCGCGGCCGCGACCGCCGCCTCCGCGGTCGGCGCATCCGCGTCAGCGCGGATCATCTCCTCGACGATCGGGCGAACGCGCTCACTTCCCTCCACCCACAGTGTGGCGGGCGATTTCCGCGTCCCTTGCAGGGCGTCCAAGCGGCGTACAAGTCGCCGGGCCAGGGTCGCGTCCGCTTGTGCGTCGTGGTCCGCACCGCTGCGCCGGAATCGGAGGTGGGCCAGCAACGCGACTTGGTAGCTGCCGTAACGACGCTGCGCCCAGGCGAATCGGGCCGCGGCGGCCACCGCTTGCGCGCTGAACATCGCCGGGTCGTCGGTGGCCTCGAATACGTAGGTCAGCACCTTATCGACCGGTCGGCCGGGCGGCAACAGATCGACGAGTGCCCCGGGGAGCGGCAGCTGCTGGCCGAGCTCACCGAAGGATAACGTCACATCGGCGCGGTCCAGAGACACCTCGGCCGACAATGTTTCCGGCGGCACGATATCGTGCTCGGCGACCCATGCCCTGGACATCAACAGGGCGGCACCGAGCACGTCCGCGGGCGAACCCTCACCTCCGGATACCATGGCGCGCAGGATTTTCCCGTCGTTGACCATGGATCGCAGATTCGCGGGCATGCCGTCGACGTCACCGATCAACTCGGGCAGTCGCGCCCAGTCGGATGCCTCCCAGTCCGGATGCTGGAGATAGCTGGCAACGGTGCTGTTGACCACCCCTCGCTCGCGCGCCTGGGCGCGAGATTCACCCGGCGACTCGCCCCTGAACAACGTGGCCACCGCACTGGCCGGGAGCCAGTCGCCGTCCTGGGACGAGAGAACGCGCACGGCCGCACCGGCATTCGACGCCGAGGCCACGTCGGTGCCGGGGCTCGGGTCGGCCATCACCACGGTGTGCAGCCCGTCCGCCATCGACAGGCCGGTGCCGGTTACGGCGAGACAGCCGGTGTCCGCGGCCACGACGGTAATGTCCGGCGCGGCCGGGTTGACCAGGTGACGATAGTGATTGTCCGCCAGGATCTGCTGACGCAGCAACTGGCCGCGAATTCGCTGGGACTCTTCGGAATCACCGGAGGGTCCGCGCCGCCAGGCCACGACGGAGACCCGCAGGTCCGGGGTGAGCTGCCGGATGTGCTCGGCCAGCTTCGCGGCGGTGGCGAAGTATTCCGATACCGGGTCGGCGTCGCGGTCGAGCACCAGGTACACGACCTTGTCCGCCCACTCGGGATCCTCGCCGAGAACGAATTCGATTTCGCCGGTGGAGAAGTCGGCATGGCGCAGCGTCTGGACGGGAGTGGGCAGACCGGCCGGGGGGGCGATCGACAACGCGGCGATCAGGCGGCCCACCGGACCCGACGTCAACGACCGAGCCGCCCACGCGTTCGCCTGTCGGCGCGCCGCCGTCGGTATACCGGGTATTCCGCCGAACAGGCCGCAGTGCTGCCATACCATCGTGGCCTGTAACCAGGTGTACGTGAGCCGCGCAGCAAATTCGGCCGCCTGGGGATCCGGCGGATCGGTCGGCATCACCTCGTCGGTCAGACCCGCCCACCACTGGTGCACCTGCTCGATCCGCTGCCGGACGAGGCCAACCGCTTGGTCGGTGTCGATCCCGGCGCGGTAGGCGGTCTCGCCCGGCACCGACAACCGCTCGGCTGCCCACTCCTCGCTGCCCGGCCCCGCCTCGCTGTCGCTGGTGCCCGACAAGCGCCGCAGCGCGTCCGCGGTTACCTTTCGGCTCGACTCGTCGCCAGCCAACTGCTCGGGAGTTCCCAACGCCGCGGTGAGCCAGCGGATGACATTGTCACTTGCGCCCGAACGGTATTCGGCGGCCAACCCATCGATATGCCACGCTCGCCGACCGAGGTCGCGGAACCTGCGCTGCCAGAAACGGCAGTCGGCAGCCGAATCGGCGAGCTCCACGACGCGCTCGGCCCGGTCTCCCCGCGCGGCATCGGCTGCCGTTCGCAGGCGCTCCGGCAGATCGGCGCCGGGTGCGAGCAGCTCTGCGTCGGCCGGATACAGGTCGAGATGCGCGGCGGACCTCGCGGCGAATTCCGCCTGGTGGGTCAGCTGGTTCAGCCGGGCATCGGACAGCTCTCGGTCCAGAGTTTCGATGGCGCCGGCCCAGTCGGGGCCGACGAACCCGCCCGCCATGATGTCGGCGTGCAGCAGGGCGGACGCGCGGCCCACCCGCAGTGGAACGTCTGCCGTCAGCGAGCCGGGGGCCGCGCCGAAGGCCTCGGCCAGTTCGCCGTCCACTTGGTCGATGAGGGAGGCCAGCCGGGTGTCGTGGTGGTCGGCCGCCGCGGCGCCGGTGTCGATAGCGCCTTCGCGGTCCATCATCTCGGCGGTCAGTGAATCCAGACGATCGGCCAGCGCCCGCCAATTCCGCGTCGCGTCCGAGCCGTCGCCTGGAGGGACGTGTGATTCGTCGGCACGCAGTCGGCTCGCCAGCTGTTCGAGGCAGTCGAGACGCCAGGCGAGTACGGCGATGCGGTCGGCGCTGTCCAGAATTCGGTAGCTCTGCGCGAATCGGCTTGCGGCAGTGTCCAGTTCGGTGCGCGGGTCCTCGTGGGCGGCGCTGGTCCACACCGCCTCGTCGTCGACGTGCACGCCGTGTTCGGCGATGTCCGGCTCGGTCGGGTGGCGCGGCATCCGGTGCTCGTTCAACTGCGCCCACATCTGCCGCAAGCGCGGATCGGCAACCAGCTCGTCGGGCCGCACGTGCAGCAACTCGGCCAGCCTGTCCCGATCGCGGACGTGGCGGATCGCCCAGTCCAGCAGCATCGGCGAGCCTGGGCGCAGAGCCTCCGACAGCGGTGTCCCGCGCGTCGCCGTCAGCCATCTGACTTGGTCGCCGTGGTGCTTTACGGTCCGTCGCCAGTAACGCTGGTACGCCGATCCCGGTTCCGGTGACCGCTCCTCGCCGCGACCCCCGGTCGACTCACCGTCGGTCGGTGCACGCTCGGGGTCGTGCGGAGTCGACGGATCGACCGACTCACTGGAGGCCTCTGAGACGGTTGGCTCGTGTGCCCGAGTCGGCGTGCTGGCGACGACGGACGCGCCATCGTGGTCCGGAGTCCAAACCGGACCCGTATCCGGTGTTCCGGATTCGGGTCGCATCACACGGGCATCGAGCGTCAACCGCTCCGGCTCGTGCGCCGTGAGGGGCTCATGTGGACGGTCGCCGATTTGCGCCGGGCTCGTTGGGTTCGGTGGCGACTCGTTGTCGTCCAGTCCTGTCGCATCGACTTCGTCGGTACCCGCGACCTGGAGCATTGGCGCGCGCAGTGGAGCGAGCGCGATCCCCGTCCACGGTGTGCTGGTGCTCGGCCGCAGTTGCGCGTCGCCCTCCCTGAATTTGATGACAATCGCGTATATATGCAGGTTATTCGGCAGTTTGCCCGGTTCGAACAGTTGCTTGGCACCGTTGTCGACCAGCGGGTCGCGCCATTTGATGACGCCCGGTTGGGCCTTGTCGTGGAACAGCAAACGGGCATGGCCCTGGCCCGACATCGCGCGGGCACGATCACTCTCGGTGACGACGTAGGCGGCGGCCCCCGGTGCCATTTCGCGCAACAGGTCCGCCAATTGCTCCCAGGTCTCCACGGGTTCCCACGGCTTGTTGAGCAGTACGGGGGGCAGTCGTTCGGGGGAGACACCGCCGAGCTGAGGATCGGGGGGCAACGGCGCGGCCGCGAGATTCTGTGCGAGCGTGACACTTTCGGTCTCCTCGGCGGCATAACCCGCGACCAGATGCGCACAGTCGATCGGCGTCGGCGCACTGGGCGGGGTGGACGGACGGAATTCGCTGTTTCCCTCCAGGGGCGCATCGGCCCCGGCGACCGGCAGCAGCGGCCGGTCCGAGTTCGGTCGGGTCGCCGGGGCCCCGGTGCCGAGTTGCCGCCACATTCCCACCGGCAGACTGTGCAGCGGTACCCCAATATCTCGCCTAGGTGGAGCGGATACCGTTGGCCTCGTAGGGAACTCGGGAGAAGCGGGCTTCGGCGCAGCCCCTGACCGCCGGTCGACCGCGTAGCGGCTCGATATACCCGGTACCCGGGCACGGCCCGTCGGGATGGACTGCAGCGCCTCCCATCGCTTGCTCAGCCCCTCTGGCCCCATCTGAACCAGTCTGCTCAACCAGTTCTGGCCCGAGTCGCCGCGGACCGCGGCGATGGCTGTTGCCTCGGCGAACACTCGGTTGAACCCCACCGCGGTCTCGGACAGTGCCGCCAAGAGCAGGCACAGCCGCGCGACATCGATCACGCGGTCCGCATGACCTGGGTCCGCTCCAGTCCCAGCCGACGGTGTCTCCCCTGATGTGGCCTCCGCGAGGACCCGCTCGATCCGCTGGGTGCTCAGTTCGTCCGGCTCCACTCCGAGCAGCCGCGCCAGTTCCGCTGTCGCCGTGGCAAGTTCGTCGTTCAGCCGCGCGAATTCCGGCGACCGCGGTGCCAGTGCCCAGTGATCGATCTCGATACCGTGTTCGCGGGCCAGTTCCCGAGAAAGTTCGCCGCGGCGCAGACCCAACCGGATCCACTCCGGGCGCAACGGCGATGAGAACCACCACGACTCGCCCAATGACTGTCGAGGTCTGCTGACTGGTCCGGGCGAGACATCCGGGCGAGAGACGTCTGTCGCGGACGACAGATCGGTGTCCTTCGGAATCGGCGGCAGCGCGGCGAGTTCGGCGTCGATCCTCAGATATCCGGCGAGTATCTCGACCAGGCGGTGCACAGCCGACGCGGGCCCGTCCTGCGCGGCCAAGCGCTGCAATTCCGTCGTCCGTTGCCCTGATGGCGCCGTGCCGTCCGGTTCCAGTCCGGCATCCCGCGGCCACTGCAGTCCCCCCGCCGCTTCGCGGTTCGCCTCCGCGACATTGCGCAGTTGCCGCCCGAACATCTCGCCGAGATTCGCCAACAACCCCGTCCGCACAACGGGATCCAGCTGCGACCACCCGAGCTCACCCAGCGATCGGGACCAGCTCTCGAACCTGTCGATCACCCGCTCGAGCGCCTGCCGCCCCCACCACCTCAACTCCTGCGGGGCGACCTGCAGTAGCTCCGCCGCCCGCGCGGCAGCATCGGCGTGCTGGCGTGCGAGTTGCTGTGGATCGGGAGCGGTCGCAGTCGCCTCCGGCAATTCCACTCCGGTGGACTGTACGCTCGAAACTCCTTGTGGCGCATCATCAGTCGTGTCGACGCCGTTCACGGCGGACGATACCGATCCGAGCATCGCGGCACCGGGCACCAGAGATTGTGCCCTGCCATCGGGAGCCGATCGCGGCGCGGATGTCTCCTGCGGGGCCTCCCGCGTGGACGTCTCCTGCGAGGGATGCGACGCGGTTGGATCAGCACGGGGAGCTGCGGACGATCTGGTGCCCCCGGGCTCGCCGGGCGGCGGCGCAGAGATCTCGTGCGCGGTCCGCGACGCAGCTGGATCACCACCGGTAGCCGCGGCCGAGTCGGCGCTTCGGGGCTCGTCGGACGGCGGCGATTGGGCGGCCGCGCTGTCTCGACGCGCTTGCTCGGTCTCGGCCAATTCCTGGTCACGCAACCCCCGAGCGCGGTCCAGTGCCGCCTCTCGTACCGGATTCTGCGACTGGACACCGACACCGTCTCGCTCCAGTACCGCTACCCCGGGTACACCTTTACCCGCTGTCTCCGCAGGCTGGGAGGGCGGGGATAGCGGAGCCGAATATGGGCCCGTACCATCGCTTTTCGAACCGGGTGGAGCCGCGGAGTCGGCCGATCGAGCAGACATCGAGGCATCATCGGGTCCGCCGATAGGCACGAGTGCCCGTGCCGCGTCCGCACCCGCCCTGGCACCGTACTCACGAATCGCCCCCTCCAGCAGGGCATCGCGATCGGCACCGGATACCACACCAACCGGTTCGGGGGAGGCCGAAGGCCGCAACCCAGCGGCCGCGAGCGCGTCCCTCGCCGCCGGTGTCAGCGCCGTCCCGTCACGATCTGGCGTCTCGGCCAATTCCTGCTCACGCAGCACGCGCGCATGCTCCAGGGCGGCCGATTCCAGCGGCCGCAACCCAGCGGCCACGAGCGCGTCCTTTGCCGCCGGCGTCAACGCGGTCTCGTCACCAGCCAGTGTCTCGGCCAATTCCCGCTCATGCAGCACGCGCGCATCATCGAGCGCCACCGCCGAATTCGCGTTGCCCTCCTCGGCTCCGAGCCGCAACATCAACTCCGGAGACTTCATCATCCGATCGGAGGTCGCGTGCACATCCGTCCACTGCTCCAAAACCGCCGCATCCGCACCGATCCACTCCCGCAACCTCCCCCGCAGATCCCCGGCCATCACCTCGGACGGACGCAACGACTCACCCGGCATCAGGTAACGGCCGCTCTGCTTATCGGCGACAACGCCCCGACGCACCTCGTCGCCGATCAACCCACCCGCATGCGCCCGCGCCTGCTCTGCCCACTGCGGCGACCGCTCCGCTTGCTCGACCCAGGCTTCGACGGCCGCACGCAACCGCGACGGTGTCATCGAATAAAATTCGGTATCCGACAACCGCAGCCATTTGGCCAACCCCGACCCAGCCCGCGCCGACTCCCGCTGCAGCACTTTGAAATCCGCCGCCCGTGCCTTCGCCACGGCCGCTTTCCCCTCCGCAGCACCATGATCACGAATCGCCGCCTCCAACGCAGCTTCTCGATCAACACCAGATAGCGCGTCGTCGGCAGCGGCACGGCCACGACCGGGCTCTGCCGGTCCGGAAGGTTCGCCGACCACCACTGCTTCGCGTCCGGTATCGGCTGACGTAGCAGTGGACCGGTGCGCGTTCCCGACCACATCCGCCACCGGCTCGGATTCAACCGGCTCATACCGCGGATGTTCAGGGTTCCAAGTCCCATCCGCCGCACCTCCATCCGCCGCATCGACCTGCGCATCCGCCACCTTGTACTGTTCCAAGTGGTCCAGCATCCGGATAACCGGTGCCGCCCCCGCCGCCTCGGCGACCCGCCGCACCGCCGACCCGGTCCCGCCAGCGACGTCTGTCGGTTCTCCCACCGGCCCGGCATCCGCCAGCCACCGCTGCACCGAGGCCACATCGCGGTTGTCCGCGGCGATTTTCCTGGCCCAATCCACCAGTCGCGGCCGCACATCCTCCAACGCTCTGTCCCGGACCACCGGATCATCCATCCGGTCTACCGCCGCGCCCAACAACGCGTCGGACCTGGCGATGGCCTGTTCCATCACACGCCGCCCCCATCGCCGCACCTCTTCCGGGGGCACGCCCAGTGATGCCGCCAGGTCGGCGCGCGCCGCATCGCGCGCCGACACCCGCCGCTCCAACTCGGCCGCGTCGACACTGTGCGCGGCCGGGTCGTTGGAAGGTCCTTCGTTGTGCCGCATACCATTTGGGCCGTCATCCGCTTCGGGATGTTGCGCACCCTGCGGGGCTTCGGTCGCGGACGCATCGCCGGATGCCGCCCGAGTTTCCGCCAACTCCTGGTTCCGCAGCTCGTTCAAGTGCTGATACAGCGCCGCATCCGGATCACTCGCGACCACAGAGTCAGGTGCCGCGTGCTCCCCGACGATCTCGCCGACCGGAGTATCGGCACCCGCGGTGTTTGCGGTGTCCGCCGGACCCCGTTCCCCTGGCGGAACACCCGGCCGCTCGGGCCGAACCACCCCATCGCCACCGGGCACCAGCCCCTCGACCCCGGCCGGAACCGGTGATGCCAAGTTTTTATGTATCCGGGCCTGCGCATGCGCCGCCGCCATACCAACGGCACCCCCGCTGGCCAGCGCCGACAACGACAGTTCGAACTGACCGGTCACCGCGGCGGCCGCGGCGGCACCGCCGACCACACCCGAGATGCCCGCGGTCGCGGCGACCACCGCGCGCCCGAGCATGACCGGGGTGGCGTGCGGAACGACCGCCTGGGCCAGATGGCCGCCGAGCGCTCCACCGAGCCCGGCACCGGCACCGGCGACCGCGGCCGTCAGGACCGACTTCCCATCGATGCTGTCGCGATCCCCACTCAGGATCCCCAGCATTTGGCCGACCTGGACGCCGAAATCGACACCGGCGGTCAGCGCCGCGAACCCGCCCGCGTGCACGACCAGCAAACCGACTCGCTCGGCCGCGGCGGCGGCACCGGCGCCCGCGCGCTCGGCGACGAACGCCGCGAACCGAGCCAGATGTTCGGCTCTCGCCTCCGAGAGCACCTGCAACGCCCGGATCGGATGCCAGCCGCCCGCCACGAGGAGCTGATACACCGTCATCGCCCCGAAGGCGTACATGGTGTACACCTCTTTGTCGGTATCGGCGGCGCTGCGGTCGGTGTGGCTCGCCATCGTCTTGCAGAACTGACCCGAGCGAGCGACCGCCGTGTTCAGCGGCTTCGCGGCGGCGACGATCTGATCACCGAGGCTGTCGCGCACCGCTTCTGGCAAGGCCGCGATCTCCGCGTCGAGCCGCTGTCCGATCTGCGCGAGTTCCTCACTCGCCCGTTGCCACGCGGCACTGACCCGTCTACCGGCATCGGTATCCATCCGAGGGACCTCGGCACCGAAGACAACAGCCTGAATCGGCGCGGGCAACTCGGACAACAGCCGCAACGCGGTCGTCACGACCCATTCCCTTCGCGTATCGGTTCAGCAGCTATCTTGTTCGTCAGGATCAGACGAGTGCCCCCTGGCGTCGTCGGTAGCGCTCTTCGAAGCCGGTTACATACGTCGAGGGTGCGATCGACGAGGTGGAATGCTCCACCACACCGTCATCGGCGACATAGAAGATCGCCCGGCCGATCGCGATCTCACCGGGCGGCACCGGGACGTACACCATCCAACCGACTTCGACGCGCTCCGCGGTCAGCTCCGCGAGTGGATAGCCAGTCGTATCCAGCCCCTGATCCAGGATGTAGGTCCGCACCCGCTGGGCGGCGTCCGCGCCCGATATCGCCCGTTGTACTTCTCGGGCCGCGACACCCGCGATCGAGAACTGGTACTGGGCGGCGTCGATGTCGAAACGCTCAGGATCGCCGAAAATGTCGGTCACTGCCTTCCGGGTGACGACACCCGCCTGCGCGGCCGACACCAGCACCTCAACCATGCCGCGCACCCCCGCGTTCGGCTGATCGGGCAGCAGGCCGGTCACTATGTCGACGACGGTATCCGCGGTCCACACCCCGGGAACAGCCGACGCACACTGCTCGACCGATGCGGACTCACCCCGCCACCACTGCCCCTGCTCCCACCAGTAGCAGAACGACAGCAGCCCGGCCGCCGCCCGCGGATTCAGTACCGAGTCCGCCACCCAATCCGGCGCTCCGGCATAGAAATTCGGCATCGGCGCAGCCCCGTTGTACACCGCATCCAACTCGGGCGGATTCCATATCCCCCCGGACAGCACCGCACGCCCGCCGGGCAGCACGTAGAGGGTGGAACCGGCCCGCCGAGAACTCTCGAACCAGCCCACCGATGGCAGTATTCGCGGTCCCAACTGCGATCCCACCGCCACGAATGCCGCCGATACCACGGCCCAACGCGCCCACATCACCGGTAGATCGGGCAGTTGGTTCTCCAACGGCACCGGTCGAATCCCGGCCGCGTGGTCGGCGCGCACAGCGGCCACCGCCGACCGCGGGCTACGCGTCTGCCGGTCACCGTGGCCGAGATACGCCGCCAGCCACACCGGTAGCCGATCCCGCGGATATTCCGCCAGATCGGCGATATAGGCCTGCGGGGCGAACAGCTGATCGTCCGGAAATGGCTCATCGCCGTAGTCGTACCCGACCTCGGTTGCGCCTCCGTCGGACGACCACATCAGCAGACGCCACCAGGGACCCCACTCGAGCCGCGCGGACAGCTCGCGAAGCCGACGCACCGACGCGAGCACCGACGCGGATGGATCCAGTCGGGTCGACCGGTCCTCCTCGGTGAAGACGACCGCTACCGACTCCTCGGCAACGGTCAGCGCGAAGACCGCCGACATGGATTGCCACCCGGACGGACCGGCCGCGATGATATCCGCCGCGATCTGTTGGGCCGACCGCGTCATCTCGTCATGGAGCGAATCGCTGGCCTGCCCGCTCTCGATATCGGGATCGCCCGTGTCCGAATTCGTCATACAACAGCCCCTCAGAGCTCCAGATTGTTTCTGTCCCAACCGATCACGGCTCGCGCATACCGCCCCGGGCTGCGGCGGTGTCGGTGAGCAGGCCGCATAGTGTCTTCGCCGGTTCGGTGGCTTTGTCCCCGTTGAGCATCACGTCGGTGAAAGCATCGGCCAGCGCTTCGCCCGCGTCGAACCGCCCCTTGTCGAAACTCGCACCGCTCAACTGATCACGCCAGCGCTTGTAACCGGCCACCACGCGAGCAAGACCGGCATCGCGGTACCCCCTGTCGCCGCGCAAATACTCCTCGATCAAGATTCGCTGCGCTCGGCGCCGTGACTGCCCGCCGCCGGCGAGGTCGAAGGCGCGACCGAATTCCCGAACCGTCGCCGCGTACACGGGTCGCGTATCCGCCTGCGCGACAGCGGCACCCGGCCGACGCCGGTCGCGCAGGATCTCGTCGAGCCGCCCGGGATCAGCGGCCGACCCACCATCGAGAGTGACCGACCACGAGTCCGCATCGCCAGCCTCCGTTCTACCAACGCGGACGACCCCGCCCTCGGCGACAGCCGCGATCGCGATGGCGCGGACATCGATCACTCGATGCCTGGTGAGCACGTCATCGGTTGCCGCGAGAAACTCCGCCACCACGGTCGCGTCGAGATCGGTGGCCTCGAAACCGGACACCTCGACGCCGTGTCGCTCGGCCAGCGCGCGAGCTAGTCGCGCGATCGCATTCCCCGGTCGAGCCGCCGGACCGGCAACCACGGCGGGCCGCTCGCCCGGACTGTGCGGTCGAACAGTCGCGGATTTCTTGTCCGGCGTCGGCTTCCCGTCGCGCGCGCGGGCGGGCCCCGCGACCGGAGACGATCGACCAGGCGGGTTGCCACTGCCCTGCCAGGGCGTGGCCGACGGCTTCCGATCCCCGGGTGCGCTCACCGCGGGCGGTCCCGTACCGGTCGAGCCCGACCGGACAGCGGCGCGCGGCAACGGCTCGCGCGCGGGCGGTACCGTCGTCGGCGCGTCTGGGCGAACAATTCGACCGGCATCCGGAACGCCGCGCGCGGAAGCATCGGCAGGCTCCGGCCACCGCTGTCCCCCGCCTCCTTCGTCACGGCCGACACCGGCTGCGGAGTCAGGAGAATCCGGCTGCGGACCAGCGCCAACGGACGGATCGGTACCTGACGGCCGCACACCCTCTTGACCACCAGCGGCCTCGTGCGCATTCGGTTCCGTGTGCGCACGAACACCTCGCGCCGACGGCGCGGAACCCGAATCCGCAGCGATCGGCCGTGGTCCTGCGGCGGCCGATTCCCGAGGTGCTCCGGCGGCCGATTCCCGAGGCGTTCCGGCGGGTGACTCTCGAGGTGCGGCGGCGGCCGATTTCTGATCGGCCTCGGGCACCATCTGATCTTCGGACACCCGCGGAACCGGTTCGGCGGCCGCAGCGGTGACGGAGTCGCCCGCAGCCTGGTCGGCCGCCTCCAGCGAGCCCGCGACGGCGGTCACCTGCCCGCCGAAACCGCGCAACGCCCGCGCTATATCGCGGAGGGCCGCAATCGCCTGCCGCGCATCCGGCTGGTAGGTCTTCTCGAACGCCGCCCCTGCTTCGTCGTCACCCCACCACTGCCCCTCCTCGGACAGGACAGCGTCCAACCGTTGCATCACTTGCTGGACCTCATCGCCGATCTCTTCGAACGCGGTCCCCCTGGCGCGCAGCACTTGCAGATCGGCCCACAGCGATCGACTCACCCCACGCTCCCAAGCTCGGACAGATCGAATAAGCATGACCGGATAGGTAGGTGCACAACATCGGTAGGCGAAGACCTCGTTAGAGCGAGCTGGTGTGCATAGCCGGGTCACTGGTGGCCGTCCGCGCGAATCCGATGGTCACCGCGGTGTCACCTTGCGCTGTGCGCGTTTCGGTCGACGGGCGGCCGCGTCGGTGACCTCGACCCGCCGGTCGTCGGGAACGAAGGTGATGATGTCGGCTCGCGGCCGCGAGCATGGCCACACCTGTTCGGCGGTCGATAGTTCATGCCAGGCGGATGGGCGGTCGCGCCGTACAGCGGGAAGCCGCCCGCCCGGCTCGGTCAGTAGAGCACTTCATCTGCGAGCACACATCGGTCGACTACGTCACCGATCCGACCGAGACGATGTTCGCGCGGTCATCAGCGATGAGCTCGACTGGAGTCGATCAGCGGCGAGCGGCGCGCCGTCGGCCCGGCAGATGGTGTCGTACATATGCAGAATCGAACCGACGGTGCTCGGCGATGTGCGATCGCGCGCGAGATGGTCGAGGATATCTCCTGCGCGGAGGTACATGTGATCGTACGGATCCAGGTAGCGGTCGTCGGCCCATCGTCTCGCGACAGTGGCGTATCGCCGCAGCAGCACGATGTCCACGCTGGGTCGACCGCCAGTGACGGGACGCCCGTTCGGCAGTTTCAGCCATTGCATCTCGGCCAGCAGGAGCTCCGGCAGCAGCACCTCGGTCATGATCTCGTCCGAGCCGACCCGGCCGCGGCGACTGTATTCGTCGATCACCGCCAACGAATGGGCGATCGCCGATAATTCCTCGTAGGTGGCGCTGGACATCCACGGCTGTATGCCCAGCCGTGTTGTGCGGCTTCGAAGTTCGGCGTAATTCGGCAGGCCGGCGGCGCGCCCGGAAAGCACGCGTCGCCACCGCGGCGTGTAGACCGTTCGAGCGATGTCGATCAGAATCGACCACCACAGATCGAAATTCTGTCGAACATGCCCCTCCGGCTCAACCGGGCCGTGACCGACCGGAAGCGGCATCTCGATGATCTTGCGGCGCAATCCGGGTGATGTCAGCGTGTCGAAGTCCGCCCGAATCCCGTTGTCCCGCAGGAAGGTCAGTGACCACCAGATAACGTGCGGTTGCAGCCACTGTCGCCCCTGCGAGGTCGCGTAGGAGTTGCGCAACAACCGGATGAGGCGGTGCGGGTTACTCAGCTCGTCGCCGATGAGGGTGACCGACCGGCCCGGCTGTATAGACGACTCGCCAGGAAATTCGGCCGGCACGCCGTCGTCGGCGGTCATGTTCGAGTGCGCTGCTCGCGCGCGGAAACCTTGTTGTCCCAGCGAGATTGCCGATACCAGGGCCCATGTGCCTTCGAGTAGGAGAAAGCCCCAATTCCGGTCGGTATAGGCGATGACGGCGAGGATGCCGCTGCCGACCGCGTTGCACGCGAGGTAGGAGATCTTCGTGTCATCGACCAGACCCGCCTGAGCGGCGACAAAGGCCGCGAGCAACAGAAGCGCGCCCAGGACCTGCGGAATCTGACTCATCGGCGGGCCCACTGTGCCATGAACGTCCATGCCATTCGGGGCCACGCATGTTCACCGGCATCGTGCTCGAAGCCGCCGAATTGTGCGGCGAGCACCAGAGATATCCCGCCGAGCTGCACAATCGTCAGGCTTTGACCCGCGAAGGTCCAGCCGAGTATCACCGCGACGACCGGACCGAGCAGCATGAGCCGAGAACCGGCGGTCGCCTCGACACCGCGCAGCAGGCCGCCGAAGAACAGCGCGAAAGCCGCCGCGGTCGCCGCCAGCGCCAGCCATCCGGTCGCCACGAGTTGGTACCAGCTCAGGCTGGGTGGTTCCCCCTCGAGCAGAGTGGCAAGCGGCAGCAGCACCAGCCCGCCCGCCAGCATCTGCCACGCGATCGCGCTCAGCGGCGGTGTCGACGGCGGTACGCCCCAGCGCCGGGTGAGCACCATCCCAACGCCCGACAGCAGTGCCAACGCGGCCGCCGCACCGACACCGATCAGGTCCAGTCGAGCTGTGCCGCGCAGCACGACGAGCCCGACTCCGAACAGGCCCAGCAGTGGCGCCCAGAACTGACGCGGTGTCAACCGTTGGCCGGTCATCATCACCACCAGCGGAACGACAATGCACTGCGCCGCGGAAATCGTCGAGACGACCGCACCGGGTATTCGGTGCGCGGCGACCGCTTGCAGACCGAAAAAGCCGCCGAAATTCAATATGCCTAGCAGCGTGGCGCGCGCCCACCAAATTCCCTCGGGGCGTGCGGGCCGCAGTGCGATCAATACGAGCCCAGCAGGCAATATGCGGAGCACCGCGTTCCACAGCGGCGCGTCGGGCAGGGATTGGATGGCCAGAAATGCCGTTCCGAAAAGACTGGGGCCCATTGCACAGGAAAGTAGCGCGTAAGTGTTTACCGGCGCTACCTGCCGAAATGTGGTCGTCGCGCGATTTTCCAGGCCGGTCACCGCGCACCACCCTGCTCGGCCAAAAGAGCCCGCCCAGCATTTCCGCGTTCCAGCAATTCGGTCAGCTCGCCGGATTCCGCGCACAGCGCGGCCGCGGCCGTTGTCAAATCGCTGGCAACCTCCGCC
Source organism: Nocardia sp. NPDC102475 (assembly GCF_055584605.1). Classification (NCBI taxonomy): domain Bacteria; kingdom Bacillati; phylum Actinomycetota; class Actinomycetes; order Mycobacteriales; family Nocardiaceae; genus Nocardia; species Nocardia sp. NPDC102475. The sequence continues at coordinate 182,360 of NZ_JBVJLS010000005.1, read as the reverse complement.
AGCACCTTGGCGATTTCGGTCGCGTTCGCCCGCAAGATGTCGGTCCACAGCCCCGCGTCGCCCGCGGCGATTCGCGTGGCATCTCGAAGACCCGCGCCACACAAACGCAATGTCGGATCATCGGCGTCGGCCAGAGTCGCGGCCAGCGCGGCCGCGACCAGATGCGGCGCGTGGGAGGTGCGCGCCACGATCCGGTCGTGCTCGTCGTGCGCCATCATCACCGGACGTGCACCGGTCGAACCGACGAACTCGACCACGGCTTCGATTGCGTCCGAACATATTTCGGCCAGCGGGGTAAGCGCCCAGACCCGGCCGTCGAACAGCTGCGCCGAAGCGGCGTGCGGCCCGGATCGTTCGCTGCCGGCCATCGGATGCCCGCCGGCATAGGAGGTGAGATCGCAGCCGATCGCCTTCGCCTCGGCCAGCGGAGCGGCCTTCACGCTGCCGACATCGGTATAGAAACGGCCCAGCCCGCGGGCCTGGCATTTGGCGAGAACCGTGGCGATTCCCTCCGGGGGACAGCGATCACCACCAGATCGACGGCGGGCTCGGGCAACCACGCCACACCTGCCCCGAGCGCGCCCGCCGCCGCGGCAACCACGGGATCTCGATCATGCAAATAAGTGAATACGCCACGCCTACGTAAGGCGAGGCCCACCGATGTCCCGATCATCCCGGCGCCGATAACCGCAACCGTGCGAGCCGACCGTTCCCGGAGCGCATTCACGAAGGTCTGCCTATTCTACTCGGAGCCCACAGAGCACAGCAGACCAGTGCGATGACATTCATTACCCGACCTCATCCGAATTATTCCATGCGGGTACAAATGAATGTCACCGCAGGAGAGTCATCTCGATTCGGCAAAGATACTCGCGTCATCACGAGCGTTCAATCGGTAATTAAAATAGGTAGATCAGATCAGAATTACCTATAGACGAAACATACCGATAATATCTGTGCGGCGGTCCGCCGGTGCGGCACGACCGACACCGCCACACACCGGCATCACCACCCCGCAACCGCGCCACCCAGCGCGAACGAGTGCGATCCGTCGAAGTCGGTGTCATTCGCCTTCGCCCTGGCCGCCGCCATGGCCGGAGCAGCCGGCACAGGCCGACGATCCCGCGCCCGGTGCGCCCGACCAGATCATCTCGATCAATGTCAACCTGCTCGGCTGTTCCCTCCGGACCACATCGGCATCGGCCTTCCACCTGCTACCGGCACCCCAACACCCTTGCAAAACCTATTATAATTAGGATATAAACTAGGTACCCTAGCTCAGGTGAGGAGGTGCGATGTCGCCACGGGCCGGGTTGACCGCCGAGCGGATCACATTGGCGGCGGCGGAGCTCGCCGATGAGGTCGGTTTCGACAACATCACCGTCGCCGCGCTGGCCAGGAAGTTCGGTGTCAAGGACGCGAGCCTGTACTCGCACATCAAGAACCTCGAACAACTGCGCAACCGGGTGGCCATGCTGGCAAGTGACGAGAAGACCGACCGCATCGCCGCGGCAGTGGCCGGGCGCGCCGGACGGGATGCGCTCGCGGCATTTGCCGACGAATGGCGCCGCTATGCCCTGGAGCATCCCGGCCGCTATGCCGCCACCCAGATGCCGATGGACCCCGCCGTTGCCGCAGATTGGAGCGGCGGTTGGCGAGCCATCGATCTGACCTACGGGATGCTGCGTGCCTATGGCCTCGACGAACCCGATATCACCGACGCGGTTCGCCTGTTGCGCAGCACTTTTCACGGTTATGCCAACCTGGAGGCGAGCGGCGGTTTCGGCCACGCCCGCTCCACCGCCGCCTCCTGGGACCGCATTGTCGACGCCCTGCACATCACCCTCACCCACTGGCCGACCGACGAGAAAGCGAAATCGCAGTGAGATCCGAAACCCTGCAAGTGCCCGGCGCCACCCTGTATTTCGAGGTGCGCGGCACCGGCCCGGTGCTGCTCCTGCTGCCGGGCAGCGGCGGCGACGCCGGGATCTTCGACCCGATCGCCGATGCCCTCGCCGAGCACTTCACGGTTGTGGCCGCCGACCCGCGCGGGTACTCACGCAGCGTTCTGGACGCTCCCGAACCCGTGGATCAGCGGATGGATGTGCTCAGCGACGACGCGTACCGGCTGCTCGAACACCTCACGCCCGCAGGCGAATTCGCCTACGTCGCCGGTGTCAGCGGCGGCGCGGTCGTTGCACTAGACCTGCTCGCTCGCCATCCGGAACGGCTGCGCCTGGTCGTTGCCCACGAGCCGCCGTGCTTCGCGGTCCTGCCCGATGCGGACGTGCACCGGGCGATGGTCGAGGAGGTCGTAGAACTCGCCCGGGACCAGGGACCCGCCGTCGCGGGCGGGCGGTTCATGCAGGCGGTCGGCGTCACCTCCAAGCCGCTGCCCAACGCAGCCGAGGTCCCGGCCCGTACCGCCGAAATGCTCGGCCGTCTCATGGGCAACACGTCGCTGATGTTCGCTCATGAACTGCGCGCGGTCACCGATTACCGGCCAGATACGGCCGCACTCACCACCGTGGTGGACCGCCTCGTCCTGGCCGCGGGTCGGGAAACCCGTGGTCAACTCCCTTATCGGACCGCCGAAACCCTCGCGTCCGAGTTGGACCGGCCGCTGGTCGAGTTCCCGGGTGGGCACAGTGGTGTACGGGAAACTCCGACCGAATTCGCTCATGCGCTCTTGGCGGCGCTGACGGCGACTGCTGATCGCTGACCCACGCGGCAGCGGCCCGCAGGTGTTTCAAACGATGCTGAACGTGCACTATTCGTAGCGCTCGGCGGAAACGAAAGTGCACGCTCAGCCTCGCCGAACCCGCTGCACCGGAACGTATTCCGACCGCCGCCACCCCGGAACCGACAGATATGTCGCAGCGCGCAGCACCCATTCGACTGGCCCATACGCATGACCGCGCAACCAAGGGTGCCGGTAAGAATCGTGTCACCAGGTACATGAAGCTTGGTAGCCGACGATCATGTCCCGGGGGTGCCGAGGTAGCGGTGCAGGGACGTCTTGGGGATGCCGGTCTTGGTCGCGATCTCGCCGAGGCTGCTTCCTTGTTCACGTAGCGGCCGGGCGTAGTCGATCTTGTCGTCGGGCCAGGCGTTCGGGCGGCCGACTTGTCGGCCTTTGGCTTCGGCGACGGTGCGGGCGTGGGCGGCGCGTTCGGCGGTGAAGGTTCGCTCCATTTCGGCGAAGTCGACCCTGCCCATCCCGAAGCTCGCCGGAAGCCTGCCATACGTGAAGGATCTCGCTCCGGCCACCGTGCGGTTCATCGGTATCGCTGAACTCGCCGGCGCGCTCGGGCTGATCCTGCCCGCCGCCACCGGCATCACGGTCGTTCTCACCCCGCTGGCCGCCGTCGGGCTGGCAATAGTGATGGCTCTGGCTGCCGGATTCCACGCCCGCCGCAGCGAGTACAGCGCCATCGGCCTCAACGCCGTGCTGCTCATCCTGGCCGCCATCGTGGCCTGGGGCCGGTTCGGCCCCTACTCCCTGTGACACCACCGAGCACGAGAGACAGGACGCAACGATGACCAACCCCAGCTCCCCCGCCACCGCGAACCAGCCTGGCCCGCCACCGGTACGAGTTTTCCGGGTCGCCAACAAGGTGATTCGCCCACTGCTGGCATCCCCATTCCACAAGCTGCTCAGCGGCCGACTCATGCTGCTCACCTACAACGGCCGCAAGAGCGGACGCCAATTCATCATCCCTATCGGCTATTTCGACTGGGATCCCGGAACCGTCCTCGCCCTGTCGAACCACTTCGGCTGGATCACCAACATGCGCGGCGAACCCACAGTCCATCTACGCATCCGCGGCCAAAGCCACAAAGCCGTCCCCACCATCATCGAAGACCCCGCCGAGATCGTCGCCGCCCTGAAAGAATTCGCCCACCGCAAGGGCCCCAAGGCCGCCAAAGGCCTGATGCTCGGATTCCCCGGCGACCGGCAGCCCACAGAACAAGAGCTCCGGGACGCGGCCGCAAGAACCCGCCTCGTCCGCTTCCAGCTGACCTCCTGACGCCATCGCCCCACGCACGCGCGGGGCGATGGGACTGCCGACTGGGCTGATCAGCCGCTGAGGGCGAGCCGACTGCTCATGTTCAACTTGACCTCGCCGTACGGGAGCACGTGCGACCAGAACAGTGGGGTCAGGCCGCGTTCATCCTCGGCGGTGAGCACGCCGTCCCATTCGGGGTCGGCGAGGATGTCCTGAATCATCAAGACGTTGACGTAGACGAGCGCGGCCTGGCAGATCCGCAGGCATAGCACCGACATTTCCTGCTCGTCGCGGCGGTTGGACGCGATCTCGGCGCTCTTGCCGTAGTAGATGACCGAGTTGGCTCCGTTCCAGGACTCGACCACGTTCAGGCCGCTGTTGATATCCCGTTGAAGCTCACGACTGCGCAGGTAGCGGCACAAGAAGATGGTTTTCTGGACGCGGCCGAGTTCGATCATCGCCTGGTAGGTGGGGTGGGCGGCGTTGGCCTTCATGAACCGGCGCAGGATCGCCTCGGTGGAGGCGGTGCGGGTGCGGATCGCGGTGGCGTACTTCATCATCTGGTCGTATTGCTGGGCGATCAGCTCCCACCGGATGGGTCGGGTCATGGCCGGTTTCAGCCCTGGCCACAGATCGGTTTCCCCGGGGGCGGGCCGGTAGAACTTGCACTTGTTGATGCGCTTGATCCGCGGAAGCAGGTCGAATCCAAGGAGTTTGGTCACGCGGAATCCGATTTCGGACTGGCCGTGGGTGTCGACGTAGGAGGATTCCACCTCCATGTCGGTGCCGTGGAGCATCGCGCCCTCGACCATGGCATGGACTTCGGAGGCCGAGCAGTTGAGCAGTTGGGAGTGGATGACCACAGATCCGTTCTTCTCGACACGCCAGTAGATGAGCACGCCGCGGCGGCCGTAGCGGGAGTGGTGCTCGGTGAAGATGTTCTGGTCATAGGCGCCGAAATGCGTTGAGTCGCTGGCGACGGCGGTCGACGACTCGCCCCATATCGAGGGTTTGCGGGCGGCGAAGGTGGCGTTGGCGATCTCGATCGCGATCCGCCGCGCCGCCTCGGCGTTCAGGTAGCGGCGGCGGGTGTAGCGGATGTCGTCCTCGCTGTGGCGGTCGGTGCCGCCGGCCACCGACTTGATCCCGGTGTTCGTTCCGTAGGCATAGATCGACAGCAGAAGCCGTTCGGCCAGAACATCTTCAGCCAGATTGCCACGGTCGGCGACCGTGGTCACCGACCGCAGGCACCCGGTCCGCAGCACCGCCTCTTTCAGCATGTCGATCAGCGGCACCACGCCCCACCTGGTCCCTACTTGAGCTTTCAGTTTCCGCAGGTTGCGTGGTTCGGCGACGGGCGGCAACGGTGCCAGCTTGATCGCACCCCGCTTACGCTCCTTGATCTCCAACCAGGGACAGTGCGGCAAGGCGGCGTGCAGGGCCTCGAGCTCGGCGCGCATCTCTTCCTGCAGCCCGGTGATGAATTCGGTCGGGTCCAGGGGTTTGCCCAGCTTCTCGTAGTGCTCGATGCGGCGGTCCTCGAAGTCGACCGGCAGATCCTCGGCCGGGTTGCGCCACTTCTCCGCACCGACGACCCAGATTTCCTTGCACCGCAACTGATCCCGCAACGCCTGGAACGTAGCGATCTCGTACACCATCCGAACCACTCGCCGGGTGCCGTGCTGGTCATTTTGATGCACTAACTCCGCCCAGTCCCCGGACACACCCCGATGCACCGGCACCTCCTCGGCGGCCGGGTAGTAGCGCAAGCTCGTGCCCGCGTACCGGCCGATCAGCTCGAGCGCATCCAGCACCGGCCGGTGCGTGGTGTTGTTGCTGCGGAACTCCAGCACCGACAGCAGTTTGATCAGCCCGGCTCGGTAGTGGTTGGTGTACGAGGAGCGCAACGTGGCCTTCACCGTGCGGTGATACGTCGGCCCCGAGGATTTGAACTCAGCCACCAGATCCCGCAACACCCCCTGCGGCGCGACCGGGAACACCGTGTCGCGCACCAACTTGTCGCCCGCGTCGACGGTCGCCTCCGCCACCTTGAACAGCAAGTTCTCCTTGCCGGTGACCCGCTTGAACTCCTTGATCAGCTCATTGGTGACCCGCACCTCCGCGCGGGCATTGATCCGGTGCACCGTGGAATTCAGCAACTCGACCAGGGTGTCGGTGATCTCCCGGCACCGGCAGACCAGCAACGCTGCCAGCAGGGTCAGCTGCGTTTCGAGTGGATGATCGCGCAGGTGGCTCGGTGATTCCACCGACGCGCGCCCGCGCCAGCCGGTCACGATCTTCGGGCCGATATCGGCGAACACATCACCCGGTACCCCGACCGCGCGGACCGCCTCCAGCTTGGCGATCTCGGTGAGCATCGTGTTCAGGCTGACGTTGCCCGGGTCCGACCGGATCGCCGCCAGCACCGCACGCCCATCCTCGGCGTCACCGTCGGAGCTTTCCTCGTCGCCACCGCCGAGCGGTGCGATCAACGCCAGCAGCCGGGCCCGGACCGGCTCCGACAACCGGTCACTGACCTGCGTGGACAGCAGCTCCTCACCACGGTGCAGCGCCGAACGCAGCATGCGCTCGATCCGCCCGGCTGTGGGCGGCTCCATCTTCATCTCACGCAGCCGCGCCAACAGGTGCTCGCGCACCCGTTCGCCGCTGCGCTCGCGCTGGGTGACGTGCTCGACCAGCCATGCCACGGTCTCGTCGGCGTCGCTCGCACCGCATTCCCGAAACCCCAGCGACTCCCGGATCTGCGCCCGATGCGCCTTGCTGGTACGGCCGGTGAAGTCGTAGAAGGCGATCTCGGTCCGCTCCACACCCACCTGGCGTGCGATGTAATCGACTGCGGCATCCGGGATTTCGGCTCGTCCGCGCGGAAACCGTCCCCGCTCGGTATAGAACCGAAGCATCAGCCCGAACCCGAGCTTCGCCGCACCCCTCTTCGTCGCGACCAACTCCGGTTCCTTGCCCAGCAGCGTCCACCGGTCGATCAGCTCGTCCTGGTCCAGCTCCCTCATCACGCGCCGCAACCTACGCCCGCACCGACCAGCACCAACCCGCTTTTACAAGGGCTTCATGTACCAGGTGACACGATTCTTACCGGCACCCCAACCACCAGTGACTGAGTGCGAACTGCGCGCCATTGGCCCGCGGCCGCAACCACCGCAGCAGGATCAGAAACAGGCACAGAAACGCGTACAGCGTAAGAATGTCGCCGATCCACAGCAGAAAGACATGCGCCAACCCGATCACCAGCAGTGCGGCGCAGCGCCGCAGCAGTCGGGGATTCGCCGATACCCCGGCCCGCTGTGCCGCCGCGATCTGCAGGGTGAACGAACAGCCGAACAGGAATGCGAACAGCAGATAGACCCTGCCGCCGAACAGCGCCTCCACCACCGCGTTGACGAAATGGTCGAACGGGCCGTCGAAACCGAGTCGCGGATCGTCAGCCGTGCCGCCGAACGATCAGAGCAGCGTGGCAACGGCGACGTTCACGAATGAGGATTCCGAAAAGCGCGAATCGCCGCAGTATGTCGACTTCGGCTATCCGCAGTGATGTGGTTGCGGGCAGGACCGGTTCGGACATGTTCCGAAGGTAACGGCCGCGCCGCGAGCGGTCGTCCTCCCATCACCGATTCGCGCCCCGATCGGGTCCGTCTCGAACAGCTAGCTCCGGCGTATTGACATCACACCAGGTCGGCGACCTCCAGGTAGAGCTGTCGCTCGATGGCGATGTCGACGAGGAAGCCTTGCCGACCGCCCGCGGTGTCGGTCGCATGGAACGCCGCCACCGCGATTTCGCCGATCCGCAGTCGCTGGCCGGCGAAATCGCGCTGTCCCAGGATGATCGGCTGCGCCTGGTCGAACACCAGCTCGGTGACATCGACGGACAGCGGGGCGCCGAGCAGGTCGGTGACGGTGCCGGGGATGAGCCGGGCGGAGACGATTTGATCGAAGCTCGGCCGCCGCACGATCCGGTGCGCCACATACATTTTGCCCTCCCTGCCGAAGCACAGATGGGTCAGCAGTTCCGCAGTGCGCAGGGGATGCGGATCGAGTTGGGTGAAGGACACGATGTTGCGCACGGTGGCCATGACGTCACGTGCGATCACGATGCCGCCGCGCTCCAGATGACCGCGAATAAGGTTGCCCCGGAACGTGGTTCGCGGATGACCCGTGTGCGGATCCAGGTCGGCGAGTGCGAGGTCCGCCGGTTCGAAGGCGTGGCCGCCGCGGAATCCGGCGCGTCGATCGGCGCCGAGCGCCCGACTGCCGCGCTGGTCCAACTCGATATCGAGCAGCACCTGAAAGTCGAACGGCGAGAAGAACATCGGCCGATGCGAGAAATAACAGTCGGTGCCGGTCCCGAAGACCACCATCCCGTGTGTCCCGACCGTCAGCGCCGACCGATATGGACCCGCATATCTGGCCGTATATCTCGCCGTCCTGGTGAACATCCCGCTCATGAGGACGCTCCTTTCTTCTTCCCCTCCCCTAGCCTGGCCCGAGTACATCCCCGTGCCACGAGTGTCCGGCTACTCGAATCCCCGACCCCCGCTACTCGGCTTCCCCGATCCGATATGCCCGCTTTGTGCTCCACGATCCTCCGATCGCGACGCCTCGGCAATCGGTCATGACCTGGACATATGGGTCGCCGGTAGATGCCCTGGCGAAAGGCGGCGCAAACCGGCTCAGCACCACGGCACTCGGCGGTCGTGAGGCTGCGGATAAGACCGGTGCTGCGACCTCAGTTGTAGGACTTGGTGACGCTGTCGATCAGGTGTTCGAGGGTGTCGATCGTGGGTGTGTCGATCACATCGATCACGTCGGCGGGCACCGAGACGTGGTTGTCGGCGGTGACCTTGGCGAATTGGCTGGGGTCGCTGGTGCGGAAACCGTGTTCGGCGGCGAGACGCTGCAGGTCCGGGTCGGTGGCCAGCAGGCGGCCGATGCGATCGCCGGGCGCGGTGAGGGGCACCAGGGTGTGCTGGGAGACCACGGTCGGGGACGGGTAGGTCAGCACCATGCCGGGTTTGATCTGGCCGCGAACGGTCGCCTCGACGAACTGGGCCTCGTAGATCCAGACCATGGGTGTAGGGCCCATACCCGCCGCAAGGTATTCGCGGAACGGGCCGTCGGTGGAGTTCTCGGTGTAGCCCTGGCGCACGAACAGCCGCGACACCGTGGGCAGCACGGCCTGCTCGGCGGCCGGGCCCTGCACGATGGTGTTGTCGTTGGCGACGTGGCTCGCGATGGCCAGGTACATGGCGGCGGAATTGGAGGTCCGCGGGTCCGTCGTGGAGACCAGGATGTTCTTGTGCACCGGGTACACGGTGTTGTCGCGGAGTTTGTCCCACTCGACATCGGTGCGCACGAGTTCGAGGTACCGAGCCATATCGAAGGTCGGGACCGGCCCCGGACGCACCACACCCGCTGCGGTCAGCAGATCGGCGATGGGCTGGAAGGTGGCGATCGCCATGGGCGAGGAGAACGGCGTGTACTTCGTGCTGATATTGCGCGCTCGCTGAATCCGTTCCGCCGCAGGCGCACTCGACGGAAACGCGAAGTCGTACTTCCCGAGATCGACGGAGGTCGCGATCTGCCGCGATCCGGCCGGATCGACCTCCGCCTTGACACCCTTGCGGGCCAAGCCTTCCACGACGCGCGGGTCTTCGAAGAAGGCCATCTTCTCCGAGCCGACGACACCGTGCACCGTGGTCAGCGCTGCTGTCGCGCCGGCCGCAGCGGGCTGGTCGGGCTGTCGCACTGCGAAGCCGATCACCAGCGCGAGGACGACGACCACAACCGCCGCCGTGAGTGCCATGAGCCGCTTGTCGGCGACCAGCTTGCCGCCGGACGCCACGATTCGGCTCATCCCCCGCGCCGGATCGGGCTGTTGACCCGGGTTGGGTTGCGCGGCAACGCTTTCGGACTCGGCCTCTTTTGTCGATGCCGCTAGTTCCCGGCGCGCGATCCGCTCGATGAGAATCGGGACGAATTCCCGCACCGGATGGCCTTCGAACCGCTGCCGTGCCGTGCCCACCGCGCTCTGGACCTGGTCGGCCGGGTAGTCGTCGACCAAGCGGTCGGTCAACCGCTGAATTGCCTGCTCTTCGCGGACAGTAACGACACCCACCACAGTCTCCTCGGCGTCACATCGATCTCCGGTCGCGACAGCACCCAGCCCCTGCCCGCGCCGCCGAACCCTACCGAAATTTTCTGTCGGCATTACACCGGCGAAACCCCCCATTGCTGGCGGGTGAGTCCCATTTCGATTGTGCCCGTGCACATCTGCCGTCACCGCTGTCCGCAGCGTCTACCCAGGTCAGGGCAGGAATGGCAGCCCGACCAGCTTCTCGTCGATGGTCCGGCTCGCCCCAGGACCGGTCCCGAATTCGCGTTGAAAGTTCAACGTGCCATTCACCTTTAGCCACCCAGCGTTGTCCGCGAGTTTCCACCCCACCCGCGCGTCGCCGCGAACCACAAGTCGTTCCACACACATTCACGCGCCGACGCACACCTTCGGGCGGAAGGCCTTGTGTGTCGCGCGGCGCGTCCTTATGCGCGAGGCCCGGAAGGTGTGCGAGCGCCCAGTCGGTCGGCGCGCGTCGGGGACCGGACGATACTTACCGTGCGTCGATCTGACGCGGCCGCGGGTTCACGGTGCGATCATGGCCTGGATGTCGGGCAGGTTGCCGATCCGCTGGGTCACGGGGCGGCCCGGGGCGTCGAGTTGGGGGGAACCGGTTGCGCGGAGTCGGGCCCGTACTTCCGACGGTGTCTTGCGGCCGCCGGCTGCGGAGGCCAAGCCTTGGTAGCTGGCGATGGAGCCGACGACGATCGGGGATGCGCTGGAGGTTCCGCTGAAAGTGTCTGTGTACCAGTAGTCTTCGTCGGTGCCGCCCTGCAGGTCGCCGTATCCGGTGGTGGTGACTTCGAGGCCCCAGCCCTGGGCATCCACGCGGGATCCGTAGTTGGAGAAGGCGAGTCGCGAACGTGCGGGTCCGTGGTCGCGGCCGTGGAATCCGGGTGGCGGGGCGCCCGCGCCGACCAGGATGGCGCCGGAGTCGGCGGCGCCGCCGCGGAACGGGTTGCGCCACGAGGTCGGGAAGTCGGCGGGTCGGGTGTCGTACAGGGCGCTGTCGAGGTCTTCCGAACCGTTGCCTGCCGCGCCCACCACGATGACGCCACGTCCGATCGCGTATCGGATGGCCGCCCAGTCGTCGGGCCACCATTCGATCGCGATGTATCCGGCCTGGTCTTCACGATTCTGGAAGTTGTTGCGGGGTCCGGGCCGGTGCAGTTCGAGCAGGATGATGTCGCCCGCGCTCAGTGCGTCGGCCGCGGCGCGGATGGCGGCCGCGGAGCCCGCGTCGAATACCGAGACCGCGCGGATGGCGGCATCGGCGGCGATGCCGGTGATGCCGAAGGTGTTCACATCACCGCTGATCTCCCCGGCCACCGCGGTGCCGTGATTGCGCCAGCCCGCATCCGCCGACGGGGCACCGCCGATCACACCGCCCTGGTTCGCCAGCAGGTCTTCGTGGGTGAACCGCCAGGCGCCCTCCACATCAACGATGCGCACGCCCGCGCCGCGGCCGCCGGGTCGGGTCCAGGCCCAGCGCGCGTTCACACCTTGCGGCGCGGCGTCCAGATAGCCCTGTCGGGCTTCGAAATTCGGTGTGACGGGCGGCGCGTCTTCGAGCCGGCGGGCCGCGATATCGGCCAGCACGACCGGTGGCGCGATCGGCGGTTCCGCGGGCGGTTTGACGTAGGCCGCCTCGACCGCGTCATCTGCGCGCAGTCGGTCCGCGACCGCTTCGAGTTCACCGCCGACCCCGCGCACGGCAAAGTAGTTCAAGTATTCCGCGCCCACATCCTCTCGAGCGGTACCCGCGATCCGCTGCGGCAGACGATTGGGCGGCCCGAAGATGCGCACCGGCGCACCGCCTTCCGGCAGCAACTCGACCAGCCGCGATTGTGCCGCGAGACTCTCACGCACCGCATGGGGATCGATGCCCGCTCGGGCACCGTGGGTGACGACGATCAGTTCCGAACCACTATCGGTGCGTGCCATGACCGACAGTTAACCCGTCCCATGATCATCGCGCCAGGGCGATCGACGCCAACTCGGATGTGCGCCAGCTCAGTTCGGCGCCGCCGGAACGCGCCTGGCCGCCCCGACCGGGTCGACCTCCCCGCGTCCGCGCGCGACCGTGAGAACCTCCAGCATGCCGATCACGATCGCGCAGCCACCTGCCGCCATGCCGAGTACGTTCAGCGAATCGAACGGCAGCGCGACCATGATGAATCCCACCATCATGGTCAGCAGTCCGAATATCTCTTGCCAGCCACTCTCGGGCAACCCGTCGGCCCAAACCGCCACGGTCGCCTGCGCGATTCCACGCACCGCCCAGCCGAGCCCGATCCACACTGCGAGCAGCAGGATCGAATTCGCGCTGTGGAACGCCATCACGGCCAATGCCAAAGAGGTGACGCCGCTGAAGAATACGAACATCCGCAGTGCCGCCCCGAGCCGGGCGCCTATCGCGATGATCAGCTGAATCGCACCGCTCAATAGTAGGTATAGGCCGAACAACAACTCCGCCATCCGCTCGGTCTTGTCCGGCCACACGGCTATCAGCACTCCGAGAACCACCGAGCCGATACCCGCGACCAATACCGCCAGCCGCGCCTCGTCGGCAAGCGAACCCCCAAGACCCGCACTCTCGTTTTCGGGCATAGCTCCATAGTATGGGCCCCGGACGCGGATAACCGGGTGTTTGCTTTCGGGTCGCGATATTTCTACGCCGGCTCAGCGTGTCGTGGTGCGTTGCGCCGGTGTGCCAGCGTTCCGATACCGCAGGCGAGGACGGTCCCGGCCACGAGCGTCAGCGGCACGTGTCGGGCGAGCAGGTTCTCGCGTAACGGGTCTCGCAGCAGCAGCCAGCCCGCGCCGATCATCACGAATCCCTCGCAGAGCGCCGCGACCAGCGCGGCTTCGATCATCGGCCGCCGCGCTCGACGGTTCCGCTCGACGAGCCAACCGCCGAACCCGAGCAGCGCACAGCCGAATCCGATGAGCGCGCCACCGATCGCGGTGCCGAAATCCGCCGTCGGCGCGTCGACGGTTTCGGCGCGGATGTCGTTCCAGCGCACCGCGACGACTTGATCGCGCCAAATCTCCAGTTCGACAGCTGATCCGGGTGTCGCTGCGGCGAGGATCGTGTTGCCGGAAGGGAAGTCGAGGTGCCGCTCGATGCCGGTGTCGACTTCGAGTCGGTAGGTCGCCGATCGCGTCACACCCCCGTGGACGATTGCATCAGTGACGCGGGCTGGGTGCAGAGCATGGTCTTCGCGCTCGTAGGCCGACCGGTCGCCCGCCGTCCGCGTCGCGTCCACGACTCCGATGGCGGTGGCCGCGAGCGCGATCAGCCCGAATACGAGGAGTAGTCGAGGACGTATGGCCGTCCAGGACCACCACCGCTGCTCGGGTCCGGTCATGCGCTGATCGCCAGGACCACACCGCGCACGGTGGAACCGTTGCCGATCTGCCATGGCACGGACACTCGGACGGCATCCGTCTGGTCGGAAGCCGGTGTGGCGGGCTCGGGACGTAGTGCCCGCTCGATCCGAACGCTTCGACCACTACCGACGGCGATGGCGGTGTGGGTCGGTGTATCAACAGCGGAGCGGAATTGCATTGCAGTGGAAGGGAACTCGCCGACCGAGACAACGGAGGGATCAGGTGTGTCACTCATGCCCTGCGCTTGCGGCTGCGCCTGCCCGGCCAGCAGTGCGACGATCTGAGCGATCGCCACCGGATCCCGGGTCGCGTCGTAGATCCAGCGCTGTCCGAGCACACCGTGTATCGAGGTGCCGACGAGAGCGTCATCGGCACCGTCGAGTGGTGCGTCGCGGTAGGTCAACGGCACGTGGTATGTGATCGGTTCGGGTCCAGCGTCATCGTGCACGAGCACGAATTCGATGCCGACCGCACCCGCCGGATCATCGAGCCGGAAGCCACCGGCCTTGCTCAGCTGCGGCGCGAGCCCGCCGTCTCGATACCACGGCCGAGTCGGCAACCAGGCGGTAAGCAGTTCGAGCTTGCTGGGCGACATGGTCGTGCGGTGAATAACAGCCATGGGGCACCCTATCCTTCAACGGCGAGTGCAGGTTTCACGCGGCTTGGCGTGTGGGCGCACCGAAGGCATATCCAGGACCTGGAACTCAGCATGGTTCCGAGTGTCGAGAATGTGGCGTCGACTCCGTCCCAGGGAAACCAGCGGCCACGATGGGCCGCTGGGCCGCCCGAGAAGACGACAATGAGAGGGATAACCATGCAACCGAACGAGATCACCGAAGTTCTGAACCGACCGATCAGCCGAGAACTGCTGGCTCGCGACCTGACCCGTTTGGCCTACGTCGCCAAGGACGGCACACCCCGCAATGTCCCGATCGCGTTCACCTGGAATGGTTCGCAGATCGTCATGTGCACTTCGAAGAACGCCCCGAAGCTCCCGGCCCTGCGCGAGAACCCGATGGTTGCCATGACGATCGACACCGAAGTGCACCCGCCGAAGATCTTGCTCATCCGCGGCCGGGCCGAGCTGGACCTCGTCGATGGCATCCCGGACGAGTATCTCCAGATGAACGGCACCTACGAGATGACGCCGGAGCAACGGGTTCATTGGGAGGCGGAAGTTCGTTCGCTCTACGACGGCATGGTCCGGATCGTCGTGACCCCGACGTGGGCGAAGCTGATCGACTTCGAGACGACACTGCCGAGCGCGGTCGAGGAGCTGGTACAGCAGCGGAACGAGCGTCAGCGCGCCTGAGCGCAGTTTTCGAAGTCCGCCAGAAGATTTCGCGGTGGGATGTCGAGAATCCGCCCGCCGCTGCGTCCCCGAAATGAACACGGCCAGAATGGCCGTACCGAACCGAGGAGAACACGATGGCCAAATACCTGCTGCTCAAGCACTACCGAGGCGCGCCG
This sequence comes from Nocardia sp. NPDC102475, assembly GCF_055584605.1. Lineage (NCBI taxonomy): Bacteria > Bacillati > Actinomycetota > Actinomycetes > Mycobacteriales > Nocardiaceae > Nocardia > Nocardia sp. NPDC102475. The sequence goes on along the minus strand of NZ_JBVJLS010000005.1, from coordinate 167,342 downwards.
GCGTCGGCCAACGACGTGCCGATGGACCAGTGGACGCCGGAGGAGCTTTCGGCCCACGTGCAGTACATGCGAGATTTCGGCGCGCGGCTCGAGGCCACCGGCGAGTTCGTCGAACATCAGGCGCTCTCGCCGGAGGGCACGTTCGTCCGCTACGACGGCGAGCGGCGCCCGCCCGTCACCGACGGCCCGTTCGCGGAGACCAAGGACCTGATCGCCGGTTGGACGGTGATCGATGTCGAGACCTACGAGCGTGCGCTCGAGCTGGCCGGCGAGTTGTCCGCGGCTCCGGGTGCGGGTGGGAAACCGATCCACGAGTGGCTCGAGTTGCGCCCGTTCCTGACCGCGCCTCCGACCATCACGGAGTGACGGACGGTGGATGAGGCCCTGGTGCGGACCCTCACCCCCACGGTGATCGGGATTCTCGTCCGTCGCGGAGCCGACTTCGCGGCGGCCGAGGATGCCGTGCAGGACGCCATGATCGAAGCGGTGCGGGTGTGGCCGGATGATCCACCGCGGGATCCCAAGGGCTGGTTGGTCACCGTGGCCTGGCGCAAGTTCCTCGACGCTGCCCGCACCGATACCTCCAGGCAGCGGCGCGAGGTGCTCGTCGAGGCCGAGCCTGTGCCCGGCCCGGGTGAGGCGGTGGACGACACGTTGCAGCTGTACTTCCTGTGCGCACACCCGTCGCTGACACCTGCTTCGGCCGTCGCGCTCACGCTGCGCGCGGTCGGCGGCCTGACCACGCGTCAGATCGCGCAGGCCTACCTCGTGCCGGAGGCGACCATGGCCCAGCGGATCAGCAGGGCCAAGCGGACCGTCTCGGGCGTCCGGTTCAACCAGCCCGGTGACGTCGCCACGGTGCTGCGCGTGCTCTACCTGGTCTTCAACGAGGGCTACTCCGGCGACGTCGACCTCGCCGGCGAGGCGATCCGGCTCACTCGCCAGCTGGCGGCCAAGACCCACCATGAGGAGGTCGCGGGCCTGCTCGCGCTCATGCTGCTGCACCACGCACGGCGCCCGGCGCGGATCGGCCCCGACGGCAGGCTCGTACCTCTTGCCGAGCAGGACCGCAGTCTGTGGAGCACCCGCCTGATCGCCGAGGGCGTCGAGGTGCTCCAGGCAGCCCTCACGCGCGACCGTCTCGGCGAGTTCCAGGCCCAAGCCGCCATCGCCGCGCTGCACGCCGATGCCCGGACGGCCGAGGAAACCGACTGGGTGCAGATCGTCGAGTGGTACGACGAGCTGGTACGCCTCACCGACAGCCCGGTGGCCCGCCTCAACCGGGCCGTCGCGGTCGGTGAGGCCGACGGCCCGCGGGCCGGCCTGGCCGCGTTGGCCGAGCTCGATCCCGCTCTGCCCCGCTACGCCGCCGTCGCGGCGTACCTGCACGAACGTGACGGCGACCCGGTGACCGCGGCACGGCTCTACAGCGATGCTGCCGCCTCGGCGTCCAGCCTCCCCGAACGCGACCACCTCACGCGACAGGCCGCACGGCTCAACGCGCAGCTGCGCAGCTGAGCAGCCGGAACACCTGTCGATCGGAATCGGTACCCGGACAAGGGTTCCCGGCCCTGACAACGGGCGCCCGTTTGATTGCTCCTATCCGGGAGCGCCGTCGGGCGCCGATCCGGTTCGGCTCTGGCGGGATTCGGCGACCATATGGTCGAGCTGGCGTTCGGCGCGTTCGGCGCGGGCCAGGGTTTGGGCGCGGGCGTCGTCCAGCGTGGCCAACCGTTCCGCCGCTTCGCCCCGTGCCCGCTCGAGCGCGGCCGCCGATTCGGCGCGCACCGCAGCGAGCTCCGCACTTGCCGCGCGGCGCACCTCGACGAGTTCGCTGCGCGTGCGATCCAGGTCCTCGCGCAGTCGGTTCAGTTCCTCGCGCGCCTCCGCGACGGCCTGATTGCGTTCGGCCACGGCCTGTTCGGCGCGTTCGATGGCGCGCTCGGCATCGGCCGCGCGCTGCACCGCCAGATCGCGTTCGGCCCCGGCCGCGGTGATCTGTTGGGCGGACTCGCGGCGGATCTGTTCGATTTCGGTCGCCGCCTTCCGGCGCGCCAGTTCCACATCCTCGGTGGCCTGCTGCCGCGCGCGTTCCACATCGTCGGCCGCGTCGCGGCGGATGGTGCGGATTTCGGCGTCGGCCTCGCTGCGTGCCGCGAAGACATCGTCGGCGGCCTGTTTGGTGACCCGTTCGACCTCGCGCAACGCATCCGACCGCGCCGCATCCGCTTCAGCCACCAGTGATTCCGCATGTTCGGCCGCGCCGGCCGCATCGTCGGCAGCCGATTCCGCGGCCCCGCGCGCCTCCTCCGCTTCGCGTCGCGCCTGATCCGCGGCTACCGTTGCGACCTCAGCCTCGGCGATGCGCCGTGCCGCATCGGCCTGCACGGCCTGCACCTGCGCCTCGGCGATCGCCGGATCGGCAAGCGTGGACAGCTCGGCCACTGCCGCATTCAGCGTGTTCCCCAATTGATCGGCCAGTCCACGGAATTGCGTGAGCAGCTCATCCGCGCGCAACCGAGCCACCGTCACCGGACCCTGTTGCGTCACAGTGACGGCAGCCACCGACGTCTGCGACTCCTGTTGCTGCCGTTGCCGTTCCCGCCAAGCGCGCCACCGGGTGTGCTCCGGGTGATCACAGTATTCCGAGGGCCGCCCCGGCCCACCCCCGCGCGTAATCGGTCGAGCACATCCGGGGTAGTTGCAAACGTTGGACACCGCAGAATCGTAGCGTTGGTTTCGTCAAATCACACGTATTCACACGAAACGAAATCCGTGTCGCCCCAAATCTTTCGGCTGGCCAACCCGTTGGATCTAACCCCCGATAAGTGAACATTATCGGGGGTCAGACATCCCTGAATCCTCGCAATCCGTCTGCCAGAGTTTCGTTTTCGTTTGGTTTGCTCTTACGAAACGAATTACCAACGGAACCGGCGAAAAACTGGGTACCCCGGTCCACTTCGCGAAGGAGTCAGTTCGGATTCTCGAACCAGGGGGTGCCGGATACGGTGTCCGACGAGACCGCGAGCCAGCTGCTGGCCATACCCCTGAGCGCGCTCATGCCGCTCGAAGACCTGAACGTCGAACCCTGCGAGTGGATCGCGATCAATGCCGCCTATGGCGCGGTGGGCCGACTGGTGAACTTGTTTCGCCCGCCCGTGCGGCGTCCACGTGCTCAACGCGGTCCGCAGCGAGACAGCCGCGAAGACGTTGCGGGAGCGGGGATTCGAGCCTGTCTTTGCCACCGAAGCCGACGATTGGCGCGAGCGGGTCGCACGTGCCAGCGGAGGAGCACCGATCACGCGCGTCATGGATCAGGTCGGCGGGAAGTCCGCCGACGATCTGCTGGGGCTGTTGGTCTGCGCGGTGAGCTGAGCTCCTTCGGCGTACATTCCGGTCAGCCGAGCCGCGGCCCACCGAAACTGCGGGCTGCAATGTCAAGGTTGCCCTGCGGGCACGTAACCGCATGACTGCCCGAACTATTCAGAACTATTGCGACTCGGCCCACTCGGTTGCCCAGGCATCGAGTGGGCCTAGTGCGCCGCGCAGGCCCGCGCCGAGCGGGGTGAGCGCGTAGCCGTCATCGGTAGCCGTGATCAGCCCTGCGGCAGTGAGTTCACCCAAGCGCTGGTAGAGCACGCTCGAGGACAATCCCTGACAGCGGGCCAGCAGAGCGCGGGCCCCGATCGGCCCGTCGCGCAGTTCCCACACGATGCGCAGCGTCCAACGACGGCCGAGTAGATCCAGTGCGGCCATGAGCGGCCGACCGGTGGTCGAGCCGCGGACCGTGCGGCCCGGGCGGGGGACGTCCATCGCACTCCCTTGTGTTTCGATTATCGAAACACTAGCATTCGAGGTGTTTCTATTTCCGAAACACATGGAGCTGGAATGTCCAGAATCGACCCCCTGGAACCGCCCTACACCGACGCGGCCGGCGAACTACTGGCCCGCATGATGCCCTCGGGCGCCCCACCCATCGCGCTGTTCCGGCTCTTCGCCCGCAACCTGCCGATGGCGACGGCCATGCACGGCTGGGGCAGTTACGAACTGGGCCAGGAACTCTCACTGAGCCTGCGCGAACGCGAATTGGTCATCGACCGCACCTGCGCCCGCTGCGGCTGCGAGTACGAATGGGGCGTGCACATCGCGGTATTCGCCGCCCGGGCGGGCATCACCGCCGAAGAGCAGACCTCCCTGACCCACGGCAGCCCCGAAGATCCCTGCTGGACAACCGAATCCGAGCGGCTGTTGCTACGGGCCGTGGACGCCCTGCACGATCATGGCGATATCGACGATGTGCTGTGGGCCCGGCTCGCGGCCGAGTTCGACGAGCAACGGCTGCTGGATCTGTTGCTGCTGTGCGGCTGGTACCACGCGATCAGCTTCACCGCCCGCGTGACGCGACTGCCGTCCGAACCCGGCACACCGCGTTTCGCCGACGTGCTCCCGCACACCGAAAGCGTTGGGGCACCAGCTGATCGCGGTTAGCCGAGCAGTTCGTCGCGATAGCACAGCGCCAGGATTCGTCCGGCTCCACGCTGCACCTGACCGGATGGCCGGTGCTGTCGAAGCGCTTGGTTGCGTGATGCCCGGCGAGGAGTCGCAGCAGCCGACATGGCCGCAGTGCAGGCACACCAGGCCCTCCGCGAGGCATTCGGTCCAGGCGTCGGGATGGTCGGGCACCTGCGCTTCGCGCAGGTCGACCCTGGCCGCACATGCCGTAATTGCCTGGACGACAGAGTATTACGGGTTCGCGGTCGAGCAGATGCGCCGTGCACGCCGGCGCATCGACGACGACGTCCCCGCGCACATCTCACCCGCCACGATGAGAACATCAGCACCGATCTTGGCGATGGTCGCGGCTCACGAGTCCGCAATATCCGGCATCGTTGCATCAGCCGACAGCAGTCGCTGCGCCAGCGTGCGACAGCGCCTCCCGAGCTCTGGCGGGTCGAGTACCTCGAAGTTGTGCCCCAGTAGGACTATGTGCATGAGCACGGCGTCGAGGTTTTCGGCGCCACTGAGTACCTCGCAGCGCTCGTTCCCTTGCGGTCGTACGACGGCCGCCGACGCTGGAATCTGCGCACGCACGGTGTCGGCCGAGGCGTGCACGAGAAAACGCGCCTGGTGCGGGTAGACCCGGCTCGCCACACTCTCCTGCACGTAGGTCGCCGCGTCGGGCGCCGCGCGCGGGCGGAAGCGCCAGGTCCGTGCCGACACCTCGGTCATCTTGTCGACGCGGAAGCTGCGCCAGTCGTCGCGATCGAGGTCGTAGGCGAGCAGGTACCAGCGCCGGTCGGAGGCGACCAGACGGTAGGGCTCGACCTGCCGCCGTCGCACCTCGCTTCCGGACGGGTAGTCGAAGCCTGCCTCGACCTCGTCGCGGCAGGCTCTGGCCAGCATCATGAGCACTTCGGGGTCGACCGGCGTGCGGCCGCCACCGAAGGATTCGACCGAGCCGGAGAGCGCGCGCACCTCGTGCCGCAACCGGGCGGGCAGCACACGGTCGAGCTTGGTCAGCGCCCGCAGTGCCGCGTCGCCTGCGCTGGCGATCGCGCCACCCGCGCCCACGAGTAGCGAGACCGCGGTGACGATCGCCTCCTGGTCGTCGAGCAGTAGCGGCGGCAAGTCCTGCCCCGCGCCGAGCTGGTAGCCGCCGCCGACACCCTGGCTGGCATGCACCGGATAGCCGAGCGTGCGCAGCCGCTCGACATCGCGCCGTACCGTGCGCGGCGTGACCCCGAGCCGGTCGGCGAGTTCGGGGCCGGTCCAGACCTGGCGTTGCTGCAGCAGCCCGAGCAGGGTGAGCACCCGCTCGGTCGTACCCCGCTCCACGTCCATGTCGCCACCCTGCCAGAAATAGCGGACCGATTCTGTCCGCTAGGCATGTCAGGGTAGCTCCATGGATGCAGACGAACTCGACTGGAACCGGACGCTGCGCGAGCAGTGGGAGTTCCATTGGAACCATCAGCTCCGAGCCCGGCTCGACGGCCTCACCGACGACGAGTACTTCTGGTCGCCGGTGCCGGACGCCTGGAGCGTGCGGCCACGCGGCACCTCGACGGCGCCCGTGCAGGTCGGTGCCGGGGACTTCACGATCGACTACGCTCTCCCCCAGCCGGTCCCCGCGGCCTTCACCACGATCGCCTGGCGACTCGGTCATGTCATCGTCGGTGTACTCGCGGCGCGTAACGCGGCGCATTTCGGCGCACCGGCGGCGTCGTACGAGACGTGGGAGTACGCGCCCAGTGCGGCCACTGCGCTCGACCAACTCGAGGCCCAGCTCCACGTCTGGCTGGCCGGGGTGCGCGGCCTCGGCGAGGCCGGGCTCGGTGTCCCGGTCGGCGCGAAGGAGCCCTTCCCCGAGTTGCCCATGGCCGATCTGGTGCTGCACATCCACCGCGAGCTGATCCATCACCTGTCCGAGGTCTGCCTGCTGCGCGACCTCTACCTGCACACGAAGTCCGCCACGAACGGAGCAGCCCGATGAGCCGCCACATCCAGATCACCTTCGACGCCCACGACCCGAAGGCACTGTCCACCTTCTGGCGCGATGTACTTGGCTACGTCCACCCCGGCCCGCCCGGAGTCGACCTGCCCGCCGATGCCGACCCGCTGGCCGCATGGGAGGAGTTCCTCGCTCGTATCGGTGTACCGCCGGAGCAGCGCAACACGAGATCGGCCATCGAGGACCCGCACGGGCGCGGCCCACGACTGTTCTTCCAGCAGGTGCCGGAGGACAAAGTCGCCAAGAACCGTGTGCACCTCGACGTCCGTGCGGCGCCGGGACTGCAGGGCGAGGAACGGATGGCGGCGCTGGAGGCCGAGTGCGACCGTCTGCTCGCGCTGGGAGCGACACGGGTACGTCGCTACGAGCCCGGTCCCCCGATGAGCGCCGGCCACATCGTGATGACCGACCCCGAGGGCAACGAGTTCTGTCTGGACTGACCCAGCTCGGCTGTTCAGCCAGGTTGGAAGAATGCGAGCATTTTCTGGGCGGCGTCCGGCGACGTCAGCAATTCCTGCATGTTCGCGGACATCCGGGCGGCAGCGCTGGTGCGTTCGAACATCTCGCGTTCGTATTCTTTGACGGCGGCAGGAAAGTCGTCCGGGTGCGCGGCCAGCGCGAGACCGAGCAGGGCGCCGTCGAGCAGCGCCATGTTTGCGCCCTCTCCCACCGGCGGCATCAGGTGCGCGGCATCGCCGACCAGCGTGACGTCTGGTGTAGACGGCCAGGTCAGGCCGACCGGGAGAGTGGTGATCGACCGCGGTACGACCGTGTCGTCGCAGGCCGCGATCAGCGCGGTGAACCGTGAGTCCCAGCCGGGGAGCAGGTCGATCAGCCGCGCCCGGGCGGCGGCCGGGTCGTCGAACGGGATCCCGCTGGTCGCGAACCAGTCCTCGGCGGTGTTATAGAAGCTGATGCCGATGCGAACGCGGCCGTCGCCGTTGCGCTGCGCCGCCAGGGATAGTCCGTTGCCGAGCACCCAGTAGTTGCCGCGCCCGACCATCGCGGCGAGGTCGGGGTGTGTGCGGTCGATGTCGGGAATGCCGACCTCGACGACGTTCTGGCCGATATGCGCCGGGCGGGCGTCGGTGAGTAACGCGCGGACTCGCGACTGCGCGCCGTCCGCGCCGACCAGCAGGTCATACGTCGCACTGCTGCCGTCGGCGAAGTGCAGCAGGCCGTTGTCGGCGGATTTGAACGCGTGCCCCCAGCGCACCACGTCTTCGGGGAGGGAATCCAGCAGCAGGTTGCGCAGATCGGCGCGGTCGACTTCGGGCCGCGCGAGCGGGGCGTCGTCGGGCGTGTCCTCTTGGAGCAGCAAGGTGCCGTCCGGCTCCAGCAGGCGCATGTCCTGCCCATCGCCGCGGGCGATCGCGTGGAACTGGTCGATCAGGCCGGCCTCACGCAGCGCTCGCTGCCCAGAATGTATGTCGAGCATGCCGCCCTGACCACGCGCGCCGCGCGAGAGTTCACGTTCGTACACGACGGCGTCGATGCCGTTCACGTGCAACACCCTGGCGAGGGTCAGGCCGCCCAGTCCGGCTCCGACAATGGTGATGGTCATGGTCGCCCCTTCGATACACCGAATTATCCAATACACTGTATCGCAGCATGCGATGTATCGTGAGCGACATGTTGGTGTGGGAGAGGCCGGAGCCGTCGGATCGACCAGCGCCGGCCCCATTGAGCCGAGAGCGGATCGTGCGAGCGGCGATCCGGCTGGCCGACGCGGACGGGCTGGCGGCGGTGTCGCTACGCAAGGTTGCCGCCGCACTCGACGTCGGGCCGATGCGCCTGTACGGCTATATCGCCACCAAGGAGGAGTTGCTCGACCTGATGGTCGATTCGGTCTATGCCGAGATGCGGCCGGCCGGAGACGGTTGGCGAGAGGTGTTACGGTCCCTTGCCGAAACCACTCGGCAGGCCGCTCACCAGCATGAATGGTTTGCCGACCTGATCGGTGGGCGGCCCCAGCTCGGGCCGCACGCGCTGGCCAGAGGAGAGGCTGTGGTGGCGGCGATGGGCGGCGTCGACGTGGACACCGTCATGCCGGTGGTCGCCGCGGTCAATGCGTACGTGATCGGCGCGGTGCGCCGGGAGATCACCGAGCGGCGCGCCGAGCGGGCCACTGGGATGGACAAGAGTCAGTGGCAGGCCGCCTTCGGGCCTTATCTCGAGCGGACCTTCGCAACTGGCCGATTCCCCGCGCTGTCCACGGTCATACGCGACGCCGCCCACCTGGACGCCGACGAAACTTTCCGCACCGGCCTCGACTTCCTCCTCGACGGCATCCAGGCCAGTATCTCGAGCTGACACGCAGCCGAAGGGACCAGACGAGCACCGCCCGTGGCACCAACTCGGCGTTGACGCGCTGAGCGACGCGACCTCCCGTGCCCGAGGCCACTATTCCGCGGCGGTGACGGCCCTCTCGAACAAAACTCGATGGCCAGAAGGAAGTTGCTCACTCCTTATCCCTTTCAACATATATCGCACCCCGGGTCTTGCGGCAAGACCCCGGTCGTGCTGCAGAATCTCCAGCCGAAGCCAGTACCTGCGGAAATAAGGGCAGTGTGGGTGGGTCGCGGGAGGTCGCACCGCCAGTGGCGGGACAGGACGAAGCGGCTGGCCCACATGTAGCTTTGCCGAAAGAGGGGTTCCATGATTGATGTGATCGTTGCCGGCGGCGGACCGACCGGCGTGATGCTGGCCAGTGAGCTGCGCATGCGCGGCGTGGACGCGCTGGTACTGGAGAAGGATGCGGAGCCGACCAAGGTGGTGCGTGCGCTCGGCATACACGCGCGCACCGTCGAATTGATGGATCAGCGCGGTCTGCTAAATCAGGTCCTCGCGCTCGGGAAGCAGTACCCGCTCGGCGGTTTCTTCGCGGGCATCAGGAAACCCCAGCCGGAAGGGTTGGACACCACGTATCGGTATGTCCTGTCCATTCCGCAGCCCGTCACCGAGCGCCTGCTGATCGAGCGTGCCACCGAACTCGGCGTCGAAATTCGCCGCAGCTGTGAAGTGGCCGGGCTGAGCCAGGACAATGACGGGGTAACCGTCGAACTGACCGACGGGGGGCAACTGCGTTCGCGCTACCTCGTCGGCTGTGACGGCGGCCGCAGTACGGTGCGCAAACTGCTCGGCGTCGATTTTCCGGGCGAGCCCACCCGTAACGAGACGCTGCTGGGCGAGGTGGAGCTGACCGCGCCGCCGGAAGAGGTAGCCGCCGTGGTGGCCGAAGTCCGCAAAACCCAGCTGCGGTTCGGCGCCGTGCCCCTCGGAGACGGGGTGTACCGTATCGGCGCACCCGCTGCGGGCCTGGCCGAAAACCCCAGGGTCCCACCGACTCTGGACGAGCTGAAGCATCAGTTCAGAGAGCTCGCCGGCACCGACTTCGGCGCACACTCCGCGCGCTGGCTCTCGCGCTTCGGCGACGCGACCCGCCTGGCCGAGCATTATCGGGTCGGCCGGGTGCTGCTCGCCGGCGATGCGGCGCACATCCACCCGCCGATGGGTGGGCAGGGTCTCAATCTCGGTATCCAGGATGCATTCAATCTCGGCTGGAAACTGGCCGCCGAGGTCGGCGGCTGGGCGCCGGAGGGGTTACTGGACAGCTACGAGACCGAACGGCGTCCGGTGGCCGCCGACGTGCTCGAGAACACCCGGGCACAGGCGGAGCTGATCTCGCTCGAGCCGGGTGCCCAGGCAGTGCGCCGACTGGTGGCGAAACTGATGGACTTCGAGGAGGTGAACCGGTATCTGCTGGAGCAGATCATTGCGATCGGGGTCCGCTACGACTTCGGCGAGGGGCATGAATTGCTCGGTCGGCGGCTGCGGGATGTGAAGCTGAATCGGGGACGCCTCTACGAGCTGATGCGTGGTGGCCGCGGACTGCTGCTCGACCAGACCGGCCGGCTCTCGGTGGCTGGCTGGGCGGATCGGGTCGACCACGTCGTCGATGTCAGCGAGGAACTGGAGGTGCCCGCGGTGCTGCTGCGCCCGGACGGGCATGTGGCGTGGGTCGGTGACGATCAGCAGGATCTGATCGGCGTGCTGCCGAAGTGGTTCGGCGCTGCCGTCCGCTGAGCGAACAGTTGTGGGCGGGAAGGCTTCATTGCCCTCGGCCCACGCCGGGCTGGATGCTCGTGCAACAGCCGCAGGCGCTCGGCTGCCGTCGAATGAAGCTCTGCCGCACCAACATTCGCTCCGCCAACTGGAGCCACCGGTCCGCGGTCATGCGGACCGGTGGCTCCCGGCTCGGACTGCGTTCGGATGGCCGCGTCACCGGGTGACGAATTGGGGCTCCACGTCGCCGATTGCCACGAGGTGGCGCCGACGGCTGGGCAGCATCATGGTCGGGTGGGAGATGCTCCAGGCCGCGGACGCGCAGATGAGCTCCTTGATGCGGGCACCCATCCGGCCCGTGGCTACCTTGGACGTGGGCTGATCGTCGGGGGTCACCTTCTGGACGATGCCATCGCGGCGGCCGAGGCTGATGCACTGGCTGGCGTAGCCGATCGGAGCGTCGGGAACCTTGCGGCCGGTCAAGCGCGCGGCGATGACGTCGGCGCCCTGCCATGCCATCGGAGTTGCGGTGGCGCAGCCCATCCGTAGCGGTTTGCCGCCGACCCCTTCGGCGTACGCGGCGTCGCCGACGGCGTACACGTCCGGATGCGAGACCGAGCACAGTGTGGCATCGACGACGATTCGTCCGGAGTCGGACACCGCCAGGGTTGTCGCGGCCGCGATCGTGTGCACAGTGAAACCCGCTGTCCACACGGTCATTTGGGCCGAGATGTCCTGACCCGACCTCGTGACCACACCGTTCCCGGTGACCCGCGTGACCTCGGCGTGCTCGTGGACGGTGATGCCGAACCGCTCGAAAGCGCCGCGCAGATGGCGCTGGGCCTTCCCGTCGAGCCAGTCGCCGACGCCGCCGCGCGCGGCGATCGCGACCCCGAGGTCCGGGCGTGCCTCGGCGATTTCGGCGGCCACTTCGATGCTGGTCAGACCGCCGCCCACGATCAGCACGGTCTCGCCCGGCCGCAACTCGTTCAGGCGTGCCCGCAGCCGCAGCGCCGCCTGCTTCCCTGCCACGTTGTAGGCGTGCTCGGCGACACCGGGGACGCCGTAGTCGGCGATGGTGCTGCCGAGGGCGTACACGAGGGTGTCGTAGCCGATCTTCTCGCCGGTCAGGTCGATGGTCTTGCGGTCCACATCGACCGCGGTGACCCGTGCGATCCGAACCTGCACGCCGGTGCCCGCGAAGACCTCGCGCAGTGAGCGGACGGGTAGATCCTGCCCGCTCGCGAGCTGGTGCATGCGCACCCGTTCGACGAATTCGGGGTCGGCATTGACCAGGGTGATCTCGACGTCGTCGCGATGCAGCCGCTTGGCGAGGCGTCCGGCGGTGATGGCTCCGGCGTATCCGGCTCCGAGGACGACGATGCGGTGCTTCATGGTCTTACTCCTGTCTCGGTGGGTTCGCTTCCTGAACCGGACAGCGGCACGAATACTGACAGGAGTGGACTGTGATGTGGGTCACCAGGATTCGAGGAGGGGTGCTCCGTGTTCGGAAGTCGCCCACCTGCGCGTGGCGCGCTCGAGCTTTTCCGGGTTGGCCTGGGCGTGGACGGCCGCGATGCCGTCGGAGGTCACCTGCAGGCAGATGATGCCGACGACCCGATCACCGACCACCATCACCAGCGCGGGCCCGCCGTTGGCGACCGCGGCGAACATTGCCGGGCTACCGCCCAGCATGTTCCGTTTGGCGTCGGTCGGCTTGACGGCCAGACGCAAGAACCGCACGACGCGCGTCGCACCGACGAGCGGCCTGCTGAGAGTCGCGATGAAGCCGCCGCCGTCGCCGATGCTGATGGCGTCATCGGTCAGCAGGCTGATCAGGGTCTCGGTTCGGCCGCTGACCGCCGCGGCGAGGAACTCCTCGACGATCCTGCGGGCCGCGGCCTCATCGACCTCGACGCGAGCCCGGTCGGTGGCCAGATGCTGCTTGGCGCGCCGATAGATCTGCTGACAGTTCGACTCGGTGATATCGAGTATCTCGGCAATCTCGTTGTGCGCGTACCCGAATGCCTCGCGCAGCACGTACACCACGCGCTCCTTGGCCGAGAGCCGCTCCATCAGCGTGAGCATCGCGATCGACACCGATTCACGCTGCTCGACCGTATCGGCCGGGCCGAGCATCCGGTCCCCGGCGAATACGGGTTCGGGCAACCATTGGCCCACATACGTCTCCCGCCTGGCCCGCGCCGAGGTGAGCTGGTTGAGGCACAGATTGGTGAGCACCTTGGTCAGCCACGCCTCGGGCGTCTCGACATAGTCGCGGGCGGCGGCCTGCCAGCGCAGAAACGTCTCCTGCACCGCGTCCTCGGCATCACCGGCCGACCCCAGCAGCCGGTAGGAGATCGCCTCCAAACGGCCCCTGGTGCTCTCGAACAGATCGACCTCATGCGTACCGAGCGACATCCGCCCATCGTCGGACATGTACGCAGGCCGCGTCCACTCGCCCCGTGAGCGGCCGGTTTTTCCGGCCCCGTCAGGAAACACTTGCGCAGATAGGGAATGGTGGGACGGTGCCGAACATCAGTCTGGATCGGGTCAGTGCGAACCACGGCGAAACGTCGATACTCACCGACATCTCCGTGAGGTTTCCGGGAGGTCGGTGCACCGCGGTGGTCGGGCCGAGCGGGACCGGCAAAACCACGCTGCTGCGGCTGCTCAACCGGCTCGACGAGCCGAGTGGCGGCACGATCCTGCTCGATGACGTGCCGATCACCCGGTTCCCCGCGCCGGACCTGCGCCGCCGCGTCGGGTTGGTGCCACAGCGACCGACACTGCTCACCGACATCGTCGCCGACGAGATCCGTGTCGGCCGTGCCGATCTCGCATCCGAGCGCATCGACACGCTGCTCGCGCGGGTGGGCTTACCGGACTTCCGTGAACGGCGCTGTCTCGAACTGTCCGGCGGTCAAGCGCAGCGGGTGTGCCTGGCGCGGGCGCTGGCCGTCGAACCCGATGTGCTGTTGCTCGACGAACCGACCTCCGCGCTAGACGCGGAATCCGCCGCAGCGGTGGCAACTCTCATTCGCGAGCACACCGCCTCCGGCGGTGGTGTCATCCTGGTCAGCCACGACACCGTCTTCGTGACCGATGTGGCCGACAACACCTGGACACTGCAACACGGACATTTGTCTCCCAGCGATGAACGGAAACCCCAGTGACAGAACAGCTTTCCGTACCCGGGTGGCCGGGTGTGGCGACCTCGCTGGTACTCGTCGCACTGGCCGCCGCGATCGCCTATCGTCAGCGATTGCATCTGACCCGCGAGCTGCTCATCGCCGCGACCCGCGCCGGAGCCCAGTTGGTCGCGGTCGGCGCCATTCTGCTGATCCTGTTCCGGCACACCGGATTACCGGGTGCGCTCGCCTGGGTCGTGTTGATGGTGCTGATCGCCGGGCAGGTGGCGGGCCGACGTGGCCGGGGTGTGCCGCGTGCGCGGCGCGCCGCGACCATCGGGGTCTGCACCGGGTCGGCCATCACCCTCGGCGCACTCATTCTGCTCGGTGTGATTTCCACGCAGGCCCGCGTGGTCGTCCCGGTCGGCGGCATGATCGTCTCGGCTGCCATGCAGGCCACCGGTATCGCACTGCGTCGATTGCACGAGGACGCGCGCAATGCGCGTCCCGCCATCGAAGCCCGCCTGTGCCTGGGTCTTTCGGCGCGCGAAGCCTTCCTGCCGCACCGGCGGTCCGCATTGCGCACCGCGATGATCCCTACGATCGACGCGACGAAGGTCGTCGGGCTCATCAGCCTGCCCGGCGCCATGACCGGGCTCATCCTCGCCGGTGTCGATCCGCTCACCGCTATTCGCTACCAGATCGTGGTCATGTACATGCTGCTCGCGGCCACCGCTCTGGCTGCGCTCACCGCGGCACGGGTCGCCGAGTCCTATCTGTTCGACGATGCCCAGCGACTGGTGCCACTCCCTGACTGATCCCTGTTGTGACCACACCGGAATCGCCGAGTCGTTGCGACGGCTCGGAAATCGCCTGAGAGCGCATAGTGTTGGTCGTCGAAGGTAGGACGGGTGGATGGGAGCGAGCGGGTGGGCGATGCAGTGGTCGCGGTGCCGGAGTCGGTGCGCACGGAGCTCCGGCGCGGCGTGCGCAGTGTGCTGGTCGATACCGTGGCGCTGCGGTTGGTGCGAGAACGGTTCGACGATGAGCAGGCCGGGGCGTTGCGGCGCTATCTGGAGGCGTCGCAGTCGGCGAATACGTTGCGGGCGTATCGAACCGATTGGATCGGCTGGGCCGGATGGTGTGCGGCCGAGGGGCGGCAGGCGCTGCCGGCGGATCCGCTCGACGTCGCGGTATATCTGGCAGCGGCTGCGGATGCGTTGCGTCACAGTGACGATGGTTCGCAGCGGTGGGCATTCAGTGCGGCCACGCTCGAGCGCAAGTCGGCGGCCATCGCGGCGGTGCACGCCGCCAACGGATTACCGTCGGCCACGCGCTCCGATGTCGTTCGACTGACGTTGCGCGGTATCCGCCGGACCCGCCGCACGCAGCCGAAACGCAAACGCCCCGTGCTGTTGCACACCCTCGAACAACTGCTCGCAGGGCTGCCGGAGCCGGGCTGGCCCACCGAGCCCGCGCGCCGCCGCGACGCGCTGGCATTGCTGGTCGGATTCGCGGGGGCATTGCGCCGCAGCGAACTCGCCGGATTGCGGATCGCCGATGTGCGAGTCCATCTCGACCACGGCACCGGTGAACCGCTGCTGCTCGTGCAACTTCCGACCACCAAAACCGACCCCACCGGCATCGCGGAGCAGCGCGTCGCACTCCCCCGCGGCCAGCGCCCGCACACCTGCCCGGTCTGCGCCTTCGCCGATTGGATCCAGTTGCTCGAGGTGCATCGCGAGCATGGCGATATCCGTGCCTGGCTCGCCGAGACAACGTTCCCATCTCCGGACATCCACCGCTGCCACGGCTACCAGGGCACCGCACTCGCCGAAAACGACACCCTCCCACTGTTTCCCACGATTTCCCGCCACGGCGGCATCGGCACCGACGCCATGTCCGGCCGCGCCATCGCCGAACTCGTCAAACGCTATGCCGCACGCGCCGGACTCGACCCCGACCTCTTCTCTGGACATTCACTGCGCGCCGGATTCGCCACCCAAGCAGCCCTCGGCGGTGCCAGCGACCGCGAGATCATGCGCCAGGGCCGCTGGTCCAACCCGCGCACCGTGCACAACTACATCCGCACCGCAAACCCATTGGAAGACAACGCCGTCACCAAACTCGGTCTCTAGATCAGTAACTAGGATGAATTGCATCAAATGCAACACTGCACATTGCCGCGATGGAGGCTGCGACGCAGGTTGCGAGCAATTGCCACTTAGCGTGTCGCCGCGAAAATCGTGCCTTACCTGGATGGTTCCAGCGTTCCGGGAACGAGACGCAACAATGTTGTGTTTACTGCAACACCGTGGAGAGGGCTGATCTGCCAGGTGCGGCGCACGTGGTGCTGGCCGATGGTGTCGTGATTTCTCTGAGTTTGTGCAGTTGAGAGGCTGGTGCCGGAGATGCTGGCCGTCGCGACAGATGTGGTGCAAGTCGACGTGGCGGGCAATCCTCAGCGGCTCGCGCGCAGTATGCGGATCGCGCGCAATGCGCGGGGCGGTTCGCCTTCGAATCTTGCCGATCCGTCGAGGTAGCCGGTGACGAGGTCGGGGGCGGAGTGGTCTTCGAGGTCGGTGAAGCCGAGGGCGCGCAGCTGTGCGGCGATGTCGTCGGGCGTGAAGTAGCTGAACACGGGTTCGCCGACGCCGGCCAGCCGATCGGCACGTTCCTGCTGGTGCGCACGGTCCTCGTCGCTGTTCGCGGGCTGCAGGTAGTCGAAGACCACCTCGACCGGCTGGGCCTGACCAGCGATGTATTCGAGAGTGGCGTGGGCGGCGTTCGGAGTCAGATAGAACACGACGCCGAGCCACACGAATACGGCCGGGTCGGTCCGTTTGAATCCGGTGGACTCCAATCCCGCTGCCAGCGTCTGGGTTTCGAAATCGACCGGCACGAAGGTCAACGTCTCAGGGCGCTCGATTCCGGCGGTAGTAAGGCGTTCGCGTTTCCACGCTTGGGTGGCGGGGTGGTCGACCTCGAAGACACGCACGTCCGGGCGCGGATTGCGATAGGCGAAGGTGTCCAGGCCCGCACCGAGGATCACGACCTGCCGCACACCAGCGGCGATGGCCGCGGCCACGGCGTCCTCGGCGAAGCGCGCGCGTGCGGCGAAGAACAGGCGGCGGGACCGATCGCTGGCCCCGGCACCGAGGTGGTTGGTTGTGGGCGTGCCCAATTCGGCCAGTTCCTCTGCGGTGACGCCGAGCAGAGGTGCCGCCAGGGGGTCGGTGAAGATCCGTGGTCGGTCAGCGATCTGGTGATAGGCGCGGGCGTACGCGGTGATGAGCGCTGTCCGGCTGGGTCCGTCGTTATCCATATTCAAGAACCTACTTGCGAATGTGGCGCGTGCTCTATGAACTCACTCACGCTCACTCCGCAAAGGAGCACGCGAACACGATCGGTAACCCTGATTACGGCCGTTTTTGGGAATGAATTGCATTTTCCGGCCGTGCACGGGGTCCACCTGCCTCGTGGGCACGTCTGCTGAATTTCCGGGCCGGCACCGATCTCGCCGCACGTCGCCATGACCAGCGGCCGGTCGAACAGTCTGCGGCCACAGGGGAACACGGTAGCCATCGTGACATCTATCCCGTTGTGCTAAACGGCATTTCATGGCCTGCGCCAATCGAGTCGGCTCTGCCGACACCGTGACCTGGGATATGACAGAACGAGTGCGTTAATTTGCACTGAAGGTCACCCGTTCGACTGTCTCGTTTGCGCGAAGCGGCATTTTATGTCCGCTGCGGCAGACCGATACCGTCGAGTTCATGGAGTGGAATTTTCGGTCGGCCGAAGAGCTCGCGGCCGCGATGCATGCCGGTGACGTAACCTCGGTGGAACTGACCGACGAGGCGATCGCCCGTATCGAGCGGGACGACAAGGCGATCAACGCGATCTGTGTGCGAACCTTCGACCGTGCGCGGGCCGCCGCACACCGTGCCGACCAGGCGCGCGCCCGCGGCGAGGACCGGCCGCTGCTCGGCATACCGGTGACGGTCAAAGAGTCCTACAACATGGCCGGGCTGCCCACGACCTGGGGCATGCCGATGCACCGGAACTACATACCTGCCGAGGATGCGCTACAGGTGTCGCGGCTCGAGGCCGCGGGCGCCGTTGTGCTCGGTAAGACCAATGTGCCGTTGATGCTGCGAGATATCCAGAGCTTCAACGAGATCTACGGCACCACCAACAACCCGTGGGAGCACGGCCGCACGGCGGGCGGATCCTCCGGCGGTTCGGCGGCGGCCCTTGCGTCCGGGTTCGGCGCGCTGTCCATCGGTTCCGACCTGGCCGGTTCGCTGCGCACCCCCGCGCATTTCTGCGGTGTCTACGCGCACAAGCCGACACTCGGGCTGGCGCCGACCCGCGGCATGGTCGCGCCGCCCGCGCCGGCCTTCCCGATCGACCTCGACCTCGCCGTCGTCGGCCCGATGGCGCGCACCGCCCGCGACCTCGTGCTGCTGCTCGACGTGATGGCCGGACCGGACCCGCTGACCCACGGCGTCGCCCACGACGTCGCACTGCCGCCCGCGCGCCACGAGCGGCTGTCGGACTTCCGTGTCCTGATCATCGAGGACCATCCGCTCATTGCGACCGGATCGGCGGTGCGGGCGGGCGTGAACCGGGTTGCCGAGGCGCTCGTCGACGAGGGCGCCCGCGTCGAACGGCGCAGTCGGCTGCTGCCCGATCCGACCGAAGCGGCGACGCTCTACATGCTGCTGATGCTGTCGAACGCCGCCACGAGCCTCTCCGTCGACGTGTACGAACAGCTGCGGACCCACGCCGCCGCCCTGAGCGCGGACGACCGGAGTCTGGATGCGGCGCGGCTGCGCGGCATGGTGCTCAGCCACCGCGACTGGGTCGAGGCGAACAACCGTCGCGAACTGCACCGCCACGGCTGGCGGCAGCTGTTCGCCGAGTTCGATGCCGTGGTGTGCCCCATCACGCCCACTCCCGCCTTCCCGCACGACCACAACGGAGGTCTGGAGAACCGGCACATCGACATCGACGGCGTCGAGTACCCGTACTTCGACCAGCTCGTCTGGGCCGGTGTGGCCACCATGCCCGGCCTGCCTGCCACCGCCATACCCGCGGGCCGGTCCCCCGAGGGCCTGCCGGTGGGAGTGCAGCTCATCGGTCCGATGTTCGAGGACCGCACCCCGCTGCGGCTGGCCGAACTGCTCGAGCAGAAGATCGGCGGCTTCCAGGCACCGTAGTGCGCGCACCGAATCAGACCATCGCGTCGGCATCGGTGCCCCGGCCGCCGCCAGGCCTGCGCACTCGAGTTCAAGAGGCCACTCTGGTGATGACACCGGCGAGCCCTCTTGTACCGAGCCAGGACCGAATACTGCACGATTCCAACACCGCTACGTCACCAGTCGAGCGGGCCGGATCGGCGACGGCCAAGCGAATCCAACGCGATCGGACCGACTACCTGGCCGCCCGAACGCGGCATCAAGCAGTCGACAGCACCACGCCGCCGCGTATGAAGGCGGCGGCGGGGACGCCATACGCTGGCGGGCGTGGATGCGGAGATGGCGCGGATCGTGCGGACGCTGAACTCGAATCGGCCGCCACGGTTGAGCGACAAGCGATCTGCTGCGAATGGTACAGCTTCGAGACCAATACCCGCTGGTTCGAACAGGTCGCCTGGGATATCGCCCTCCTGGCCCTCGCCCCCGACCGCATCAGCTCGGCGATCCTCGCCGCTACCGATACGGACTGAACCACCGAAACCTCGTCCGGGGCGCGCAGACTAGGCTGGCACGGTGACGCCTTTCGCGGTGGGTCGGACGATTGTGGTGCGGGACATGATCTTTGGGCGGGCATTCACCGCGTGGCCGCAGCGGGTGGTGGCGGATCGCGGCGACGAGTTGCGGGTGTTGCTGACGCCGGGGACGGAGGGCGCGGGGCCGCAGCTGTGGATCAGGTCGATGCGGGAGGACGATCGGGGCGCGCGGGGGCGCTTGCTGGAGGCGTATGCGCGCCGGGAGTGGGAGATGGGTACGTGGGTGTGGCAGCGCACCACGAGGCTGGCCATCATGTACGCCGATCGTCATTTCGCGATTGTCCCGACGTGGGCTGAGCACGGCGAATTCCTCTGGTGGTACGTCAATTTCCAGTTGCCGTTCACCCGGACCGCCGACGGTGTCGACACCAGCGATCTGCACCTGGATCTCATAGTCGAACCGAATCTGAGCTACCACTGGAAGGACGAGGACGAATACGCACTCGCCATTCGGCTGGGGCTGGTGCCCGAGCAATGGCAGCGCGCGATCGAGGGCGCGTGTGAAGAGGTCTTGGATATGGTCGCGCGCCGTGCGGGGCCCTTCGGCGAGGATTGGCGCGCGATTCCCGGGTAGCACAGGTCAGTCCTGGATGCGCCGCCACGGGCGTTCGGATTCGAGGGCGAAGGCGATCTCGAGCAGCGTGCGTTCGTCGCCGTGGGCGGCGGAGAATTGCATGCCGATCGGGAGGCCTTCGGTGGAGGCGCCCATGGGCAGCGAGATCGCGGGTGTGCCTGCGACATTGTTCAACGGAGTGAAGGCGACCCAGGAGATCAGGCGCGCGAACAGTTCGTCGAAGGGGACGGTCGGGTTCAGGTGGCCGAGTTGCGGAGTGATATGGACCAGGACCGGCGAGAGGATCAGTTCGTGGTCGCGGAACATGCCCGCGTAGGCGCGACGCACTTGTGAAAGGCGGTAGAGGATGGCCGGTGTGCGTGCCATGGACTTGCGATACAGCGCTCCGAGTCCGTGGGTGAACGCATCCAGATCGCCGGGCTGAAACCGCGGATCGATCGCGAATTTCCCGCCCGCCTCGATCAGGAACGCCAAAAGTCCCCAGTAGATGGTGAAGTCGTCGACGAAGCGTTGCGAGACCGGCAGTGCGATCGGAAGTACCTCATGACCCATCTTCTCCAGCAGCGCGGTGGTGTCGTCGAGTACGGCCCGGGTCTGCGGGCAGGTTTCGGTACCGGTGATGGAATCGGCGATCACCCCGATCCGCAGCCGCCGCCGCGCCGGCCCCTCGACCAGACCGACCGGCGGCAACTTCGGATTGCGCCAATGACGTTCGGCCGCAGCGAAATACGTCGCGGTATCGCGCACCGATCGGGTGAGCACACCTTCGGAAACCAGATTGATCGGCATCGACCGCGCCTGCGGACCATCGATATGCCGCCCTCGGCTCGGCTTCAACCCGACCAAACCGCAACACGCGGCCGGAATGCGAATCGACCCGCCACCGTCATTGCCGTGCGCGATCGGCACCACACCCGCGGCCACCAATGCGGCCGCACCCCCCGATGACGCACCCGGCGAATAGTCCGTATGCCAGGGATTGCGCGTCGGTTCGGCCGCGGCGAATTCGGTGCTCGCGTTCAAACCGAACTCCGGTAGCCGACTCTTGCCCAGCACCGACATCCCGGTGCTCAGAAACTGTTTCGCGTACGGCCCGTCTTCGGCGGCGGGCCGCCCGACGAACGCCGCGGTGCCGTGATTGGTCGGCAGACCGCGCACATCGGTGTTGTCCTTGACATACGTCGGCACACCGAACAGCGGCGCATCCGGATCACCGGCCGACAGCGCGGATTCCGCCGAGACCACCAGGGCGCGCAATGTCGGATCGACCTGCGCGGCCCGCGCTCGCGCTGCCTCGGCGACCTCGGCCGCGCCGATTTCGCCTCGACGCACCAGTTTCGCAATCGTCACCGCATCGTGGTCGGCAAGCACATCGTCGCTGAAGGCATGGAATCGCATATCCGGATTCTGCGCGCTGCGATACCGACCACGCACCGTTTTGGACGAGCGACCTGTCGACGAAGGTCCCGCACGGCGTCGGATATCGTTCGACGGCAACGTAAGCGAGGAGATCGACAATATGAATAGCTCGACCGGCGTCCCGCTATGCCTACTGGCCGCGGGGGTGCTGAGTTTCGTTCCAGCACAATCGGCTTCGGCGGATGCACTGCCGGATCAGTCCCGCACGGTCACCACCGAGGACGGCTGGCAGCTCACGGTCACGAAAACCGCCGAAAACCTCGATCGGGTTCCCAATCTTGCCGAGACCGCTTTCACCCGAGAGGGCTTCGTCAGTGTGCGCGCGGCCGCCGATATCACCGGCGCGGGCAACGTATCGGTCAACTCGGGCACGCTCACGCTGGGTTACCAAATCGGTTGCCAGATCGATGTTTCCAATGGCATCTCGCTCGGGCTCGCGGCCTCGGTCGGGCCGAATGTCAATGTGATGGTCGCGCCGACTCCCGGTCTGAGCGTCGGCGTCGGGGCCGCGGCACTGCCCAGCGTATCTACCACCTTCAAACCGGGCACGATCACCACCATTCCGTTCGGCACCAAAGCCCTTGCCGGACCTCATGGTTCGATCACCACCGATCAGGTGCAGATCAAAATCGACGCCTGTATGGGGCCGGTCAGCCTGCGCTCGTATGTGATCGCGACCATTTCCACCGACACCGCTGACAATTCGGTCGCGGTGTACGGCGATCCGATCTGGTTGTGATCGCCATGTCCCTCGCATCCCGCCGAGCGGTCCTGGTCTCGGCCGGAGTCCTGGCGATCGCCACGAGCGCGGTGTCGACCGTCACCCATGCGGCCCCGATCGTGCCCGCCACCTGCGCCGAATCCGATGCTCCCGACTGCACCGAACCGACACCCGACAAGCCTCGGGTGGTCGTTCCCGGACCGGCCGCACCGGCCGCACCGCCACTGCTCACACCGGCCCTACCGCCACCACCTGCCAAGCCGGGTTCGCCCGCCGCCGCATTGACCCCACCAGCACCGGTCCCGCATCCGGGCGCACCGATCGTGCCTGCCGCGGAGTGAATTCAGCTGCGGCGCAACTCGAAAATCCGGAAGATCCGCCCGCCGGACAGCTCGCATTCCATTTCATAGCCCGGCCAGAACTCCACCGCCAGATCCCAGGCCCGTTTGCGGTCCATCCCGGTGACCTCGCTGACGGTCACCTCGAACCGCTCACCTTTCAGCCCGACGATGGCGGTGTCGGCCGCCCGCAGGTTTGCCGACCAGCCCGGATGCTCAGGGCTGCCCCAGTTGGAACCCACGAGCAGCAACTCGTCTCCGCGCGGCACATACAGCAGCGATGTGGTGCGCGGGATCCCGGTTTTGCGACCCGCGACGGTGAGCTCGATCGACGGCAAACCCGCCAGATCGAGCACACCGCGCCGACCACGGCTGACCCGCCGCACAAACCGTTCCAGCCGCATCACTATCGGCGCTGTGCGCATGACCCAGCGTTTCTGCGCGATCCGGCGAGCTACCGCGGGCAACGGATTCGACACCATAATTCGAAATCCTGACAGAAATCCGACACCGGACCACAGCCAGGACCGCCCGTTGAGACCAGCCTCACCCGCGCCATCACGAAACACCCTCGACCGTGGCAGGTGGCCGAACAACGGCCACATCCGGTAGCTCACCGTCGTAGCGCTCGATCTCGACCAGCGCCAATTGTCCGGCACAGCTCTGACTCAGCGTCGATGCGGGACGGTCCGCGGTGAGCACATTCGGGTTGCCGTGCCGACAAAAGCTGGGATCGACCGGATCCGGGTCGTACCAGGCGCCCGTGGACAGCTGCGCGACCTGTGGCCGGACCGCGTCGTCGACGACCAGCCCGGCCAGGCAGCTTCCGCGATCGTTGAAGATCCGCACGATATCCCCGTCTCGAAGACCTCGTGCCGCAGCATCGTCGGGATGTAACCGCACCGGTTCTCGCCCACCGATTTTCACCGACTGACTGTGCGCCCCGACATCGAGCTGACTGTGCAGTTTGGTGCGCGGCTGATTCGCGACGAGCTGCAGCGGGAACCGTGTCGCGGCACCCAGCCATTCCTCCGGTTCCAACCAGACCGGGTGGCCCGGGGTATCGGCATATCCGAATCCGTCGATCGTTTCGGAAAAGATCTCGATCTTGCCGCTGGGAGTGGTGAGCGGGAAGCGCTCCGGATCCGCGCGGAAATCCGCGAACAGCACCTGCTCCGGATCGGGCACCTCGACCGTGAACGACTCGCTGTCCCAGAAGTCGTCGAACTCCGGCACCGTCGGATCGTCGAGGCCGGCGCGCCATTGCTCGTACAGGTGCCTCAACCACTCCTCGACGGTGCGGCCCTCGGTGAATTCCTTACCGACACCGATACTTTCGGCTAGTTCGGCGAAGATTGCGTAGTCATCACGGGAGGTACCGTGCGGCCGGGTGAGCGCTTTCATCGGGAAGAACTCGCGATCGTTCTGCCCGGACCCGAAATCATCGCGTTCGATGCTCATGGTCGCCGGGAGGACCACATCGGCGTGGCGCGCGGTGGCGGTCCAGAACGCATCGTGCACGACCACCGTCTGCGGCCGGGTGAACGCCGTGTGCAGCCGGGCCAGATCCTGGTGGTGGTGAAAGGGGTTCCCGCCGCACCAGTACACCAACTTGATATCCGGATACCCCAACCGCATACCGTTGAAATCGAACGACTCCCCCGGATTCAGCAGCATATCGGCGATTCTGGCCACCGGAATGAACGTCGAAACACCGTTGCCGCCCTGAGGGAACCTCGGCACCGACTGCCCGCGCGCCGGATCACCGACATGCGCGCACGATCCGTAACTGTGCCCGAATCCCCCACCCGGCAAACCGATCTGGCCCAGCATCGCCGCAAGCACCACCCCGAGCCACAGCGGTTGCACACCGTGCTCGGCACGCTGCAACGACCAGCTCACATTGATCATCGTGCGCGCGGCGGCCATCTCCCGTGCCAGCGACCGGATCCGCCCGGACGACAGACCGGTGATCGCTTCCGCCCACGCGGGATCCTTGGCGACGCCATCGGTTTCGCCACGCACATAACCGATGAAGCGTTCGTACCCGACCGTGTACCGATCCAGAAAATCGTTGTCCGCCAACCCCTCCGCATCCATCACCTGGGCCAGCGCCAGCATCAGCGCCGCATCGCTACCTGGCCGCAGTGCGATCCACTCGGCCGCGGCTTCCGCCGGAATGTCGTCGCGCAGTGGGCTGATCGATACGAATCGGCAGCCGCGCGCCCGCGCCGCCGTGATCCAAGTCCTGGTGTTGTGCCGCGACACACCACCCGGCGACACCGCGGAGTTCTTCGGCGACAGCCCACCGAAGGCCACCACCAAATCCGTGTTTTCGACGAGCACGCTCTTCGCGGTCGCGTGCCCCTCGAACAGCCCCATCGAGCCGATCACATGCGGCAACAACACCTGTGAGGTTCCCAGACTGTAGCTGTGCACACCTCGGACATAACCGCCGAGACAGTTCAGAAACCGATGCACCTGACTCTGCGCGTGATGAAACCGCCCCGCACTCGACCACCCGTACGACCCGCCGTACACCGACTCCGCGCCGTACTCGCCGTACACCCGATTCAACTCACCGGACACCAACTCCACCGCGGTTTCCCAGGACACCGGAACAAACGGCTCATCGCCGCGCCCCGGCGCCCCCGGCCCGCGCTCCAACCACCCCCGTCGGACATATGGCTGATCGATCCGCGTCGGATGATGTTGTGCCGAGGCCACATTCTCGATCAATGCCGTCGGTTCCGGATCTCCGTGCCACGGACGCACTGCGGTCAACCGCTGCCCATCGCTCTCGGCTTCGAACACTCCCCAGTGCGTCAGATGCGCGGCCATCACCCCACGGTAGCCCGGTCCACCGAAAGGTTCACTTGTTTATGAACGCCGCGCTGGTCCGCGGCTTTTACCCGCCCGCCGATCTCAGACGCAGATGCTGAAGCTGAAGAAAGGACCCAGCGGGACGTTGAAGCAGAAAACGACCGAACCGAGCGTTGGTGTCACCGGTTCCGCCGATGCCGCAGGGGCGGCGAGAGCGCCCACAGATAGGGTGATGGCGATCGCGGCGATCGCCGAGGCAATTCTGGTGGTCATTACAACGTTTCCTGACTGATCGACGATGATGATGCCCCCGACCAGAAATCGTTACGTCTACGATCATCCGCTGATCGCCGGGCAGGCACAAGACTGCGCATCGCTCGTCGATTGATGCGCGGTCGGGCGGTGCACGCCCGACCGCGATCCGGCCGGACTCAGGATTCGGATTCGATCGGCAGGCCTGCTTCGGTCCAGTCTTGGATGCCGGCGCGGTAGGCACGGACGTTCGTGTATCCGAGGGCGCGCAGCTTGACCGCGACGACCTCGCTGTTCTGGCAGGCGTTGTTCGAGCAGTAGGTCACGATGGGTGCGTGCTGGTCCGGAAGCAAACGCGCAGCTCGGGATTCCACATCAGCTTCGACCAAGGTGAGCGCGCCCGGCAGATGCGCTTTCTCGTAGTAGCCCGCACCCAGGGTGTCCAGGACCGTCACCGAACCGGCCTCGATCGCGGCGGCCAGTTCGTCACGAGCGATGACTGTGGTCATGAGATTTCCTTCCTGATGGCATACGCAACTTTTATGTGCGTGCACACGCTATTATATGCGTGCGGATGCACGCAAGTGGTTAGAATCGGTCCGTGACGCAATCGGAGAACCATCGCGAGGCGGCAGGCAGCGCATGGTCGGCACTGCTGCGCGTGCACGCGAACCTCGTCCCGCGCTTGGATGCCGAGCTGCGCAGGGACTTCGGACTCCCACTCGCGTGGTACGACGTGCTGCTCGAACTCGACGGCGTCGCACCACTGCGCATGACCGATCTCGGCGAACGCGTCGTGCTCAGCCGCACTCGGGTCAGCAGGCTCGTCACCGAGATGGCCGCGGCTGGTCTGGTCGCGCGCGAATCCAATCCCGACGACGGCCGATCGGCATTCGTCGCCATCACCGATGCGGGCCGGGAGCGTCTGCGTGCGGCCGCGCCCGGCTATCTCGCGGGCATCGAGCGATGCTTCGCCGACAAGCTCGATCCGGACGAATTGCACGCGCTCGCCACGACTCTCGGCAAGATCCTGGGCCCGACCGATCTCGCCATCACGCCCCCGCGGACTTCATAACCCGCAAGTCTGCATCGACTGCCAGTCGACACGATTCGAACACTTTGGCAGCCAATGCAATCCGCGTCACATCCGCGGGCACGGCGGCATCATTTCTGAAACACTGTCACTTCACACCGGCCTGTACCTTTGATTACAGGCACATCGAGCGTGCACCCCGGAAAGGATGCAGCCCCTTGGCGATCGGCGCGGCAGAGCAAGCAGCACACCAATTTTCCCGTCGGCAAGGAACGCGCTGATGTTCACGCGCTGGGGGAAACTCGTCTACCGGCTGCGCTTCGCCGTACTCGCGGTCGTGGTGGGCGCACTCCTTACACTCGGTGCATACGGCTTCGGACTCGAGGACCACCTCAGCTCCGGCGGTATGGACGATCCCACTTCCGAATCCGCACAGGCCGCACGCCTCGCCGACGCCGCATTCGGACGCAATCACGACTTCGACGTCGTCGTGCTCTACACCGCACCGGACGGAAAGACCGTCGACGACCCGGAATTCAGCCAACCGATCATCGACAATCTCAACAGCCTGCCGCACAAGTATCCGAACGAAATCACCGGGGTCAACGCCTCCTACTGGCACGTCGACGGCGCGAAGATCAGCGGCGCGAAGGCAGCCACCGAAGACAAGAAGCGCGCCGTAGCCGCGATCGCCATCACGGGCGATAACGACACCGACTCCGTGCGCAACTTCCGGAAAGTCAAGGACGCCTTCGCAATACCCGGCATCGACGTGCAGGTCAGTGGCCTGCAAGCGGTGGCGGGCACACTCAACGACACGATGGCCGACGATGTGCACCGCATGGAAGTCCTGGCCATCCCCGCCGTCGCGGTGCTGCTGTTCTTCATCTTCGGCGGCCTCGTCGCGGCCGCCCTGCCGCTGCTCGTCGGTGGACTCACCGTGATCGGCG
The DNA here is from genome assembly GCF_055584605.1 of Nocardia sp. NPDC102475. Taxonomy (NCBI): domain Bacteria; kingdom Bacillati; phylum Actinomycetota; class Actinomycetes; order Mycobacteriales; family Nocardiaceae; genus Nocardia; species Nocardia sp. NPDC102475. The sequence goes on along the minus strand of NZ_JBVJLS010000005.1, from coordinate 139,731 downwards.
CCTCCGGCATCATCATGTTCCTGACCCGCTTCACCGAGGTCAATTCCTTTGTCTCCTCGGTCCTCTCGATGATCGGCCTCGGCCTCGCCATCGACTACGGCCTGTTCATCGTGAGCCGATTCCGCGAGGAACTGGCCGCGGGCTACGACACCCGGGCCGCGGTGCGCCGCACCGTCGTCACCGCCGGACGCACCGTCGTGTTCTCGGCGACCATGATCATAGCGAGCCTCGGCAGCATGCTGCTGTTCCCCCAGGGCTTCCTCAAATCCATGGCCTACGGCGCCATCGCGACCGTCCTGCTGGCCGCATTCACCGCCATCACCATCCTGCCCGCCAGCCTGGCCGTCCTCGGTCCACGCGTGGACATGTTGGGGTTCAACCGGTTCCGAAGAACCAAAACCGCCGAACAAATCGAGGGCGATTTCTGGGGCAAGACCACACGTTGGGTGATGCAGCGACCGCTCACCATCGCGATCCCACTGGTCATCGTGCTCTTCCTGCTGATCATCCCGGTCAAGAACCTCATCTTCGGCGGCTTCAGCGAGCGATATCTGCCACCGGACAACCCGACTCGCGTCGCACAGGAACAGATCGACACCTTCTTCCCACAGCGCCGATCCGATCCCATCGAACTCGTCTTCGTCGCCGACAACAGCACGCCGGTCGGCCAGGCCTGGCGCACGGCCGGACACGCCCCCGGGTTGGCCAGTCAGTTCGAGATGCCGTCCAAATCCTTGACCCAGGACAACGTGTACCGCTCCAAGGCAACACTGGTGAACCCGAACGAAGGCGGGGAAACCATCGAATACCTACGCAAGATGGAACTCCCCGACGGCGTCAGCATGTACGTCGGCGGCATTCCGGCCATGCAGAAGGACAGTATCGACGCACTGCTCTACCGCATCCCGGTCATGATCGCGCTGGTCCTGTTCGTGACCACGCTGCTGATGTTCCTCACCTTCGGCTCGCTGGTGCTGCCGATCAAGGCCGCACTGATGAGCGCGCTCGGCCTCGGCTCCACCCTCGGCATCCTGACCTGGATCTTCGTCGACGGCCACGCCGCAGGACTACTGAACTTCACCCCCCAGCCCATCCAATCGAATGTGCTGGTGCTGATCATCGCGATCATCTACGGCCTGTCCACCGATTACGAAGTCTTCCTGCTCTCCCGCATGGTCGAGGCCAGAGCCAAGGGCGCGAGCACCAGCGACGCGGTGCACACCGGCACCGCGCACACCGGCCGCATCATTACCGCCGCAGCACTGATCCTGCTCGTGGTGACCGGTGCGTTCGCCTTCTCCGATCTGGTGATGATGCAGTACATCGCCTACGGCATGATCGCCGCACTATTCATTGATGCGACAGTGCTGCGCATGCTGCTGGTACCCGCGGTCATGAAACTGCTCGGCGACGACTGCTGGTGGGCGCCGGCCTGGATGAAGCGTCTGCAGGAGAAAATCGGGCTCGGTGAACCTATTCTGGACGATGAACGCCCGGGCACCGAGGATATGCACGAGCCGATCGAGGCCACACCGATCACGCCGCGGCTCCCCACTGTCACCGCTGGACGGTCGAACGGTTCGTAGTCGCCCCCACCAAAGGGAACGCCGCGCGCCGCCTCGGGAGGTACGCTCACCGCCGGAAAGCCCGCGGACCCGATCGCCGAACCGGCGACCTGGTCAACCACCGGCCAACTGGACCGAAGGACGACCGCGATGTGCAGCTACCGTCTCGATGCCGAATACGCCGATCCGACACCGTTGAAGGTGCGGATCGATACCCATGAGCGCTATTCGGAGCGGCCCGACGACCCCACCGCGAATGTGCTGACCGCGCTGGCACTCACCGGAGCCGAACATCTAGCCGATATCGGCTGTGGCGACGCCCGATTCCTCGCCCACCTCGCCAACACCGGTCACCAGGGTCCGCTGGTCGGTATCGACACCTCCCCCGCGATGGTCGCCGCCGCCAACGCCGTGCCCGGGGTGCGCGGCGTATTCGGCAGTGCCGACCGGATCCCGTTCGACGACAACAGCTTCGATGCGCTCACCGCACGACATATGCTGTACCACCTCGCGAATCCGCTGGCCGCGCTCAGGGAATTCCGGCGGACGACCAAACCCGGCGGGACGGTCGCCGTGGTCGTCAATCATCCCGGAACCTACCCGTACACCACCGAACTCGTGGCCGCCCACGCCGCGACCTACGGCCTCGGCGTGGGCGAGGCGATGACCGTCGACTCCGACACCTTGCCGGAGCTGATGTCCGAGGTTTTCGGTGAGGTGCGGATCCAGCGATCGGATAATGCGCTCGTCTTCGATACTCCGGATCCGCTGGTGCGCTTCGCCGAGGCGCTGTTCACGTTCTACGGCGTCACGCCGAACCACCCACGACGGCACGCGATTCTGAACGATCTGCGCGAGGACGTCGAGGATTGGTTCACCCACCATCCGGGGCAGACGTGGCGCGACCCCAAGGGGTACATCGTCGCCACCGCCGTCGTCGATCACCAGGGCAGCGCACCTTCGGCATCGACGTAGCTTCCGGTGGGCCCATCGGGGCCGAGCTGCGCCATGCGCACGATGATCTCGGCGCCTTGCTCCACCGTCTGGGTGCCGGTATTCCCGTTGAGATCGGTCTTCGTGAAACCGGGCTCCACCGCATTGATCCGGATATCCGGGAAGGCCTTCGCGTACTGCACGGTGAGCATGTTGACCACCGTCTTCGACGCCGGATATGCGACGCCCGGGTAGGCGTATGCCGGGGTGCCCGGGGTCGAGACCCTGGTCAGCGACGCAAGACCGCTGCTGACATTGACCACGACCGGCGCCGCCGAGCGTTGCAGCAGCGGCAGGAAGGCGTGCAGGACGCGCACCGTGCCGAAGACGTTCGTATCGAAGGTCTTTCGCATCACGTCCGCGGTGAGGTCCGCGGCACCGATGACGTCGCTCCGGTCGGTCATCTCTGCCTGGATACCGGCATTGTTGACCAGGACATCCAGACCGCCATCGGCCGCGATGGTCTGCACCGCGGCCGCGACGGACCCATCATCGGTGATATCGAGCTGAACTGCCCGCGCGCCCAACTCCTCGGCCGCCTGACGACCGCGTTGGGCGTCCCGGCTACCGAGGTAGACGGTGTGACCCGCCGCTACGAGTTGGCGGGCGGCCTCGAAGCCGAGCCCCTTGTTCGCTCCGGTGATCAATATTGCTGCCATGCCACCAACGCTAGGTTTTAGAGCGCGCTCGAAGTCAAGGACCTTCCCGGTAGCGCAACATAGTTCGGTCGTTCTTCTCCTCTTGGCTAGCTGTTTTCGCTGGGTGCTGAGCGTCGTTTAGTAGGTGATCTGTGGTTGGGTTTGATGGGTGATTACATAACTAGATGCGCATATCTACCTACCTAGATGTATTATTGATCTTGCGTCGCCCTCAACTCCTTCACCATGGGCCCCAGTCTTTGCATCTAGGACGCCGACATGAACCGATTCCCCTGTGCCTCAATTCGTTTCCCACTGCCCTACCCTGTGCACCTCGACATCCCCCTCCCCCAGACAAGTTCACCAGGGCAAATGTCGCCGTTGAGGCCGGTGTACAACACTGATAGCCCGCATCCTCCCCGATGGAAGACGACCGACCAGTTACTCTCGTCGCGTGGTCCCGCCCGACCCGGCCTGCGCCGGAGGCCCACGAGCGCCCGTCACCGCCCAGGAAGCAGGAGTTCGATGCGATCGCTGCGTAGCCGCCATATCTTGATCACGCTGGTAGTCGGCACCACCGCCGTAATAGCCGGTGGTCCGATGCCCGCGATGGCACAGCCCGCGCCACCTGCGCAGGTGCAGCCGCTCGGCTCGGACTTTCTCTGGGGCGTGGCCGCATCGGGATATCAGTCCGAAGGGTATGCGCCGGATAGTAATTGGTCCCGGTACGTGGCCGCGGGCAAGACGGACGACCCCTATCTGGACTCCGTCGACTTCTACCATCGCTACCGGTCCGATATCGATCTGGCCGCGCAACTCGGCGTCAAGGTCTATCGAATCGGCGTCGAGTGGGCACGTGTGCAGCCGCGGCCGGGCGAATGGGATGAGACCGGACTTCGCTTCTACGACAATGTGATCGCCGCGATCAGGGCTGTCGGGATGCGCCCGATGCTCACCATCGATCACTGGGTGTATCCGGGCTGGGAGGTGGACCGCGGCGGCTGGTCGAACCCGGATATCGTCGAGGACTGGCTCGCCAACGCGCGCACAGTCGTCGACCGATATGCCGCGGCCGACCCGCTGTGGGTCACCTTCAACGAACCCGCGGCCTACATCATGAACGAGACCTCGCACGGCGGCCTCTCCCCCGCCGCCGTTCCGATGGCGCAGGACCGAATCGCACAGGCGCACAATGCCATCTACGACCACATCCACGCCGTGCAGCCGGGAGCGATGGTCACCAGCAACGTCGCCTACATTCCGGCCGGTGAGGATGCGGTCAACGGCTCGTTCATCAATGCCGTCGCGGCGAAACTCGACTACATCGGCATCGACTACTACTACGGCGCGTCCCCCGACACCGTTACCGAGCTGAGCTTCAGCCAGTTGTGGAACAACCCCTTGGAGCCCGAGGGCATTTACTATGCCCTGCAACACTATTCACGAAAATTTCCGGGCCGCCCGCTCTACATCGTCGAGAACGGCATGCCCACCGAAAACGGCATGCCCCGAGCCGACGGCTACACCCGCGCCGACGACCTCCGCGACACCGCCTACTGGCTGCAGCGCGCCAAGGCCGACGGCATGAACCTCATCGGCTACAACTACTGGAGCCTCACCGACAACTACGAATGGGGTTCCTACACACCGCGTTTCGGCCTCTATACAGTCGACGTCCGCACCGACCCGACCCTCACCCGCAAGCCCACCGACGCCGTACCCGCCTACACCGCCATCACCCACCAGGGCGGCGTCACCCCCGACTACCGCCCGACCCGAGCCCCCAAACCCTGCTCCTTCGTCGACGCCGCCGCAAGCTGCACGGACCCGGTCACCGTCCCCCGCTAGCCGGATCAAGGGTCGGCACCAGGGGGTGCCGACCCCAACCCATGTCAGGATCCGGTGAACTGATCGCCCGAGATCGAGCGCGACTGCGCGCCGTCCACGCCGACCGGGATGTCGCCCTCGAGGGTGGTGCGGTACAGCACGCGGGTGACATCGAGGTGGTTGAGGTCGCCCGGGGCCAGGTGGGCGGTGGCGCGGTTGTCCCAGAATGCCAAGCTGCCCTTTTCCCAACGGAATCGGACGGTGTAAGCCGGGTTCGACAGTTCGTCGAACAGCAACTGGAGTACGGCGTCGTTCTGGGCCGGGCTCAGACCGACGATGTGGGTGGTGAAACCGGGGTTGACGAAGAGCACCTTCTCGCCGGTCACCGGGTGCACGCGCACGACGGGATGTTCGGTCACCAGCGGGGCATCGGCGACCTTCTTGGCGTAGTCGCTCTCCTCGTTCCATGCCGGACGGCTGCCGCCGAACCGGTGCACGGCCCGCAGCCCCTCGACGAACTCGCGCAGCGACTCGGGCAGGTTCGCGTAGGCGGCGGCGAGATTCGTCCAACTGGTGTCCCCACCGCGTTCCGGCGCTATCTCGGCCCGCAGCAGTGAGGCGGCGGGCGGGTTGATCAGTGCGGAGACATCGGTGTGCCAGTGGTTGGTGTAGGTGAACTTCTTGATGCCGAAACGCTTTTCGTAGAGTCGGCTATCGACGGCCAGAATTTCGGGGAACTCGGTCGGCGCGTCATCGTCGTATGGATGTGACGGCGTGACGGCGCCGAATCGCCGGGAGAAGGCGATGTGTTCGGCGTGACCGATGTGCTGGTCGCGGAAGAACAGCACCTTGTATTCGTAGAGGGCCGCGGTGATGTCGGCGACCTCCTGATCGGTGAGTTCGGCCCGCAGGTCGACGCCCGCGATCTCGGCGCCGATATGTCCGGCGACGGGCGTGATCCGGAGGGTGGTGGTGGGCTCGCTGACAGTGGTCATGGTCGTACCTTCTTCGGCAATGGTTGGGGATGGTCGGCGGAGTTCGGGCGACAACCGCTGCTGCCCATTCGCATGAAGTCGACGGCGCGCCGCCTGGTCAGTCGGGGAATCATGCGCCGAGTTCGGTTCGGACCTGGGCGAATTGGCTTTCCACCGGTGCCAGCCCGTAGTGCCCCCGCAGCGTCGTCGCGGTGTAGTCGGTGCGGAACAGGCCGCGCTCCTGCAGGATCGGGACCACCCGGTCCACGAAGTCCTCGAGACCGCCCGGGAGATACGGCGGCATGATGTTGAACCCATCGGCGGCGCCGTTCTCGAACCAGGACTGCAGTTCGTCGGCGATATCGGTGGGTGTGCCCGCGAAGGTCCGGTGCCCACGCCCACCGCCCAGTTTGCCGATGAGCTGGCGCACCGTGAGGTCCTCGCGCTCGGCGAGTTCCTTGACCAGCGTGAACCTGCTCTTCCCGCCCTCGATTTCGCTCTCCGCGGGCAGCGGCGGCAGTGGTGCGTCGAGCGCGTGTTCGGTGAGATCGACGCCGAGCAGCGCGGACAGTTGCCGCAGGGCGTAATCCGGTGAGATGAGGTCGGTGAACTCCTGTTCGAGGGCCAGCGCTTCTTCGCGGGTGTCGGCGATGAACGGCACCAGACCGGGCAGCACCTTCAGTTCATCGGCCGAGCGACCGTACTTCGCCAGCCGCGCCTTCAGATCCCGATAGAACGCCTGCCCCTCCGCGAGCGAGCGCTGCGCGGTGAACACGGCCTCGGCGTAGTGCGCGGCGAAATCCTTACCGCTCTCCGACGATCCGGCCTGCACCAGCAGCGGGCGCCCCTGTGGGCTGCGCGGCGAATTCAGCGGGCCGCGCACCCGGAACCGATCGCTGGCGTAGTCGATGGTGTGCACCTTGTCCGGGTCGGCGAAGATCCCCTCGTCCGGATCGAGCACGATCGCCGAGGACTCCCAGCTGTCCCAGAGCCGCACGGTGACATCCACGAACTCCTGTGCCCGCTCGTAGCGTCTGGCATGTTCTGGAATGGCGTCGAAGCCGAAGTTGAAGGCCTCGTCCTCGTTGCCCGAGGTGACGATATTCCAGCCCGCCCGACCGCTGCTGATGTGATCGAGCGAGGCGAATTTGCGGGCCAGGTTGAACGGTTCGTTGTAGGTGGTCGACGCCGTCGCGATGAGCCCGACCCGTTCGGTCGCGGCGGCGATCGCGGCAAGCAAGGTGACCGGCTCGAATACGGCGAGGGTATTGCGCTTGATCCGAGGTCCGACGGCCAATCCGTCGGCGAAGAAGACCGAATCGAGTTTGCCGCGTTCGGCGATCCGGCCGAGTTCCTGGAAGTGCCGCACATCCAGCACTCGGCGCTCCTCGGTCCGGGGATGTCGCCAGGCCGCCTCGTGATGGCCGACGCCCATCAGGAAGGCGTTGAGGTGGAATTGCTTGCGGGGTAACGACATCGGAGTCCTTAGTGGGAGGGCTCGGCGCGCCACCGGGACAGGCGGCGTTCGAGGGCGACGAGTAGGGCGTTGAAACTCAGCCCGAGCAGTGAGATGGCGATGATGCCCGCATACATGTTCGGGATCTGGAAGTTCTGCTGGGCCGCGGTGATCAGATAGCCGAGGCCGGCACGGGCGCCTACCATTTCGGCGGCGATGAGCACCAGGATCGAGGACGCCGCCGCCATTCGCACGCCGGTGAAGATCGATGGCACCGCAGCGGGCAGGATCACCTTCTGGAACAGTCGAATCGGCGAGAAGCCGAGCGAAACGGCGGATTTGATCAGCAGCGGGTCCACAGTGCGCACACCGGTGATGGTGTTCAACAGGATCGGGAAGAAGCTCGCGTACACCACGAGCGCGATCTTGGAGGTCTCCCCGATGCCCAGGATCAGGATGAACACCGGCAAGAGCGCCAGTGCCGCGGTGTTGCGGAACAATTCGAGGATCGGGTTCAGAAAGTCCGCCACCGGTCGATACCAGGCGATGGCGACACCGACCGGAATGGCCACCGCGAGCGCGAGCGAAAAACCGGTCGCCGACCGGGTCAGGCTGGTCGAGACGTGCTCCCACATCTCACCGCTCTGCACCAGATCGATGAAGGCCTGCGCGACGGTCGAAAACGGCGGCAGGAAGACCTCGTCCACCAAACCGAGCCGCGGCGCCGCCTCCCACACCGCGACCAGCAGACCGATGGCGAAGGTGGGCTTGAAGATGCGCCACGCCAGCAGCGCGACCGCCCGCAATATCCGCGACAGGTCGACTGTTGGCACGGACTCCGCCCGACTACGGACGACCACCGGCCGTGACTTCTCGACGACTTGTACTGCGCTAGACATGAACCGGCTTCCTCTCGCTGCTCGTGGTCGACAGCGACTCGCGTTCGAGTCCCTGCGCCCGGGTGACTTCGCTCTGCAACTGCGACCAGATCTGGTGCCGTGCCTCCCGGAAGGGTTCGCTGGAACGCACATCCGCACCGGAGTTCCGGTCGATATCGATGTCGATCACCGCCTTGACCCGCCCCGGGCGTGAGGTCAGCACGGCGACTCGCTGACCGAGGTAGACCGCCTCATCGATGCCGTGGGTGATGAACAGAATCGTTTTACCGGTGGCCCGCCAGATCCGTAACAGCTCGTCCTGCAACGACTCCCGGGTCTGGGCGTCGAGTGCGGCGAACGGCTCGTCCATCAGCAGCACCTCCGGATCGAAGGCGAGGCTGCGGGCGATGGCGACTCGCTGTTTCATGCCGCCGGACAGCTCATGTGGATATCGGTCGCCGAATCCGGCCAGACCCACCAGTTCCAGGTATTCGTCGGCGATCTTCCGGCGTTCCCGACGCCGGACACCCTTCGCTTCCAAACCGAATTCGATATTTGCCCGGGCGGTGCGCCACGGCAGCAGCGCGTACTGCTGGAAGACGATGCCGCGGTCGAGACCTGGTCCGCTGATCGGCCTGCCGTCCAACAGGATTCGCCCGGCACTCGGCTTGCTGAGCCCGCCGAGCAGATCGAGCAGCGTCGACTTTCCGGAACCGCTCGGTCCGACGAGTACAAGGAACTCGCCGTCGTGCAGTTCCAGCGAGATGTCCTCGATCGCGGTGAACTGCTCGTTCGACCCGCGGACCGGGAACTGTTTGCGCACTCCGGTGAGTGCGAGTTTCACCTGACTCATTTCGCCGCGACCACCTCTCCGGTCGGACCGGTGGTCGGACCGTAGGTCCCGTTGGCGTACGGGTTGTCCTTGTTGGTGTACAGATCCTTCGCCGTCAGCTTTCCGGCGGGCACATCACCGTTGCGGACCAGCCAATCGATCCAGATCTGCAATTCCTTCTCCGCGATCACCGCACCGGGGACCGGCAGACCTGGGCTCCGCCAGAATTTCAGCAGATCGGTGTTCTCATTGCGTCCGCGCTTGTTGATGATCGAGGCGAAGCGCGCGACCACCTCGTCGCGCGGGGTCACCTGCAGCCAGCGCGTCGCCCGCGCGGTCCCCTGGACGAAGTCCTTGACGGCCTCCGGGTGCTGGGCGATGTAGTCCTTGCGGAAAACATAAGTACCGTAATCGAATTGACCGAACAGGTCCTTATCGGTGTAGAGCGCGTGGATACCGCCGCGCCCGACCGCGCTCTCCCGGAAGACTGCGCCCAGCGCGCCGACATCTATCTGGCCCTTGCGTAGGGCGTCCTCGGTATTGGCAGGCGGCACCACGATCAACTCGACCTGTTTGATCTCCTGGTCGGTCAGGCCCTGCTGGTGCAGCCATTCCCGGGTGATGAATTCATGATGTGCGCCAAGGGTATTGATGCCGACCTTCTTGCCGATCAGATCCCGGGGCGAGTTGATGCCCGAATCGTCACGAACGAAGTAACCGGTGAACGACTGCGCATCCGCGCCGTATGAACTGAGCACCGACGTGACGGGCGCGCCACCCGCGGCCAACTTGACGACCGCGCCGTTGAAGGCGCTGCCGAACTCGATCTGACGGGTCGCGGCGGCCTGGATATTCGCCGGTCCGCTGGTGGTGTCACCCTCCCAATGCAGCGCGATCTTGCTGAAGTAGCCGAGATCGTCCGCCAGTTCGTAGGCCGAGACCTGCCCGGTCGCTCCCTGGTAGCGCAGTACGGCCTTGCCGTCGGCATTGGTGCCCGGCTCGGATTTGCCGCAGCCGGCGAGCACCGCGACCGCGGTGGGAATGGTGAGTACGGCGGCCACCGCACGGACGAACCGTGGCCTGGTTTTCTGGGACAACGTCATGGAAGTTCTTTCACGGAATGCGCACTGCCGCAGCGTAATAGGGCACGCCACAACGGCAGGTAAAGCGCGGAGGATTACCTGATTCGGCCGATGCGGCGCCCACTTTCGGCGACCGCGGATTCAGGCGCGACAGACTCCATGGGGCAGGCGCATGAAATCCACCGTGCGACGGCGGATCAGCGCAATGGACTCGATCATGTCAACGACCTTCATGGGATTCGGATAGAAGCGGCGACCCCGCGGCTTTGTGTCCATGGTGGGGTCCCCCGCCAGGGACGACAATGCCGATTTCACATTGTGAAAATCACCGTGAGTACAACTCCACCGGCGCATCGGTGATCGCGGCGGTGGACTGGAACAGTGGCCCGATCCGGCCCGCGATTCCCCGCATAGCAGGCACGATGCCGCGCACCAGCTCCTCGTTCAGCCGCGCGGAACGGGCCTGCACGCCAAGCGCACCCCACACCTGCTTATCCGGGCCGAGGACCGGCACCGCCACCGAGCGGACCGGATCCTCGCGCTCGATGAGCTCTACTGCGAAACCGCTGCGCCGCACGCGATCCAGATCCGTCAGCGGCGCAGGCCGTCGATCGAGTCCGTCCACAACGGGCGCGAAGGCCAGCAGTGCCTGGCCGACGGCACTGGATCGCAGCGGCTGTCGGGCCTGCGGCAACTGGTTGGGGCAGAAGTACACCGGCGGCCGCGCCTGAAAGACCGTGACCGCGTCCCGGTCGTCGGCGATGCTCAGGCTGACGGTGATCTTGATGCCCGCAGCAAGCGCATACAGGTGCGGCGCGGCCGCGTCGATGCCCAGCCGCGACAGCGCGGGCCGGGCCAGCGAGGCGAGCCCGTGCCCGATGCGGTAGCGATCGGTCGCCGGATCCTGCTCCAGCAACCGACCCCGCACCAATGCCTGGGCCAGCCGGTAAGTAGTGCTGACCGGAAGTCCGGCCCGATGCGCCAATTCGCTCACCGACAGCTCGGGATCATCGCCCTCGAAGCAGTTCAGTACGTGAATCGCGCGGTCGACCGCTTGGGCACCCGAACGGGGTTGATCGGCGGCTGTCATGGTTCCTCCTGATATTTCTACCGATCGGGATGTGGCCAGAACTATCGCCGGATGATCCGGGTGCGGCAATGGTTCTGCGCCCGCTGCGCCGATTCCTCGCGCAAGAATGTCGGCAGCGTCAAAATCGCGCTGATTCGAAAGGTTTTGCGATTCCGACGACGCACACAGAATCGAATTCCCCGCGCTGACCCCGCATTCCGCCGAAGATTGCCGCTTTCTCGCCGCAATCCCGACGTATCAGGAGCAGACGCATGAGTGAACTCTGGCAGACCGGCACCGATGTGCTGGTGATCGGCGGCGGTCCGGCCGCCGCGTGGGCGGCCATCCACGCCCGGGAGGCCGGCGCCGAGGTGACCCTGGTCGACAAGGGCTACTGCGGAACCAGCGGCGCTACAGCACCTTCCGGCACCGGCGTCTGGTACGTCGCCCCGGAGGCGACCGCCCGTGCGAATGCCAAGGCCAGCCGGGAGGCGCTCGGCGGCCATCTCGCCGATCACTATTGGATGGATCGGGTCCTCGATCAGACCTACACCAACATGAATCGTCTTGCGGTGGAAGGCAAGTACCCGTTCCCGACCGACCCGGCGACCGGTGAGCAGCTGCGCACCGGGGTGCAGGGCCCGGAGTACATGCGCCGGATGCGCGCGTGGGTCAAGCGGCTCGGCGTCCGGATCCTCGACCATTCACCGGCTCTCGAACTGCTCGTCGACGATGCGGGCACGGTCCGCGGCGCGGCCGGATACCAGCGTCAACTCGACCGCGACTACCGCATCTCGGCGGGGGCGGTGGTGCTGGCCAGTGGCGGGTGTGCGTTTCTGTCGCGCGCGTTGGGCACCAATGTCGATACCGGTGACGGCGCGCTGATGGCCGCCGAGGTGGGTGCGCGTTTCTCCGGCATGGAATTCTCCAATGCCTACGCGATCGTGCCGAAGGGTTCGACCATCACCAAGACCGCCTACTACGGCTACGCGACGTTCTTCCACGAGGACGGACAGGTACTCGAGGGCGCGGGCTCCACGAAAGGCCGATCGGTGATCGCTCGAACCCTGTTGTCGGAGAAGGTATTCGCCCAACTCGACCGCGCCGACCCAACGGTGCAGGCGCAGATGCGGCTCGGGCAGCCCAACTTCTTTCTGCAGTTCGATCGGCGCGGTATCAATCCGTTCACCGATCGCTTCGAGGTCGATCTGCTCGCCGAGGGCACGGTGCGCGGCACCGGCGGTATCGATATCGTGGACAACGACTGCGCGACCACAGTGCCCGGTCTGTTCGCGGCGGGCGATGCGGCGACCAGGGAACGCATCTGCGGTGGTTTCACCGGTGGCGGCAGCCACAATTCGGCATGGGCGACGTCGTCGGGGAGTTGGGCCGGTGCCGGTGCGGCACGATTCGCGCTCGGCTCGGCTCGGCCCGACGATGCCGCTCTGCGCGGCGCGGGACGAACCGGCTTGCGGCCCAGCGACTCCCCGACGCTCGATGCCGCCGAGGTTGTCGAGGCCGCGCAGGCCGAGCTGATTCCGTTCCAGAAGAACTACCTGCGCCACGGCGAGCGACTGCGGCCCGCACTCGACGCACTCGACACGGTCTGGGAGCGCGCAGGCAAGGAGCTAGGTGGCCGCACCGGTGACGATCGCATACGGGCCAGGCAGGCCGCTGCCATCACCGCGGTCGGTCGGCTCATGTACGAATCGACCTTGGCGCGCACCGAGACTCGCGGTATGAGCAAGCGCGCAGACCACCCGGAACAGGATCCGGCGCAGCGCCATCACATTCTGTCCGGCGGCCTCGACGCTGTGTGGACCAAGACCGCCGAGGTCGCGTCATGATCGAAGTCGTACTCGCCGAGGCCTGCATCGGCTGCGATAAATGCGTGGACGCCTGCCCCACCAACGTATTCGACCGCACCGAATCCGGAATCCCGGTCATCGCGAGGCAATCCGACTGCCAGACCTGCTTCATGTGCGAGGCCTACTGCCCCACCGACGCCCTCTACGTCGATCCCGAATCGACCCCACTGCCGCCCGGCAGCCCGATCGCCGACGACCAGATCGGCTGCTACCGCGAGAAAATCGGCTGGGGCAAAGGCCGAACCGCGGGCAGTCTGCTCGCCGTCGGCCCCCGACTCCCGCACGGCGCACCCCCGCCTCGCCTGCGGCACTAACCGCGGTAGCCGAGTTGTTCGAGGAGACCGTCGAGTTGGAGTTCGAATAGTTCGGCACGGTCTGTGAAAGTGTCGGTGCCGTACTGATCGAAGACATCGAAGGTTACGGCGCCGAACAGACCGGCCCACATGGTGATGCCGCGTGCGACGAGCCAGTCAGGAAGATCGTGGTCGAATACTGCCCTGATATCCGCGAAATTGGCTGCGAGCGCGGAGGATACCGGGCGCTCCTTGACCGGAGCGGTGAGCAGGCCTTCGCGATAGGCGCGGGCGAAGAGGGTTTGCATGGTCGCGATGACCCGCGTGCCGGGGACGGTGGTCTGCTCGGCAGGGGCGGCGTAGCCCGGCACCGGTGTGCCGAACAAGAGTCCGTAGCGGGCCGGTTCGGCCAGCGCCCAGCCGCGGACGGTACGGCCGACGATGCGCAGGCCCTCGATCGGAGCGTCGGGTGCGTCGGCCAGCGCGGCATCGACCGCGTCGCCCAGTGCGTTGTAACCGTCGATCACCAGCAAGGTGAGCAGCTCATCACGGCTGCGCACGTAGCGGTATACCGCCGACGACACCACACCGAGATCGCGGGCGACCGCGCGCAGCGAGAGGGCGGCCGCGCCATCGGTGGCCAGATGTTCGCGGCCGATCCGGACGATATCGTTCATGGTCTGGGCCCTGGCACGGGCGCGTGGTGTCGTCGCCATAACGATCACCATGCGCGCTTCAGAGAGCAATGTCAACTAATGCGAGCGCTGCTCTTGACTTTTGGGCCGCGCCGGTTGCATGCTTGTTCACAACAGAGAGCACCGCTCACCAAAGTAGACAAGGATTCACCATGTCGGAGCTGCACATCGTCACCGGAGCTGGACCCACCGGAACCACCATCGCCGAGCAATTGGCCACGGCAGGCAAACAGGTCCGGGTGCTCACTCGCTCCGGGAGCGGACCCGATCATCCTCTGGTCGAGCGACGCAAGGTCAATGCGACGCTGCCCGAACAGCTTTCGGGCGAATTCGACGGTGCGACGGCGGTCTACCACTGTCTCGGCGGTTCGGAATACACGGCGAAGGTCTGGCGCGCGGAACTGCCACCGGCCGAGCGCACCGTGCTCGATGAGGCCGAAAAGGCAGGCACGGTAGTGGTTTTCGCAGAAAACATCTATTCCTACGGCAAGGTCGACGGTCCGATTACCGAAAACCTGCCCCGCAATGCCGATTTCGGTAAACCCAGCGTCCGCACCCAGCTGGTGCGCGCTCGCGAGGCACACGCCGCCGCGACAGTGAGCGTCGCCGCCGCGGACTTTCTTGGCCCATATGTGCGGGCGTCGCTGGCCGGGGAGCAGGTCTTCGTCCCGATCCTCACCGGCAAGCGGGTGCAGGCATTCGGCAAGCTGAACCTGCCGCACTCCTACACCTATATGCCCGACCTCGCCGCCGCCATGATCCGGGCGGCCGCCGACGAATCGGTCTGGAATTCCTTCCTGCACGCCCCGACCGCACCGCCGATCACCCAGCAGCAACTCTTCGACGCAATCGCCTCCGCCGCGGGAGTCGCAGCTCCCAAAGTCTTCGCGGCACCGGTCGCCCTACTGCGCATGATGGGACTCACCAATGAGACGATGCGCGAGCTCGCCGAGATGAGTTACCAGGTCACGCGTCCGTTCGTGCTGGACTCGTCCGCCAGCGAGCAGCGCCTCGGCCTACAGCCGACGCCGATCGACGAAGCCATCGCGGCCACCGTCGCCTGGTGGCAGACCCAGCTCTGAGCCTTTGCTACTCGGTAGTAGTGTTACCGGTGTCACTGGCGACACGGATCGAGGAGCACCACATGGACCAGCGAGAAACGGATTTCGACGTACTCGTGGTCGGTTCGGGATTCGGCGGCAGCGTCACGGCGCTGCGGCTGATCGAAAAGGGCTACCGGGTCGGTGTGCTCGAGGCCGGTCGGCGCTATACCGATGACGAGCTGCCCGAAACCAGCTGGGACCTGCGCAAATTCCTGTGGGCGCCCAAGCTCGGCTGCTACGGCATCCAGCGCATCCACCCGCTGCGCAATGTGTTGATCCTCGGCGGTGCGGGTGTCGGCGGCGGTTCGCTCAACTACGCCAATACACTCTATGTGCCGCCGGAGCCGTTCTTCCAGGATCAACAGTGGCGCGATATCACCGACTGGCGCGCCGAACTCACCCCGTACTACGAGCGCGCGAAGACGATGCTCGGCGTGGTGCAGAATCCGCATCTGACACCGGCGGACGAGGTGTTCAAGAAGGTCGCCGACGATATGGGCTGCGGCGAGACTTTCGTGCAGACCCCGGTCGGCGTCTTCTTCGGCGAGCCGGGAAAGACCGTGGCGGATCCGTACTTCGGCGGCGTCGGCCCGGACCGCACGGGCTGCCTCGAGTGCGGTGAATGCATGACCGGCTGCCGGCACGGCGCGAAGAACACCCTGGTGAAGAATTACCTGTACCTCGCGGAAAAGGCTGGCGCGCAGGTGATTCCGATGACAACGGTGACCTCGATCCGTCCGCTGCCCGACGGCACCTGGGATATCTGCACCGAACGCACCGGCGCATGGTTCCGCAAGCGCCCGCAGACCTACACCGCGGGCCAGGTCGTACTCGCCGCAGGCACGCTCGGCACCCAGAAGTTGTTGCACGCCATGCGGGATCGGGGCGTGCTCCCCGAGTTGTCCGACCGACTCGGCCAACTCACACGCACCAACTCCGAATCCATTGTGGGCGCGGCGACCCGCAAGGTGAATCCGGACGTCGACTTCACCCGTGGCGTCGCGATCACGTCATCGATCCACCCGACCCACGACACCCATATCGAGCCGGTGCGCTACGGCAAGGGCTCGAATGCGATGGGGCTGCTGCAGACCCTGATGGTCGACGGCGGCGGCCGGATACCGCGCTGGCTGCGCTTCCTCGGTCTGGTAGTGCGAAACCCGTTCACGCTCATCAGTTTCCTGAGCGTGAAGAACTGGAGTGAGCGCACCATCATCTCGCTGGTGATGCAGCACCTCGACAATTCGATCACCACCTACACCAAGCGCACCCTGTTCGGCCGCAAGCTCACCAGCAAACAGGGCCACGGCGAACCCAATCCGACCTGGATTCCGGCGGGCAACGAGGTGACCCGCAAGGTAGCGGAGGAAATCGGCGGCGTCGCGGGCGGCAGTTGGGGCGAAGTCTTCAATATCCCGCTCACCGCCCACTTCCTCGGCGGCGCACCCATCGGCGCGGACCCCGACACCGGCGTAATCGACGCCTACCACCGAGTTTTCGGCTACCCGACCCTCAGCGTCGTCGACGGCGCCGCCGTCTCCGCGAACCTCGGCGTCAACCCTTCACTCACCATCACCGCCCAAGCCGAACGCTGCGCCGCCTATTGGCCCAACAAGGGCGAGCAGGACCTGCGTCCCGCGCAGGGTGTTGCCTACCAGCAGATCCAGCCCATCGCCCCCAATAACCCCGTCGTCCCAGCCGACGCCCCTGCCGCCCTGGTTCTGCCGATAGTCGAAATCCGCACCCCCAAGTCCGCCGCCGGCTGAGGGCTGCGTTCCATCTGCCCCCGAGCGGCACACACATTGCCGGATCGGTCGCCGCCCCGTCTTAGAGCCGGGGCACCCGGTGACCAGTCGCCGCCGAGTTCGGCGTCGCCCGCCCCACTATCTACCGACACCTCGACAAGACGACCCCGCAGCCTCACCACCGTGACCACCTGCGGCTACTCCGACGGCAAGCACCAGGGCACGCACACCGATGTCGGCCCCAATTTCCCGTGGGACTACGTGAACTCGAAGCTGGCCGAGTACAGCGAGAGCTGACCGAGATCTGCAAAGAGGCTATTTTGGGGCAAATGCCCGTTTCCTGCGCGACGGCACATCTCGTTACGGTCGACCACCAGGTGCAGGGAAGTGGGTCTGGTGCGCACTGAATCGAGCGTGCTCGTTTAGGGTGTTGGGGCGGCTCGTCCGCATAGTCAGTAATGCGTTAACAGCGGTACGTTCCGTGGCTGGTTCCACCGAATCGAAAGGCGCTGCATGACAGAGGACTTGACGCAACTTGAACTGCTGACGGAGCTGGAACCGGTTGTCGGTGCCAATATCGACCGGCATCTGGCCACAGTCAAGGACTGGTATCCGCACGATTATGTGCCCTGGGACGAGGGCCGCAACTTCTCGGCAATGGGTGGGCAGGATTGGGATCCCGCGCAGTCACGGCTCTCGGAAGTCGCCAAAGTCGCGATGATCACGAACCTGCTCACCGAAGACAATTTGCCGTCCTACCACCGCGTGATCTCCGACAACTTCACCAACGACGGTGCGTGGGGCACCTGGATCGGCCGCTGGACCGCCGAGGAAAACCGCCACGCCATCGCCATGCGCGACTACCTCGTATGCACCCGCGCTGTCGATCCCGTCGCCCTGGAGAACGACCGGATGGTGCATTTGACGCGCGGCGTACACGCGCCGGAGAACTTCGCCGGTGTGCTCGATCAAGTCGCATACGTGACTTTCCAGGAGTTGGCTACCCGAATCAGCCACCGCACCACCGCACGAGTCTGCGACGACCCGATCGCCGATCGGATGCTGCAACGCATCGCGGCCGACGAGAACCTGCACATGATGTTCTATCGCAACATCACCGGCGCTGCCTTCGACATCGCACCTGACCAGACGATCGAGGCGGTGACCAAGATCCTGAAAACGTTTTCCATGCCCGGCACCGGAATGCCGAACTGGCGTCGCAATGGCGTGCTGATGGTCAAGCACGGGATCTACGACCTGCGTCAGCACTTGGACGAGGTCGTATTGCCGGTCCTGCGGATCTGGAAAGTCTTCAACCGCACGGACTTCACCGCACGCGGCGAACGCAGCCGCGAAGAACTCGGCGAGTACCTCGAGAAACTCACTCGCGACGTCATGAAGTTCGAAGAACAGCGCGAGCGCATCCTCGCCCGCGAGGCCGCGCGCGTCGGGTAATGCACCCCTGGATGTCACAGTCGCGCATGAACATTCACGCGACTGTGACATCCGGTGCCCGACACTCTGCCAGTGGGTCTACCCCATTGATCCCGTCAGTTGCGGACGATCAAGACCGCGCCCGCAACGACCAAGGCCAGCACGATGGCGGCAATGCCGAAGACGAGGCGGTGGTTGCGCAGAGCCGGAATCACGCGGTCGACGGCGTAGCGGCCTGGGCCGGTGAGGGCGAGCGATGCGGCGGCCAGGGTAAGGAGCAGTTCGTACTCGATGCCCTTCGGGGCGAAGAACCCGCCGCCCCATTTGACGGCGATCGCATTGAGCAGGGTTCCGACCAGCGCCGCGGCGGCGAGCGGGGTGAGCAGGCCGACGGCGAGGGCGAGTCCGCCGAGGGTTTCACTCAGGCCGGCGACCACGGCCATCGCCTTGCCCGACGGGTAGCCGCTCATCGTGAAGAACGCGCCGGTGCCATCGAGGCCGCCGCCGTTGAACCAGCCGAACAGTTTCTGCGCGCCGTGTGCGGCCATGGTGAGTCCGACGGCCAGCCGCAGGACGAGTAGACCGAGGTCGTAAGTGTGTGTGGGCGTTGCAGTTTCGATTTTCGCGGCGGGGGCGGTGATCGTCGCGGTCATGGGATGCCTTTCGTTGTGGGTGGATCAGCCGAGCTGGATGGAGCGCCGGGCCATGCCCAGCCAGAAGCCGTCGATGACGGTGCGCTGGTTGGTGAAATCGTCGGCACCAGCACCGAGAGCGACGAACAGCGGGGCGAAATGGTCGGTGCGCGGGTGCGCGAGATGTGCTGCGGGGGCCTTGTTTTCGAAGTCGAGCAGGGCGTCGAGATCGTGGGCGGCGAGGGTTTCGCGGCCCCAGTCGTCGAATTCGGCGGTGAAGTCGTAGACGTGCTCGTCATCGGCGGTGATGGCGCGCAGGTTGTGGGTGAAGAAACCGCTGCCGACGATCAGTACGCCATCGTCGCGCAGCGGCGCGAGCCGACGGCCCAATTCCATCAGCCGCTGGGGGTCCAGCGTCGGCATCGACAGCTGCAATACCGGGACATCGGCGTCGGGATACATCTCCTTCAGCGGCACGTAGGCCCCGTGGTCCAGCCCGCGATCCGGCACATCGACGACACCGCCGCCGAGCAATTTGCGCACCTGGGCCGCCAGTTCCGGCGCGCCCGGTGCGCCATATTGCACGTGGTAGTAGCGCTCCGGAAAGCCGCCGAAGTCATAGACCAGCGGCACTGTCGTGGTGGCGCCGAGCGCGATCGGCGCGGCCTCCCAGTGCGCGGAAATCATCAGAATCGCCGTGGGGCGCGGCAATTCGCTCGACCATGCGGCCAGCTCACCGGGCCACCGCGGGTGATCGGCCAGCGGCGGTGCGCCGTGTGAGAGGTAGAGCACCGGCATATGTCCGGCCATCGCCGCCTCCATCCAACTAGTTCAAATTTGAACGCGAACCGACTATAGCCTGTTGTTCAAATTTGAACAACACCGGTAGGATGGCAGTCGTGGCTGACGCGAAATGGCTGAACGAGCGGGAGATGCGCACCTGGCAGGGTTTTCTGGCGGCGGGGGCGCTCGTCGGCCGACAGGTCGAACAGCACCTCAAACACGAGGGGCTTTCGCACACCCAGTACGAGGTCCTGGTCCGCCTCGCCGCGGCACCCGAGGGCCAACTGCGCATGACCGAATTGGCCGATGCCCTCTACACCTCGAAAAGCGGTCTGAACTACCAGGTCACCCAAATGGAGAAGGCCGGTCTGGTACGCCGCGCAGCGTGCCCCACCGATGTCCGCGGCGTCATCGCCAACCTCACCGCGGCCGGCCGCGACCGACTCGAGCACATCGCCCCCGGGCACGTGGAAACGGTGCGCCGTATCCTCATCGATGTGCTCACCCCCGAACAGCAGGAGGCCATCGCCACCGGCCTCGGCGAGGTCGCGCGCCGACTCGACTGACCAGCACCGGCTGGGACGACGCGCGATCTCCTGGTGCCGCACCGGCGTTCAAGACTTCCGGCCTTCGAGCCCGAGGCTGTGACATCGCTGATCGAACTTCTGTCCGGAGGAAGCACGAGCCCCCTGCCCGTCCACTCGTCCGAATAAACCCGCCTTGCACTGCGGCGACTTTCCAGCAATCAATGCGCCAGCGCATAGAATCCGGAGGTACCAGGCGCGATCCAGCCTCCGCCGCAACCTGTTTCGCACATGCCGGACTCCACGGGCAATTCCGCGGTTTGCCCGAATGACTCGGCATGCGGGTACGACCAAAGGACGACAGCGGCCGCGACCTCGGGGTGATGTCACCGGCACTGGGAACGCCGCACAATCAGGGCCGTAAGAAATCTGTTGGGAAACTCTAAGCCCGAACAGATTTGATGCCCAGGTACGGATGTGACGCTGATGGTCGCAGATTTGAGCCGAGAACGGAGAAGATAGTGCCGACGACGTTTCCGAGTTCCGTCACCGAGGCCACATCGGATACGGTGCAGGACTGCCGCCGACGTGGTTGGACGGTCGCGGAAACGACCAATGGTGTCTGTCTGATCACCGACGAGCAGATTTCGGCCATCGAACTCACCGGGGCACTGGCCGCCACCGTGCGCCGGTACCTTCGGGCCAACAACCTGTCCGGTCCGGTGATCGAAATCCCAGGCCCGCAGCGCCGCGAGATCCACCTCGTCGTCGGCGCGGCCAAGGCGGCCATGGCGATCGGCGCACTGCGCGGTGCCGGCGCGATCGTGCACACCGACGGTGCGAGCATCCCGCTCCCGCCGACCCGCCTGTCGGCCGGTTCGGCTTGCTGGGGCATTTCCCCGAGTGAGGCTCGCTGGGTACCGCCCGTGGTGGCGATCGCCTCCGCGGTGCGGGCCGCCGAATCCGGCCGCAAGCGCCATCTCGCCGATCTGGCGAGCTGAGCAGCGTCAAACCGACGTCGGGTCCGATCGACAACCGGGCGTCGGCATCGCGTCCGCGCCGTCGGTAATCTGTTCGCGGACACCGACTTTCCCCTGGATGCGGCGCAGCCAAGCCGGAGCCCACCAGCACGCGTCACCGAGCAGCTTCATGGTCGCGGGGACCAGCAGCATGCGCAGCACGGTGGCATCGATGAACAGCGCGGTGACCATGCCGAGGGCGATGTACTGCATCATCACCAGATCGGACAGGGCGAAGACGCCGGTCACCACTATCAACATCAGCGCGGCGGCGGAGATGATCCGGCCCGTCCGCGCGACTCCGGTGCGGACCGCCTCGGTCGTGGACGCGCCCGCCCTGCGCGCCTCGACGATGCGGGCGAGCAGGAACACCTCGTAATCGGTGGACAGGCCGTAGATCACCGACACGATCAGCATCAGCACCAACGACATGATCGGCTGCGGCGTGAAGCCCAGCAGTCCGGCCCCGTGACCCTCGACGAAGATCCAGGTGAGCACGCCGATGGTGGCCCCGAGGCCGAGCAGGTTCAACACAGCCGCTTTGAGCGGCAACACAATTGAGCCGAAGGTCAGGAACAGCAGTGCGGAGGTGGCGATGAACACGAGCGCGAGCATCAACGGTAGCCGGTGCAGCAGCGCGTCGATGCTGTCGCGCTGCGCTGCCGGTTCGCCGCCGACCATCACCGTTGTCCCCTTGGGCAGTTCCATGGAGCGCAGGTAGTCGATGGTCGCGTCGGCGTCCGCGGAACTGGCCAGCACCGTCTCGGTGGTGTAGACGAACGGTTGCGCCGGGCGCTGTGTGGGTTCGGGGAACGGTGCGGCCAGGCCGGGGGCCTGATCCGCGCGCGCCATTACCGTCTCGATATCCGGACTGTTGTAGGTGATCATGACCAGGTAGATCGGATCGATCCGCCGCAGCGGGAAGAGTTCGTCGAAGTGCTGCTGCGCCGATCGAGTCGGGTGGTCCGGCGGGAGGAAACGCTCGGTGATCCCACCGAATGCCAGATGTTGCACCGGCGCGATGAGCAGCAAGAGCCCGGCGCACACCGGAATCGCCACGGCCAGCGGTCTTTTCATTACGCCTGCGGCGATGCGGCCCCAGAAATTGTCCCGCACCTCGTCGGCGGATCTGATCTTACGGAACCAGTCGAATCCGAGGAGGTCCACGCGGTGGCCGAGCACGGCGAGCAGCGCGGGCAACAACGTGACGGCGGTCAGTGCGGCCAATGCGATAGTGACGATCGCGCCATAGGCGAACGACCGCAGAAACCCCTGCGGGAACAGCAGGATGCCGCCTGCCGCCGCGACCACGACGGTCGCGGAGAACACCACCGTGCGGCCCGCGGTCGAGACCGACCGCCGCACCGCCACCGGTACCTCCTGGCCGTCGGCGAGTTCATCGCGGAATCGGCTCACGACGAACAGCCCGTAGTCGATGGCCAGGCCGAGACCGATCATCGAAACCACCGGAGAGACAAAGGAGTTCACCTCGGTGACAGTGGTGATGGCGCGAATGATCCCCCAGGCCGCGAGCACAGTGAGCCCGCCGACGATCAGCGGGAGGACGGCGGCGACAACCCCGCCGAAGAGGAAGAACAGCAACACCGCGACAGCCGGGATGGCGAACACCTCCATCCGCGCCTGATCATGGACCATGGTGTCGTTGAGTGCGCCGGCGACCGGCTGCCCACCGGCGACCTCCATATCGATGCCGGGGATATCGAAACCGTCCGCAACCTTGCGGAAGTTGCGCATCAGCTCGGTCTCGTCATGGCCTTTGACGGCAATGGAGGCGAAGGCGTGCTTGCGGTCCTCGGAGCCGAACAGATCGGGCACCGACACACCGGTTTCGGTGGGCCAGTACGTTCCGTTGATCTTCGCGATTTCATTCGGGAAGCGCCGCGGCAGCTCATCGAGACTGTCGACGATGACGCCGGCGAATGCCGGATCATCGATCGTCCCTCCCTCGGGCGCATGAAACAGCAGGATGACGTCACCGCTGTGATCGCGTCCGAATACTTCGTCGCGCAATCGCGCCGCCTGTGCGGATTCGGAGGTCGGATCGTCCCATCCGCTCGAACTCAGATCATCGCCGAGTCCGAGTCCATAAACACCCAGTCCCAGCATTGCGACCACTATCACGCCGATCACCGTGAATCGTCGCCGAACGACGATATCTGCCCACTGCGTGAAATCGGCGAACAATCGCCGCCTCCTAATGCGTGCGTGAATCGGTCGACCGGGCTGACCGGCTAGATCGTAACAATTCCGCCGCCATGCACACAGGAATCGACATGGATTCCGACAGCACACAAGAAACCGGGTGCGGTGATTGTGAGTTGAGCCGAAATCCCTGGTAGCACAACGTTCTTCGGCCCTCGAATTGGGCTACTTCACAGTGCGCGGGGCGTAAATTCGACGTGATCTACAGAATGTCACGGGCCTCGTCGCCACCTCGATAGACTCGGGCCCGGTTTGTCCACTGCGGTGGACTTCGTTATGCATATCGCCCTATTCGCGCGGCGACGAGTAGCCGTATTCGGGAGGAACTGCGTGTCGGATATCGCTATTGTTGGTATCGGTTGTCGATACGCGGGCGGGATAGATTCGCCCGATACATTCTGGGAATTCGTGGTCGATAAGCGCGACGGTGTCGTCGAGATTCCGCGGGACCGGTGGGATTACCGCCGGTACTACGATCCGGATCCGCGCACGCCGGGCCGCAGTTACACCAAGCACGGCGCCTTCATGACGATCGATCCATGGGAGTTCGACCCGGACTTCTTCGGCATCTCGCCGCGCGAGGCGACGGTGCTGGATCCACAGCAACGCCTGATGCTGGAGGTGAGCTGGGAAGCCCTGGACGACGCCGGCATGGCGGGCCGGGCCGCCGGTGCACCGGTCGGCGTGTACGTCGGCGGGTTCGTGGTGGACCAGTCGGTGATCGGCGTGGTAGGTCCGGCGCTGTTCCACACCGATATGCACACACCGGCCAGCGCGTCCTACACCATGCTGTCCAATCGAATCGCCTACGCGCTCAACCTGACCGGTCCAGCACTCACCGTCGATACGGCGTGCTCGTCGTCGCTGGTCGCCTTCCATCTGGCCTGCCAGGCACTCGACAACGGCGACTGCACGGTCGCGTTGGCCGGCGGGGTGAATGTGATGCTGCAGCCGGAAACGTTCGTGCTGATGTGCAAGGGCAGTTTCCTGGCCGCCGACGGCCGCTGCAAATCCTTCGATGCCGCCGCCGACGGTTACGGCCGCGGCGAGGGCGCGGGCATGGTGGTGCTGAAGAAACTCGACGATGCGGTGCGCGACGGTGATCGCATCTACGCGGTGGTCAAGGCCACCGGCTCCAATCAGGACGGGCGGACGACGGCAATCACGGTGCCGAACGCCGATTCCCAAGAGGCACTCGCACGTTCGGTGCGCACACGCGCCGCTCTGTCTCCGGACGACATCACCTATGTGGAGGCCCACGGCACCGGAACCCTCGTCGGGGACCCGGTCGAATTGCGCGCACTGGGTCGCGCCTTCGGTGCTCCGGCGGGACGTTCGAGCATTCTCGGCGTCGGTTCGGTCAAGGCGACACTCGGTCATACCGAGGCCGCGGCCGGAGTCGCGAGTGTGATCAAGGCGGCGTTGGCGATTCGGCATCGCACGATTCCGCCACAGGGCTGGCTGGACAAGGCCAATCCGGATATTCCGTTCGACGAGTTGGGCTTGCGCGTGCAGGTGGACGCCGAACCGCTGGCCCCGGATGCCGCTCCGATGACAATCGCGGTCAATGGTTTCGGATACGGTAGCACCAACGCGCACGCGATCCTGCAGGAGTACCGGGCGGAACGGGTGCCGCCCAAACCGGGACGCCATCCTGGCATCCTGCCCATTTCGGCCCGCAGCACCGGCGCTGCCCGAGCCCTCGCCGGGCGTTTCGCCGACCTGATCAGCGCGGGTGCCGATCCGGATCACCTGGCCGAGGCCGCGTGGACGCGGTCGGCCCACCATCACTACCGCACCGGCGTCCTCCTCGGCGAACCCGAAGGCCTGGTCCGGGATCTGCGGCAGTTCGCCGCGGGCGAGGGCCGGGACGCGGTGCGAACCGTTGTCTCCCGCAACGACGAGCCGGTATTCGTATTCTCCGGTATGGGCCCGCAGTGGTGGGGTATGGCGCGCGAATCGCTTTCCGCCGGTGGCATATTCGCAGAGACTGCGGCGCGGATCGATGCGGAGTTCCGCGCGCTCTCGGGTTGGTCGATTATCGAGGAATTGCTCCGGGCCGAGGAAGAGTCGCGCGTGACCAGCACCCAGGTGGCGCAACCGGCCAACTTCCTCGTGCAGGTCGCTTTGGTGGATGAGCTTGCGCAATTCGGGATTTCGCCCGCCGCCGTGGTCGGTCACAGTGTGGGCAAGGTGTCGGCGGCGTACGTGAGCGGGATGTTGACGCTGCCGGAGGCCGTCCTGGTCGCCTATCACCGAGCCCGATTGCAGGCGATCACCGCCGGATCGGGCGGCATGCTCGCGGTCGGGCTGACGCCCGAGCGGGCCCGCGAACTCGTCGGCGACGATCCGCGCGTGGATATCGCGGCGATCAACAGCGGGAACTCCCTCACCCTGTCCGGCGATGTCGACCGGCTCGACGAGATCGCCGAAAAGCTCACCGAGGATGCGGCTTTCGCGCGTCGGCTGCGTGTGGAGGTGCCCTATCACAGCCGATTGATGGATCCGATCCTGGATGAGCTGCGTACTGAACTCGCGGGTCTGTCGCCGCGGCCGCCTCGGGTACCGCTGTATTCCACCGTGACCGGCGACCTCGTCACCGATGCCGACTGGGATGCCGAGTACTGGTGCGCGAATGTCCGTCAACCGGTGCGGTTCTTCGATGCCATCACCAAGGTGATCGCCGCGGGCAGTCGGGTATTCCTGGAGGTCGGGCCGCATCCCGTGCTGTCGGGCAATATTCGCGAGGCGCTGCTGGACGCGGATGTACACGGCACCACAGTTGCGACGCTCGATCGTAAGGAGCCGGATTCGGCGAGCATCCGTCGCACGCTGATCGGTCTCTATGGGGCCGGAGTGCTGAATCAGGAGGTGCTGTTCCCGGCCGACCGGCCAGCCGCCGCACACGTGCCGCTCCCCCGCTATCCGTGGCAGCGGACTCGGTTGCATTCGACGCTACCGCTTTTCGAGCAGGCCAGGCTCGGTACTCCGGACAGCTACGCCATGCTCGGCGATCCGGATGTGGAGGGCCGCTCGGACTGGCTGTTGCAGGTAGGTTCGGAATTGCTGCCCTGGCTGGCCGATCACGTTGTCAACGGGGTGCGGATCATGCCTGGCGCGGCATATCTGGATGCCGCGCTCAGTGCGACGGCGACGCGACTGGGTGTCAAACGGGTTGCGCTGGAACAGGTTCGGTTCGTCGCGCCACTGATCATGGGCGCACCGGATGTGCCGCTGATGGCATTGAGCATCGAAGAGTCCAGCGGGCGGTTCCTGATCAGATCGCGCAATGCCACCGGGACGGCGTGGACCGTGCACTCGTTCGGCCGGACGCTGACCGGCAGCCACGCGCCGACGAAAGCGACCGTTCCCACTATCGATGTCGGTATCGATATCGATCCGGAGATGTTCTACTCCGGTCTGGCGGCGGCGGGCCTGCGGTACGGCCCAGCCTTCCAGCGCGTGACCTCGGTGCGGGTCGGCCAGGACGCCGTGGTCGCTACGGTCGACGGCACGATTGCCGCGGACTCCGGACATCTCGCGCATCCAGCGGTGGTCGATGCCGCGATGCAGACCGCGGCGCTGCTGTTCGCCGACGAGCGGATCAACGAGGGCATTATGGTGCCCGTCGGGGTCGCGGCGGTCCGGTTGCTGGCGCCGATTCCCGACCAGGCCACGGTCGTCGCGCGCCGCGATCCGCGGGCGCGGCTGCGCGCCGATGTGGATCTGCTCGACGGCGAGGAGAATCTGGTCCTGCGGTTGACCGGACTGCAGATCGGTGCGCTGAAACCGGGCGACGATCCACTGCACCGCATGGCCGATTTCTATTACGCCGACACCATGGAACAGCGCGATCCCATCGATCCGGCCGCACTGGGCGATACCGGTTCGGTTGCCACGGTGGTCGTCGCGCTCGGAAAGAACAGCCGCGCCGAGCAATTGGCGGAAGCGATCCCGGAATCGCGGCTCTACCTGGCCGATCCGGCCGGGCCGGAGCTGGCGGCGGAACTCGTCACGCACCTGCTGGCCGCTCGGACGGAGGAAGTGCAGCGACTGCACGTGTGTGTGGTCGTCGGTACCGTCGAGGACGATCTCGCGGACCTGTGGACGCTGAAGCGGGTCGCGGTCGCCGTGCACGAATTCGCCAACCCACCGTCGTCCGACGGCATGCCGCAGACGGTCTTCGGCGAAGGTTCGGCCCATGTCACCCTGGTGACCGAGCGCGCATTCACATTGCCGGACAGCACGATCGCGCCGGATTCCCGACAGGCCGCGCTGGCCGGGGCGCGACGGGTGCTGCTGAACGAGCAGACACCCTTGCGGTGGCGGCTCATCGATGTCGAGCCCGATACCACCATCGCCGAGCTGCTCGCGGAATTGGCGGTGCCCGGAGCGTTTTCGCACGACAACGCCGATGAGGTGCTGCTGCGCGACGGCAAACGCTGGGTGCCCGTGGTGACCAAACCGCTGTCGGAGCGTCTCGAGGTGCTCGATGCCCCGGAGCCGCTCACCGAGTCGGAGGCCAATTTCGAGCTCGAACTCCCCCGAACCCGGCTGCTGTCGGCCCTGGCCTGGCGGCAGTGCCCGCGCCCGGAACCGGGTCCCGATCAGGTCGAGGTCCGCATGCAGGTCATCGGGCTGAATTACAAGGATCCACTCAAGGTCATCGGCCTGCTCGGCGAAAGAGAGCTGGCACCAACGTATTTCGGCACTGTGCCCGGTATGGAGGGCGTCGGTACCGTAGTGCGGGTCGGCGCCGAGGTGGCGGGCATATCCGTCGGCGACCTGGTGGCCGTCGCGGCCAGGGGCATGATGCGACGCTTCGCGATCGTCGACCGGCAGTTGGCCATTCCGCTACCGCCCGATGCCGACCCCGGATACTGCACCAGCACCATCGCCTTCGGCACCGCCGAATACGCACTGCTGGATCTGGCCCGATTGGAGCCAGGTGAGACGGTGCTTATCCACGGAGCCGCCGGCGGCGTCGGGACGGCCGCCATTCAGGTCGCCAAGGCGGTGGGTGCGCGGATCATCGGTACGGCGAGTTCTGATGAGCGGCGGGCACATATCCTCGCCCTGGGCGCCGATCACGCGGTGAACTCGCGGTCGCTCGACTTCGTCGACGATGTGCTGGCCCTGACCGACGGCAAGGGTGCCGAGGTGGTGCTCAGCAGCGCGCCCGGGGAGATCCTGCGCCAGAACTTCACTGCCGTTGCCGAATTCGGGCGCATCGTCGAGGTCGGCAAGGCCGATATCTACACCGGCGGGCTGCTGGAGCTGGCCAATTTCGACAAGAACCTGGCCTACTACTCGATGGATCTGGACCGCCTCATCGCGGTCCGTCCGCAGCGGCTGGCAAAGCTGCTGCAGCGGGTGTACGAGAAGGTCCTCGCGGGGATCTATCGGCCGCTGCCGTACCAGATGTTCGAGACCGAGGAGGTCGGCAAGGCGTTCGAGGAGGTCATTCGATCGACGCGGCTGGCCCGGATCGCATTGCGCATGGACTCGCCGGAGCCGCCCGTCCGGCCGTACCTGCCCGAAGTCGAGATACACTCCGACGCAGCATATCTCGTTACCGGCGGCTTCGGCGGCTTCGGGATGGCGACCGGTCGCTGGCTGGTACTGCGCGGCGCGCGCCGACTGGTTCTGCTCGGCCGGGGCGGTGCGAGTACCGAGGAGGCGCGTCGGCAGCTCGAGGCTTGGCGCATGGTCGGCATCGAGGTGATCGAGGAACTGGTCGATGTGACCGACGCCGACGCGGTCGCCGATGTGGTGGCCCGCGCCCATAGCGTCGAGCACCCGCTGCGCGGCATCTTCCACGCGGCAGGCTCGGTGGCCGACAACCGCCTCGAGCAGATGGAACACGAACAACTGGCCAAGGTGTACCTGCCGAAGGTGCACGGTGCGCGCGCCCTGCATCGCGCGGTCACCGAGGCGGGTATCCGGCTGGATATGTTCGTGCTGTATTCCTCCGGCGGCTCGATGTACGGGATCTACGGCCAATACAACTACTGCGCGGCCAATGTGGCGGTCGAGGCGCTGGCCGAAGAGTGGTCCAGGGCCGGCGAGCGGGCGCTGTGCATCGGCTGGGGCCACCTTTCGGGAGCGACCGGCGGGATGGCCGCCGACGAAACGGCCGTCAAATACCTCGACCTGGTCGGTTTCGGACCGATCGATATGGCCGATGCCACCGCCTATTTGGAGCAGACACTGCGCCTGGGCGAAACGCGGGCGGCGATCATCCCCACCGACTGGGTCAAGCTCACCGGTACCTTCCCTCAGCTGACCCGCACCGGTCGGACCATCGAACTGGCCAAGGCCTCCGCCAAGGACACCTCCGAATTGGCCCAGCTGCGGTCCGAACTCGTCGAGATGGACGAAACCAAGCGCGGACAGTTCATTGCCCGCAAGATGGCCGAGGAACTCGCGGTGGTCATGGGCGTGCCGGTGGATTCGATCGATATGACGGTACCGGTGCCCGAACTCGGACTGGACTCGCTGATGGCGGTGGAACTGGGCGCCCGCGTCACCAAGGCCCTCGGCATCGACCTGATGTCGCTGCAGATGGGTCGATCGTTCAGCCTGGAACAGGCCGGTCCGAAGGTGGCCGAGTTGATTCTGGCCGCCGAACCCGGTCAGCCACCACCGATTCCGAATCTGCCGGCGACCGATGGAGCCACCAACGACACCGCGGCCGCGAACGGATCGAGCACCGTGGCAACGATGGCCGTACCGCGGCACTGACCACCCCTATCGACGAATCGAGGTATCGCTGTGGTCGATTTCGGGCTCATCGATGAATGGAACCCGGCCGCTGGTCGGCTGGTCACCTGGGTTGCCGCACCGGAATCGCTGGCGCGGGCCGCGCGGGCGCCCGTCCATCCCGCGCCGCCGTCGCATCAGCAGGAGCAGTATCTGCGCCTGGCCGATCGCCACGCCGCCGCCGACTTCCGCTACTCGGGATTGTGTCTGGTCACGGCCGAGATACCGATGGGTAATCTCGACCGGGATGCGATGACGCGCGTCATCAATGCATTCCTTCTGCGCCACGACACCTTTCGGACCTGGTTCGCCATCGATTCCGATGGAACGGTGCGGCGGCACGTTCTCGCCGCTGATGTTGTCGACTTCGTGCCGATCGACTACGGCCGCCTCGATGACGCCGAAGCCATTCGCGAACATGTGCAGAAGACGACGCCCGGTCCGTTCCAATGGGATTGCTTCACCTTCGGTGTCATCGAGCACGGTGAGTCGACCACGGTGTACCTGGCCGTCGACCATCTGCACACCGACGGGCTCGGACAATACCTGTCCTGTTTCGACCTGGCCCACCTCTACGCCAAGCAGGTCTGGTCGACTGTCGAGGACTTACCCCCGGCCGCAAGCTATCTCGACTACTGCGTCATGGAACGCCAGTACACCGCCGCGATGACCCTCGGTTCGCACGGCGTTCGAAAATGGCTCGAGCTGATCCGCGGCAATGACGGCGAATTGCCGTCCTTCCCTTTGGGGCTCGGTAAGCGAACCGATGGCTACAACCGCAGTGCTCACCGCAGTATCACTTTGATGGACGAGGACGACGCACGGCGGTTCGAAAAGATCTGCCGTGCGAACGAGGCCGAATTCGTCGGTGGCGTCTTCGCCGCGGCGGCGTTGGCCGAACGCGAACTCGTCGACAGCGACTACTACTTCGGCATGACACCGATCAGCACCCGCACGTCCCCGGCGGAACGCGCGTCGGTCGGCTGGTATGTATCCCTCGTTCCGGTGGCCTTCCCGATCGGCACCACCAGCTTCGCCCGCACCGTAACCATTGCGCAGCGGGCCTATGAAAACGGTATTCGGCTGGCACCCACGTCGATTCACCGTGTGCTGGAGCTACTACCCGCCGATACCGATATCAAAGCACGGCCCGGCTGGTCGACTCCGATGATCTCGTATGTGGACGCGCGCGACTTCGTCGGGCACGAATTCTTCGGCGAGGTGCGCGGGGGCGTGTACGCCAATCGCGCTGCGTCCGAAGAGGTTCTGGTGTGGATCAACCGGCTGCCGACAGGGACGTCGTTGAGCGTCATCTATCCCGATACCCCGGTGGCGCACGAATCGGTGGATCGCTATGTGTCCGCGATGCAGGCGGTATTCGCGTCGGTCGTCGGTACTACGTCACCAACTCCATCAGCCCGCGTGGATCGGATGGCATCGCCTCGGTCGGGAAGCTGAACCGCACCAGCCGGTGCGGCGGGGCCGCGTCGAAGTGTGCGATGGATGACGGTACGAGACCGCCGATCACCTTGTCCAAGAAGCTGTTCACATGTGCGAAGCCGGGCCGCAGGTGAACGGGCCAGCTGCTCAGGCGTCCAGCGGGCACATCGACGGTCGTCTGCTTCGCCACCCGCGCCGCCAGCGGCCAATGCACCGAGAATGCCAGCCACAGATCCAGGGATTCCACCGCGCCCTCGGTGAAATCCAGCCCGCGTAGCAGCGTCAGACCGCCGATGAGCGGCATGATATTCGACGGGAACGGCGCTATGCCGCTGCCGAATTGCAGGTGCGTGGTGTCGACGAAATGCGCCTCCTCGCGCGAGACCACTGTATTGCCGGAGCGCGTTTCGGCGCGATAGTCTTCCGCGTGCAGCCAGCCGTCGACTCGTCGGAAGCGCTGTTCGATCCGGATTGTCGGATCCCCATCATCCGGGCGTATTTCGACGGTCGAGCGATAGCCGTCGGCTTCGTGCGCCACCACACTGGTCACCTCGATTCGGTGCGGCAGATCCGCGATGCCGACGGTGTACACGGATTTCTCGCCATCGGGAATCCCGGGATCACGGAAAGCGGTGCGCACAGGTCCTCCTGTCGGCGATGATATGGAGGTATTCAAATCGCTTGCGGCAGTTGCGGATGAGCGAAATCGATATCCCTGCGACTATTCACAGAATATCCTGACCGCAGACAGTGGTCCGCACACAACTCCGTCCGCCGCGCTATTCATTGCCTCAGCGCCGCACTGAGTACCGGCCACGAATTGTGCAGGTCCTCCTGCCAATACCCCCAGGAATGCGTACCGGTGGGCCGGAAATCCACGGTGGCCGGAATATCCAACTCCCGGAGTCGGTCGCGTAGTTGTTCGGTGCAGACCGCGGTAAGGGCATCCAACGCACCACCGATGAGCAGTTGGTCCAGGAGTTTCACCGGATTCGCGTTGATACCCGGTCCGTCCAGGGTGTCGAGCGGTCCCGGTTGCCCGGTGCCGGTGGAAACGTAGATGGTCGTACCACGCAGTTGATCGGCATGTAGATAGGGATCGTTGGCGGCCCATGCAGGATCGGTGGGCGGCCCCCACATATTGCGCGGATTGCCGCGACGAGCGGTCACAATGGCATTCACCATCGCCTGTCCCGGCAGGTCACTGGTGCGCACACAACCGCTGTAGGAACCGATGGCACGGTAGAGCCCGGGTGCCACGATGGCGAGTCGGAATACCGCCGAACTCGCCATCGAAAGCCCCGCAATCGCATTCGCACCGGTACCGCGAAATGCCGAGTCGATGATCGACGGCAGTTCCCTGGTGAGAAACGTGGTCCAGCGCTGTCTGCCGATCACCGGATCGTCCACCTGCCAATCGGCGAAGAAGGTGCCACCGCCGCCGACCAGCATCACCACGGTGACCTGCTTATCGGCGAAGAATCGCTCGACATCGGTCTTGGTGAGCCAATTGCTGCCGTCACTCCAGACCCCGGTATCGGTGCCGCCGTCGACGCCATTGAGCAGATACAAGACCGGCGCCGGTTTCGAATTGTCCACCGCAGGAAGGACTTCGATGGGTACGGTCCGCCCCATCGCCTCGGAATACACGGTCAGATCGAGTACTCGCCCCGGCCCCTGCGCCGCGGCGAGCATTCGTGACCCATCGGGCGCCTGCCGCGCGGCCGCCAAGGCACGCACCGGAATCGGCGCATCCGAGTCCCATGCGGAATCCGCGAGCGATATACCGCCCGAACATGCTAGGACGGCGGCCGCACACAGCGCGGCCGAACGCAGGCCACAGCACACCTCGCACCTCCGATCAGCAAGCGGCGCTGTTCGGCCCGAACGTAAGCCGGGATCGCGTGGCCGCGGATCCGCTCGGCCAGAATTTGGGTGATCTCGTCAGTCGCCGCCGAACCATCTGGTATCCAC
Organism: Nocardia sp. NPDC102475; assembly: GCF_055584605.1. NCBI lineage: Bacteria > Bacillati > Actinomycetota > Actinomycetes > Mycobacteriales > Nocardiaceae > Nocardia > Nocardia sp. NPDC102475. The sequence continues at coordinate 105,922 of NZ_JBVJLS010000005.1, read as the reverse complement.
CACAAATGCGGCGCGAACCGGAATCCACTTGGCGGGCACCCTGTGCCCGGTGCCGTCTGACCATCCCCTCCGCGGTCAGACGGCGGCAACTGACGCGCGAGGACATCGGCAGTCGAGATGTTGTTACCATTTGGATGATAGACGCATCCGAATGTGCATGACAACGCCGAACAGGGCACGATCGCCGCGCCGCCAGCTACATCTCGGCCATTCGTAGCGCGGCGCGCGAGTATCGAACCGGTACGCTGCGCGGTGCCGCAGGAAGCAAGGGAACAGCGAAGGGACCGATGGTTCGTCTGACGAGGGCACAGCAGCAGGACGCCACCCGCAGAAAGGTGTTGGCCGCGGCCAAGTCCGAGTTCGCGCAGCGCGGATTCCGCGGCGCGACGGTCGACGGCATCGCCGAGCGCGCCGATATGACGCGGGGAGCGGTCTATTCCAATTTTCCGGGCAAGCGGGCGTTATATCTCGCGGTGCTCGCGCACGAAGCCGAACAGGCTCCCGCGCCCGCCGGCGGCGCGAAGTCCGACACACCGGCCGCCGCACTCGGCGCGTTCGCCAGCACCTGGCTCGAGCAACTGCCGCAGTCGAGCCAGTATGAATACGGCGAAGACGAGCAGTTCACCTCCCCCGCGCTCAGCGTCGATTTCGTACCCGAAGTCCTGATGAGCGAACAGATCCGGCGGCCGTTCGCACAGCTGCTCGCGCTCGACGCGCTACTGCTCGCCGTATCGCTGCGGGCCATCAGCCAGCCGACGTCCGCGCCGCTGGAAAGTTTCATCGCCAGCGCCGAATCCGTGCTGACGATCCTGTACGGGACGACCCAGCTGTCCTACGTCGCGCCCGAGTTCACCGATCCGGCACGGGCCATCGCGCTATGCGAACAGGTCGCACTACTCGGCGGCGTCAAGACGCCGAGCCCGCCGTCCCCGACCGACGCGCGCGTCACGCGGGTCGACGAGCCTTGGGAACCGCCGAGCTGCATCGATCGCATACGCGCGGACTCGGCCCGGCTCGACGGCGACGGCCTGATCGCCGTCGTCGGTATGCACCGGATCGCCACCATCGAAGCGGCGCTGTCGATCTGGCCCGAGCACACCGATATCACGCTGGCGCTGGTGAGTGATCGTCCGGCGGAACTCGCACCGCTGGCGCGGCTGGCGATCGCGGATATCTGCCGGTCATTGCGCCATGCTTTTCCGGTCGCGGCGCTACCGCGGTTACAGGTGATCGTCGATCACGCCGGAACACTCGCGGCCGCATGCGGATTCGACCGGGTCGACGACAATTCCGAGTTCGCGGTCCTCGTCGAGAACGGCCGCATCACGACGCGGGCCGAGGGGCGGGGCGCAGGCAAGGCCGCCGCAACCGAATACGCCAGTTCATCGGCTCCAGACCGAGCGTAAGTCGTCCAGGGTGCCGAGCGTTCTCGCCAGCGCCTGACAGGCACCCGCGCCAGTCGCCCGCGCCACCACCCGTTCGCCGTCGACGAAGACCGCACTCTCGGTGTCGTCATCGACGGCGTCCACCCCGCACGCCCGTGCGATTTTGCCGGATTCGTCGAGAACCACCTGCATGCCGGGAACCGCGGGGCAGGGAAATGCGGCGCGCAGCGACCTGCTGATATCGCTGACCGCGAGGCGAGCCAGCTGTGCCACCTCCGTCCCGTCGGCGGTGGCCATCGCGATCGTTGTGCGACCTCCGCTGGGCTGGTCACGCAGGATATCCGCGATGGCGCCGAGCTTGTTCATCCCGAGTACGGCAACAACGTTCGCGCCCGAGAGATCCGCGGCTACCGTGTGGACCAGGTCGCGGCACGGTGGTGGCGTCCACGGTTCGTCGACGCCCGTCACCGCGACGGTGTCCGCCATAGCCCGCGTGGTGTCGTCGATCCGGTGGTGCACCATCTGCTCACATGCCGCGATCACTTTCGCCCGGTCCACGAATTCCGGTGCGACGAAAGACAATTGTGTCGCACCGTAGAGCAGGGTGATCACGGATTCGGCGATGCCGAGCCAACGGCCGGGCAGTACGGACCCACCACCACCGTCCAGGCCCGCCAGCGCGAGGCCGAGGAGGATGGCGTCCAGTTTGATCAGCTGCACGAACGAGCCGCGCAGACATTCATCGACGACGAGTTCGGGAATGAGGTCGTGCGCCAGCATCGGTGAGTGCAGCTGCGAGACCCCGGCCACCGGATAGTTTGCCGAACCCGGGAGCCGGTCTACCCAGGTCCGGGCGAATCGGCCGATGGCCGCCACCGGGGTCCGCGCCGGGCGACCATCCAGCAGTTCCGGCGCCCCCTCGGCCTCCGCGGCCAGCACCGCCAGGTACAACGCCCGCTTACCAGCGAAGTTGGAGTACACCGCGCCGCGCGTGAGTTCCGCGCGCTCGGCGATGTCATCCACCGTCGCGCCGCGAAAACCGCGTTCGGCGAATTCCGCCTTGGCCGCCGCTAGGACCCGGTCGCGATTGCGTTGCTGCAATGCGGCTCTGCTCTGACGACTCATCGGTTCTCCACCAACCGTTCTGTTCGTTTACAGATGCGCATACCATCCAAATGTTGATACCATCTCAATGCTACGTGCGACTGAGTACGAGCGAGGCGGGCATCGAAGGACGGGTAGTGGGCATTACCAGGTACGAATCCGGGTCGCGAACCGCGGCCACGGTGCTAGACGAGGCCAAGCGTCTGGTCGAGCCCGCATACCGCTCCTCCCTGGACCGCATTGCCCCACCGATCAGAATGATCGTCGGCTATCACGCCGGCTGGCTGGACGCCACGGGACGGCCGAGCAAACAGGTCGGCAAATCGATCCGTCCGGCGCTGGTACTCGCATCCGCCAAAGCAGTCGCAGCCGCAGAGCCACCGCAGGGTGTCACCGAGGCCGTCGCGGTCGAGCTCGTGCACGATTTCTCGTTACTGCACGACGACCTGACCGACGGCGACGAGCAGCGCCGCAAGCGCCGATCGGCCTGGTCGGTCTATGGCGAACGCGGCGCCCAGCTCGCCGGAGATGCGCTACTGGCCATGGCGATCAACGAGATGGTCGGCCGCCCCGGCATCACGCTGCTGTCGAAAGCCCTCGACGCGCTATGCAACGAAAAATCCGCGGATATCGAGTCCGAACACCGCGAGACCGTCGACGAATCCCTCGCCGTGATCGAGTCGAAGACCGCGGCGCTGCTGTCCTGCGCCTGCGAGATGGGCGCGATCGCCGGTGGCGCCGACCAGGAACAAGCCAGAGCGCTGGCCGAATTCGGACACCATCTCGGCATCGCATTCCAATTGATCGATGACATGCTCGGCATCTGGGGCAATCCGAGCGTGACCGGTAAGCCGCTGTACCCCGACCTCGCCAACCGCAAGAAATCCCCGCCGATCGCGCGCGCACTGGATTCGACCGGGCCCACCGCGGATGCGCTGCGCGAGTTGTATCGAGATGTCGGCCGCGATACCGAAACGCTGCACCGGATCGCCTGCCTGATCGAACTCACCGGAGCACGCGAGTGGGCGGAACGGGAGGCCCGGCGGGAGCTCGATGCCGCGTTGGACTGCCTCACCAGAGTATCCGCCGACAATGCCACCGAGGATCTTCGACTACTTGCCGCGATGATGACGAGCAGGTCCGCATGAAGAACCCGATCGAGTCGATCCCGCTAGCTCCGAACACGGTCCCGATTCTCGGTCACGGCATTCGTTTTCTCACCGACCCGATCGGATTTCTATCCTCACTCCCCACGCACGGCCGCCTCAGCCGAGTCCAACTGGGTCCGCTGCCGGTCGTGGTGGTCTGCGATCCCGAGTTGGCCCGCGTGGTGCTGCTCGACGACCGCACCTTCGATCGCGGCGGACCGCTCTACGATCGCTCCCGCGAAGTCGCGGGCGACGGTATCGGAACCTGCCCGCACAGCAGGCACCGGCGACAGCGCCGCCTGAGCCAACCCGCCTTCCAACCGGGACGTATGCCCGGATACTCCGAGGCCATGGTCGACTCGATCGAGCACGTGATCGGTTCCTGGCAGGACGGGCAGCAAATCCAGCTCGGCGCGGAAATGTCGAAACTCACTGTCCGAGTAGCAGTTCGGACAATGTTCTCATCGTCGTTTCCGGAGACCTCGGTTCAGCAGGTCGCCGACGATTTCACGACGATCGCCGGGAGTATATTCCGTCGGATGGTGCTGCCACCGGGCGTCAATCGACTGCCCACACCGGCCAACCGGCGCTACTACCAGGCGCGGAACCGGCTGCGGGCGGTGGCCGCCGAACTCATCGACCAGCGGCGCGCCGACAATCGCGACCACGGTGATCTGCTGTCCTCCCTCATGCGTGCCCGCGATCCCGACTCCACCGGCGCGCAGGTCGCGATGAGCGACGAGGAACTGATCGACCAGGTATTCACATTTCTGTTCGCGGGTGCGGAAACCACCGCGAGCACATTGACCTGGGCGCTGTATCTGCTCGGACGAAATCCGGAGCTACGAAGGCAGGTTCAGCACGAGGTCGATACCGTGCTGAGCGATAGCACCGCCCGCTACCAGGACCTGGCGAATCTTCCCGTCGTCAATCGGGTGGTGACCGAAACGCTGCGGTTGTATCCGGCCGGATGGTTGCTCACCAGGGTGGTTTCGGCCGATACCACCCTCGACGGCGTCCCTCTTCCGGCGGGCACGACCGTCGCGGTCAGTCCGCACGTCATTCATCGGCGCGATGAAATCTATGAGCGGGCAGGCGAATTCGTGCCCGATCGATGGATCGGCGCGGAGCCGGACCGAACGCTGTTCATTTCCTTCGGCGCCGGTGCGCGACGCTGCATCGGTGACCAGTTCGGACTGGTCGAGGCCAGCTTGGCATTGGCGACGATCGCAGCACGCTGGCGCGTCGATCCACTGTCGACTCGGCCCGTGCCCGTATCGCTCGCACATCTGCCCGCACCGACGAAACTCGGTATGCGGGTGTGGCGTCGAGATCCGGTGGCCGTCGATGCATCCGCGTCGGAGCCTGGTAGGTAGTTATGGCCGCACCTCCCGAAGCGGCCGCGCGCCGCAGGGTCGGCGTGCTGACCAGCGGCCTACTGCGTGAGTTCCACATCTGCTGGTCGTTCAGCGCAGGCGACCTGACGGCAACCGTTGTACCCGCGACGACCTTCGCCGTCGCCGCATGGGCGAGCACCCGTGCGGGTGTGGTTGCGCTACCGCTGGTACTGGCCGAATGTCTGGTCTATTTCTGGCTTTACATCTACACGTTCAACCTGTCCAACCAGCTGACCGGGATCGAGGAGGATCGTCACAACAAGCCGCACCGGCCGCTCGTCGTCGGACTCGTCACCCCGCAGGGCGCCAAGTGGCGACTGGTCTGGGTCACTGCCGCCTTCCTCGCGCTGGGTGCGGTGCTGCAGGTCCTGGAATGGACGGTGCTCTGGATAGTGGCGTGGGCCTTCCACAATCACTTCGGCGGTGCCCGCGCACTGTGGGGTAAGAATGCCGCTATGGTCGCGGGCACGATCGCCCAACTCGCGGCCGCCTGGCAAATCGTGACTCCGCTGACCCCGGCGGCCTGGACCTGGATCGCGGCGATCGCCATACCCTTGGGTGTGCTGGTATCCCTGCAAGATCTGCGCGATATCGACGGTGATGTGGCGGTCGGAAGACGCACCGCCGTAGTGGTTTTCGGCGAGCCGGCCTGCCGCCGGTTCTTGGCGGCGGCATTCGTGATCTATCCGGTTGCCATGTATTTCCTCGTCTATCGGGACGCACCGGTCCCCGCGGCACTGCTCGGAGTGGCCGCGGCGCTGCTGTCCTTCGTCATCGCCTACCGCGTATTCCGGCGGCGCGATCGCCGTGCCGACCACACCACCTACCTGCTCTATACCTACTGGTACTGCCTGACCCTGGCCAGCGCGGTCCTCGCTTTCGGAACGTAATCCTCGGCAGGACGCGCCCACGCAGATCCGGGGAGGGATCGGATTTACCCGAACCGGATGAGCGCGGCCTGCCCTCGAACACCACTACGCCAGCGGCACCGACTGCGGCCTCGGTGTCGCGCCTGCGAGTATTCGAGACACGGTGTCGGCGACGGTGCCTGGTGATCACCATGTGTTCCCAGCTTAGGTTTGCCTGAACATTTGGGCAATCCTATTGGGGCACAACATTATTGGACCGTGTGTGCATTGTGATCGATCCCAGGACGGGTGCGCGAGGCCCGGCGGGGTGAATTCCGGCGATTATTGGGGTCATTCACATGGGTCCCGGTCGCCGGTTGGGCGCGGACCCAACTTCGCAGTGAATGGTGGGCAACACGGGTGGGGCCTCGCATACTTGCGTTCATAGGGGTTTCCCGCCGACCCGAGCTGTTCGAACCGGCCGACGAGAAGTGCATGAGTTGGTTACCGACATCATCGATGTGGGCGCGGAATTCGCGATCGCCCGGCGAGCGCTCTGGGATCTGCTGCTCGAACCGCAGACCTATCCACGGTTATTCGCCGGCATCGGCGGCTGCGAACGCGTGGAATCCCGTACCGACGACGGCATTCTGGAGGTGCGGGTCGGCATCCCGGAATCCGGAATACGCACTCATCAGGTGCGGTTCCGGGTGTGTCGCTGGTACGAGAGCTTCGAATTGGAGTGCCTGGGCACCGGCAGTCTCGCCTCGGTCCGTCTGCGCGGCGACGAGGAGTGCACCAAGATCGTCATCACCCTGTTCGCACCGGGCCGGATGCATCCGCTGCTGCCGGAGCAATCCAATGCCGCAGTGGTGGCGTGGGTCGACAGCGGATTGCGGCACGCGGTAGACGTCATTCGCGGCGCGCACACCTCGGTCGCGGTCAATGCCGAGAATTCACCGCTGCGGCGGCAGGTGGGTGTGGCCAAGCAGATCATGAGTACCGGTGTCGCGCGGCCCACCCACCCCGCGACCAGCATCAAACAGGTTCGCTCCCTGGCGAAATGGGGTTTCAATCTGGCGGGCGGGTATGCCGCGGGGGCCGCGCATTCGCCGGATCGGATCGCTGTCGTCGACGACTCCGGTACCCGCACCTTCGCTCAGATGCATGAACGCACGAATGCGCTGGCCGGGGCCATGGCCACCCTGGGGCTCGCGTCCGGTGACGCGGTGGGGTTGCTGTCGCGCAATCATGCGGGCATGGTCGAAACCATGGTCGCCGCCGGGAAACTCGGGGTCGACGTGGCGCTGTTGAATGCGGGGCTGTCCGGGCGGCGCATCGAGGAAATCGTGCAGCGCCACCGGCTTTCGGCGCTGTTCATCGACGGTGATCTGGAACAGCTGGTCCGCTATCTGCATACCGATCTGCCGCGGTTCAATACCGACGGTCGCCCGCCGGTACCGGGGCGTTCCACCATCGACGACCTGATCGCCATCGGGCAGTCCGAATTTCGCATCCCGACACAGCCCGGCAGGCTGATCGTGCTGACCTCGGGAACCAGCGGCACACCGAAGGGCGCGCGCCGCCCCTATCCGAAGGGTTTCGGCACCATCGCAGCCCTGCTGTCGCGGATTCCGTTGACAATGGACGCCGCGATGCTCATCCCCGCGCCGCTGTTCCACACGTGGGGTCTGGCCGGACTTCAGCTCAGTACGGCGCTGCGTGCAACAGTGGTGGTCTCGGAGCGGTTCGACGCCGAGGACTGTCTGCGCTTGGTCGCCGAACACCAGGTCGAGAGCATGATCGTGGTGCCGACCATGGTGAATCGCATCCTCGATCTGCCCACCGCCGTGCGTGCTCGATACGACACATCCAGTCTGCGCACCGTGATCAGCTGCGGCGCACCGCTGGCCGGGGCGACCGTGCTGCGATTCATGGACACCTACGGCGAGATCCTCTACAACGTCTACGGTTCCACCGAGGTGTCCTGGGCCACCATCGCGACTCCCGACGATCTGCGCACCGCACCGACCACCGCGGGCCGACCGCCGCTCGGCACCAGGGTCGCGGTGCTCGGTCCGGATCAGCGCCCGGTTCCGATCGGCGTCACCGGGCATATCTTCGTCGGCAACCACATGCTCTTCGACGGCTACGTCAATTCCGCGCCACCCGCCGAGGCCGACGGCATGCTCGACACCGGTGACCTCGGCTATCTCGATGTCGCGGGTCGAATGTTCATTGCCGGACGCGATGACGAGATGATCATCTCGGGCGGTGAGAATGTGTTCCCGCGTCCGGTCGAGGAGGCCCTCGCGCATCTGCCGCAGGTCAGTGAGGTCGCCGTGGTCGGCGTGCCGGATACCGAGTTCGGGCAGCGTCTGGCCGCCTTCGTGGTGAAACGTGAAGGCGCGGGGCTGGATTCGGATATGATCCGGTCCTACATTCGCAATCGGCTCAGCCGTTTCTCCGTACCGCGCGATGTCACCTTCCTCAACGCACTCCCCCGCGGCGAAACCGGAAAGATTCTCAAGCGGCTGCTCATCGGATCCGAGCCCGGCGAACCGTCTCCACTGGGTACCACCGGCTCTGCCTGAGCTTATGTGGGTGCCTGAGGCGGTGCGGGCAACGCCAGCGTCGGCACCGCCATGGCGATGGCGATCACCGCGATGGCCGCCAGCATGACAATGCTGCCGTCCAGGGTGTGGGTGCGGAAGAACACGACGCTGAGCAGTGCGAGCCCGACCGCATTGCCGAGCTGCTCGATGGTGGGCAGTTGCCCGGATGCCTCGGCCATTTGTCGCTGCTCCAAGCCCGCCAGCATCAGCGGTTGTACTTGCACACCGAACAGGCCGACCCCGAATCCGGCGACGAAGACCGGGCCGAGCGCCAACGCGAGATTCACCTCGCCCGCGGTGAGCCGCAGATATGCCGCGCCGATCGCCACGCAGCAGCCATACATCGCGATGCCGAATGCGAGTGCTCTTGCCCCCCAACGCTTTACCAGCAGCATCGAGGCGAGGGCGCCGGTGCCCGCGCCGAGTGCGAATGGTGTCATCGCTACACCGGTGCGCAGTGCGGACCAATGCAATTCGTCCTGCAGGGTGATCGATACGGTGAAGACGAATGCGGTGAACAGACCGAAGAAACTCGCCACCAGCACCGCACCGATGGCGAAGCCGCGATCGGCGAACAGATCCAGGCGAACCAGCGGACTGCCGCCGCGCCGGACCAGCCTGCGCTCGTAGACGAAGAACACCGCACCCAGCGTGCAAGCCGCGGCGATTACACCGAAAGATAATGGCCGCCAACCATTCTGCTGAATGTCCGCGAGAGCGGCGAGTAAGGCGAACAGGCTCACGGTGGACATTGCCACGCCGCCCAGGTCGAGGCGATCGCGTTCCAGTGGCCTGCCGAGGTGCAGGTATTTGAAGCCGAGAACGAAGGCGAGCACGCCGATGGGCAGATTCATCAGGAATATCGAATGCCAACCGAGTCCGCCGATATCGGCGGTGACCAGCGCACCGCCGAGGATCGGCCCGAGCATTCCGGCGAGTCCGGCGGTCGCACCGTAGAGCGCGAAGACCTGTTGATGTCGATTCGGCGGGAAGCTCGCGATGAGGATGGCAATGGTCTGCGCCGCCATCCCGGCACCCGCGACCCCCTGCCCAATTCTGGCGATTACCAATTCGGTTGCGCTCGCAGATATTCCGCACCACACCGAGGCCGCGGTGAAGGCCGTGACCGAGATCAGGAATACGGTGCGGCGGCCGACGATGGCGCCGACGCGCGCCGCGGTCAGCAGCGTGCACGCGAAGGCCAGCGAATACCCGGAGACAACCAGCACCTGCGCCGATTGCGAGGCTCGCAGGTCTACGGTGAGATTCGGCAGTGCGGTATTGACGATGGTCACGTCGATCATCTGCATGAAGACCGCGATGAGGCAGCCGGCGAAGGCGAGCCACGCGCCGAATTCACCGCCCGCCCGCTCGTCGGATCGTTGTGTTTCGATCTCCGTCACAGCTGATCCTCCCGAAGGCGGGCAATCGAACGCGATGACGGTAACGAACAATCCGGTAGCGACCGCAGGTCAGCGATAAAAGACTCCGCCAACACACAAGCCGACCACCCCCATCTTGTGAACCAGCCCAAGTCGAGGCTCGGCCCTGGCCCGATCAGGCCGGCAGGTCGGTCGACTCGGCTCGCGCCATCTTCACCAGCATGTCGTGCAGCTCCTTCGCCAATTTCCCCGCACGATCCCCGTGCAGCGCGAAATCAGTGAACGCATCGAGCAGGGCGAGGCTCGGATCCAGCGGGTTGTAGGTGAGATCCGCACTGCCACGCAGTGATTCGGTGATCAGTCGGCGTTGCGCCTCGTGCCGGGCCCGAAAGTCCCCCGCGACATCGAGCGCACAACCGAACTCACGCACAACCGCCGCATAAACCGGCCGATCGGCATTGCGCCGCCGACGCAACCACCTGCGCGGCCGCGCACTCCCGGCCGCCGGGACCAAAGTCGCCAAGGCACTCCCATCGAGCACCATCCAGATAGCTGACGCATCTGATTGCGGCAATGGTGGAGACGGCCCACGCACAGGGGGCGCGCTATCGTCCGGATCGGTAATCCGTATGCCGCGCAAGGCAATCGGATACCGGGTGAGCATGTCGTCCACCGCTGCCGTCACCTCCCCGACAACGTAGGTGTCGACATTCGGCCCATCGAAGCCGACGATGTCCAGACCATGCTGCGCCGCCAACTCGACAGCGGTCGTGGGTGTCGCCGAATCGACGGAATCCGCACGGGAGCCCGGCATCTCGATGTCAGGATAGGTCGGAAGTCGTATTGTCTCGGATTCCTGAAAATGGATCGGCAGCGGTACAGTCTCCGACTCCAGGTCCTCCGCGGGCGACCACACCACCTCGGACTCTCGCACAGAGACCGGCAGCGGTGCCGACTCAGGTTGTTGCACGTAGACCGGCAGCGATGCAGCGTCGGGCTCATGAACGTCCCCCGGTACCGGCACTGCCTCCGGCCCCCGAACATCCGCCGGTCGCGCCCCTGCTGTGGGTTCGGCAGCAACCGCTGACAACGGCACCACTTCGGGCGCCCCAAAATCCACGAGCAGGCTTGCCGTCTCCAGCTCCGACGTGTGAGCCGGTAGCGGCAGTGCCTCAGGCTCCCGAACATCTGCTGGCAACGCCCCGGGCGCCTCGATCTCCACCGGCGCACGTCCCGACTCGGAAACCGAAACGTCAACTGGTAGCGGCACTTCGTCCGACCCACTGACATCCACCAGTAACGACGGAGCCTCGGGTTCACGAACATCCGCTGGTAGTGCGTCAGCCCCGGGCGCCGCGACATCCTCCGGCAGCGCCACGGCCTCGGGCTCCGCGACATCCTCCGGTAGCGCCACGGCCTCGGGCGCCGCAACATCGGCTGACAGCGGCACTGCCCCGCGCGCCTCAGTATCCGCCGACGGTCGTCCCAACTCTGGTTCCCGAGCGCAGACCGGCAGTGGCGGTTCCTCGACGGTGCCCAGTAGCTCTGGAATCCCCGGCCCCCGAACGTCCGCCGGTGGCGGCACCACTGCGGGCCCGGCAGCATTCCCAGGCAAGGGCAGGCCCTCGGGCATCCCAACTTCGAGCGGCACGAGTTCCGCGATATCCATTGACAACTGCGGAGGATTCGGCGGCCGAACACCGGTCGTCGGCGAGACTGCCTCCGGCGCTTGAACATCCGTCGACGGTCGAATCGCCTCCGGGCTCGCGATCTCGCCGAGCTGGCCACTCGGTACCGACACAGCTTCTGGTTCCCGAACATCTTCCGGTGACGCCGCGGCCGCAGCCACCGCATCCGCCAGGAACGGCACAGCCGCAGGTGCCTCGATATCGTTCACCGGCGCGGATATCGACTCGCGTTCCGAAACATCCACGCGAAGCGACAAGGCCTCGGGTTGGCGAACATCCTCCGGTAGTGACTCCGCCGCAGGTGCCGCAATATCGGCCGGTAGCGGCACTGTCTCCAACTCGCGATCACCTCCCGGTAGTGGCTCAGCGACATCAGCCGGCAACGGTGCCCGGTCCGGCGCTGCGACATCCACCGGCGGGCGTACCGTCTCAGGTTCCGAAACATCAGTCGGCTGCGGACCTGCCTCCGGCTCCCGAACGACCGCCGGTAGCGCCGCGGCCGCGGGCTCGGCAGCATTCGGCATCTGCGCCGTCCCGTCCGGCTCGCCGACATCCACAGGCTGCGGTCGTGCCGTCTCAGGTTCTCGAATATCGACTGGCAGAGACGGAATTGGGCGTGCCCCGACATCCACCGGCACCGCCACCGCGACGGGCTCCGCAACATTCGCCGACAGCAGCGGATCTGGCGGCCGGACATGCACCGGTGGCGAAACTACCTTCGGCGCTTGAACATCCGTCGACGGTCGAATCGCCTCCGGGTTCGTGGTCTCGCGCAGTGAACCAGTCGGTGCCGATACGGCAGGCTCGGGGCTCGTGTGGACCGTGGTGGGTTGTCGGGGCAGGGTTCGCTGGATTATCGGTGGGGCTGGGGCTGCGACCGGGATCGGTTCCGGTGCAGGGGATGTGGAGGGTTCGGTGGGTGCGTTCGATCTCGCCGGGCGCGGACGAACCGTGCGTTGTGACCACGGGGTGTCCACTCTGCGACGGGACCACGGAGTTGGTGCGGGCTCGCGGACAAGTGGGCGGTGTCGACTTGCGGTGGGTTGCTCTGTCGCAGGTCGACCTGATGCATTTTCGGGCTGCATTGTCGTAGATGCGACATCCGAATGCACCGCAATAGGCGGAACGTCCGAGTGCACCGCAGCAGACGCGACATTCGACTGTGCTGCCGCGAAGGCCACGTCCGACCGCGCATCTCCGGTTGCGCCGACCGAACGTGCCTCCACTGATGCCGCGCCCGACTGCACTCCCACGGGTGTGCCCTCCGACCACACCTCCGCGGATGCGCCGACCAACTGCACTTCCATGGATGCCGCATCCGACCGAACCTCTTCGGACACCGCAACCGACTCCACCTCCGCGAATTCGATCGCGGCCTTCAGCTCGACGACGGTTCGGTTGGCTTCGGCGATCAGGCGTTCCAACCTCGTCACCATCGCCCGCAGTTCGCCCGGATCGAACCGCGACCGCTGCATCACCGAGGTCTCCTGCTGTGTCGTTACCGCGGTCAGGTGCAACCGGGTGTGCTGACCCGTAACCACGGTCCGATTCGCGTGGACCCGAGTACGGACAGTGGCACAGTCAATTTTCACTCAGGTCGTCAAACCTCCCGAGATTGGGAAGTCCACACCTTGCCCGGCACGGCCGGTTCGGGCAGGGTTCATCGGTCGAACTCAGAGGGCGCCGCCACCTCCGATCAACCAGGGGTTGAAGCTGCAGTCCAGATTCGAATGGTGCGCGGGATCCAGGGCTTCGAGCGCGATCGAGGCCGAACGCGGTGAATACATCATGGTCAGGTGGTCGGACAGATCCTGTTCGCAGCCGTCCTGCAGCGTGATGTCGTCGACCGTGGCATCCGGCCCGGCCTGCAGGAATGTCCAGTTGTAGGGGTTGGTGACCTCGTCGTACCGCGACCCGACGACCGTGTAATCGATACCGGGCACGGTATCGCCGTTCGCGTTGAGCCGCGCGTAGAACGAAGACCCGACCGCCTGTTCGATATTCGACAGCCCGACGATCGGCTCGTAGAAACCGAGGATATTCACGCCGAGGTTATTGATGGCCCGCCCCAGCAACGCGATGCCCATCAACGACGTGCCGTGGTGGGTGGCACCGAAAGTGACCAGCTTGCCGACCTTATCGGCGCCCCCGTCGAATTTCAGATACTGATTCGCCACCGTCCCACCCTGCGAGTGGCCGACGATATCGACCTTCTCCGCCCCCGTGGCCGCGCGCACCCGCTCCACGAAATCAGCCAGCTGGCGCGAGGATTCGGCCATCGGCCCGACCCCGTAGCGACCGGGCAGCATCGCACCGATCCCGCCACCCTCCATCAGCCCGGATCGCCCGAAATTGAATGCGAATACGCAGAATCCCGCCCGCGCCAACTGCGGCGAGAGATAGGCAAACGTGTCGAAGGCATTGAGCCAGGTGCCGTGCAACAGCACCACCGGGTTCGGATGTTCGGCACTCGGCTTGCAGTCCCACCGGTTCGCACCCGCCGGCGCGGCATCCGGGTGCGCGAGACCGTACGCGAAAGCCGCAAGGGCCGCGGTCATTTCGGGCCCTTCACCGACGGTATTTGATGCGATGCTCTTCGCCCAGCCCGATCCACTTCCGGTATCCACGATCGCCTGTGGCTGCCGCCCGTCCGGAGCCGGAGCCGGAGCCAGCCCCGCGTTGATCTGTTCGACGAGGAATTGCTGATCGGATTCGGCGGGCTCCGCGCCCGCCGCACCGATTCCGAGCCCATGCGCCACAGACAGTCCAGCGATGAGGGCGGCACCCGCGAAGGCGCGGCAGCCGCGTTGCTTCATTGCAAACATTTCGTACTTCCCATTCCGATCGGTTCCGCCCCACGCCGGTCGCTATGCCACACGTCACAGATCGCACGAAATGTGATGGCCGCCATTGTGATTACGCGGTATTCGAAATCTAGAACGGTCATTAACCGACGTCACTACACGCCATGACGAATAACTCCGCACTCGTTTGTCGTCGACGACAAAGTTCTGGTTGATAAAACCGAAACGTTGAACCGCCCACTGTCGTCGGCAACAATCGGCGCATGGCAATCGCTACGACCTCGGCCATCCGAGACGCTCCATTGGTGACCCGGCTACTGACCCGGTGGCAGCAGATCTCCGAGCGCATGCTCGCCGAGGGCCTCGGCGCGACCCCGCCCGCGACCGATCTGCCCGAAGGCCATTTCACCGCGGAGGTGCTGCCCGCCATCTACGCCTGTGGCCGCGCCGTACTGCACGCCATCGGCGAAGATCGCGAATTCACCGGAGCCGAGGTCGCGGCCTTCGTGGCACCGGTCGCCGAGCGGCATGCCGAAGACCGCTTCCCGCTGTCGATCCTGATCGAGGCAATCCACGGTTCGGCGCAATCGGTGCTCGCCGAAGCCGCCGCACTCGCGACGCCCGAAGAAATGGCCGATCTGGTCCAGGTCGGCTCCCGTCTGCTCGATCTGCTCAAGCACATCAATATCATCGTCGTCGAGACCTACACTGCGGTCGAACAATCCATCTACAACGCCGAGCGGGAAGCCCGCCGCGAACTGTGTTCAGCACTGCTGCGCGGCCAACCCGCCGATGAACAGGCCGCCCGCGCAGACACCCCGCTCAGCGACCGCTACACGGTGCTCGGCATCCATATCGATTCCGACGACCAGCCCACCTCCGTCGCCGATCTACTGGCCCGGCGACGGATACGCATCCTGCACCGCACCCTGGACACGATAAGCAATGGCACCGCCCTGGTGACCTTCGACGGATCCACCGGAATCGCCCTGCTCCCAAGGTATTCCGACGAACCCGAATCGACCCGCTACGCCGGGCTGGCGGCCGAGCTGGCCGAACAATTCGGCGCGTCGGCACATCTGGCCGAATGCCCGGCGGTCCTACGCACCGAACTGCCCGATGCCGCGGCCGAAGTCGCCGAACTCGCAACCCTCGCACGCCTGCTCGGCCGCCCGACCGGGACATACCGACTCGACGATCTGCTGCTCGAATACCAACTCACCCGACCGGGCCACGCCCGCGACCGGCTGGCCGAACGGATCACCCCACTGCTGAGCAACCCGCATCTTCTCGAGGCGTTGGAGGCACATCTGCGCTACGGTTCCGACCGTAAAGCAGCGGCGGCACGACTTCATGTGCACCCCAATACCTTCAGCTATCGACTGCGCCGCATCGCCGAACTCACCGGTATCGATCCCGCCGATCCGAACAACTCACGCCTGCTCGCCGCATCACTCACGATCCAGCGCACCCACCAGCCCCCCGAACCGCGACGGTAGGTCGCTCAGGCGCCGATGCGGGCGACCGTTTCGGCGACTCGCTCCAGGTGATCGGTCATCGCCGCACGCGCCACCTCCGGCGCACCGGCCTCGATGGCCCGCACGATGGCCTCGTGCTCGCGGTCGGAATCGGTGCGGCGGTCCTGGGTCAGGTTCAAGAACTCCGATTGCAGGTCCAGCGCGCGGCGAGTGTCGGCCACCATGGCGGTCAGCATCGTATTGCCGCTCGCGGCCGCGATCGCGGTGTGCAATTCGCCGTCGTAGCGCACCCATTCGTGGGCATCCGGGGCCGCCGCGAGCTTGTCCAGGATCTCGAACAGCTGCCGCACCTGCTCCGGCCTGCGGCGCTCGGCGGCGAATCCGGCGGCCGGTATTTCGACGAGCCTGCGCGCCTCGATCAGATCACCGGCACCGACACCCGCGAAGGTCGGCTGGGTATCGGCATTCTTGGAGACGATGAAAGTGCCTCGGCCGGTGTGGGTTTCGGTGAGTCCGAGGATGGCGCAGGCGTGTAGCGCCTCGCGGACCACCGGCCGACTCACCCCGAACTGCTTGGCCAGCGCCAGCTCCGCGGGCAGGCGATCGCCGACCGCGTAATCGTCGCTCTGGATGAGGCTCTTCAGTCGGCGAAAGACCGCTTCGGTGGCGCCGATGCGCTGCACGTACCCTTCCTCGACCGTCACGCGACCCAGTATGGCATTGACAGCCGCTGTGACCCCCATTACAGTCAACCTGTCTTACAGCCTGACAGCCTTACTTCTTCAGGGCTCGATCCGGCCCATGGAAGGTTTTCGATGCAACATCACGACCAACAGTCGACCGCCGCCACCACGCCCGCACCGCGGATCGATGTCGGGGACCTCGGCTATCAGAAGCGGCTACGCAAGCGCCACATGCAGATGATCGCGATCGGCGGATCGATCGGCACCGGATTGTTCCTCGGCGCCAGCGGCCGGATGTCGCTCGCCGGACCGTCCCTCGCCCTCGTCTACATCGTGTGCGGAATCTTCACGTTCATGGTCGTGCGCGCACTCGGCGAACTGGTCATGTACCGGCCTTCGTCCGGGGCGTTCGTGTCCTATGCTCGCGAATTCCTCGGTGAGCGTGGCGCGTACTCGGTGGGCTGGCTGTACTTCCTGAACTGGTCGACGACCCTCGTCGCCGACATCACGGCGGTCGCGCTCTACGCGCACTTCTGGTCGTTCTTCGTGTCCGTGCCGCAGTGGGTGCTGGCGCTCATCGCGCTGACGGTCGTCGTCGCGCTCAATGTGATGTCGGTGCGACTGTTCGGCGAACTCGAATTCTGGTTCGCGCTGGTCAAGGTCGGGACCATCGTCGTATTCATGGTGCTGGCCATCGGATTCATCGTCACCGGCACCTCGGTCGGCGGGCACGACCCCGGCATTTCGACGATCACCGATCACGGCGGACTGTTCCCCCGCGGCCTGGCACCCATGCTCACCATCGCGCTCGGCGTGGTGTTCGCCTTCGGCGGCACCGAGATGATCGGGGTCGCCGCGGGCGAAGCCGACAATCCCAGACTGGTGGTGCCGCGCGCGGTGAATTCCATCATGTGGCGGATCATCCTGTTCTACGCGGGCTCGGTCGTCCTGTTCACACTGCTACTGCCGTGGACGGCCTACTCCCCCAGTGAAAGTCCGTTCGTCACGGTGATGAGTTCGATCGGCATCCCACACGCCGCCGACGTCATGAATCTGGTGGTGCTCACCGCCGCGATGTCGAGCCTGAACGCCGGGCTCTACGCGACCGGTCGCACCCTGCGCTCGATGGCAGTGGCCGGCGCGGCACCACGTTTCGCTCAGCGCATGAACCGCAACGGCGCACCGTACGGCGGCATTCTGATCACGAGCGTGGTCGGTATCGCGGGCGTGGTGCTCAATCTGGTCATGCCGCAGAAGGCCTTCGAGATCGTGCTGAATCTGGCCGGACTCGGCATCGTCGGCACCTGGGCGTCGATCATGATCTGCCACTGGATCTTCGTGCGCCGAGCCGAGCAGGGGCACTACCGCAGGCCCACCTTCCGGCTGCCCTTCGCGCCGGTGCTCAATATCCTCACCCTCGGCTTCCTACTCGCCGTCATTCTGCTGATGTTCTTCGACGACGAGATCGGGCGCATCACGCTGGCGGCATTCCTGCTCGTCGTCGTCGCGATGGTGGTGGGTTGGTTCCGGGTCCGGGGTCGACTGGATCAGGACGTGCTCGCTCCGATGCCGGAAACCGGATCGGAGCCCGCATGACTTCGATCACCACGGTGCCGCAACGTCTTTCGCAGATCAGTGTCGACATCCTCTACACCGGTGGCACATTCGGGATGGTCGATCACGGTGACGGACTGCGGCCCCGCCGAGGTCTGGGCAGTGAAATCGCGGACACCATCGCACGATTCGAGCGCGAGAACGGCATCGCGGTTCGGTTCGACTACTCCGAGCTCGAGCAGGTCATCGATAGTGCCGATGCCGGGCCCGATACCGCCCGCCGGATCGCCGCACGGGTCCGCTCCGGTATTGCGGAACGCCGACCGGCCGGGGTCGTCGTTGTGCACGGCACCGACACGATGGCCTACGTGGGCGCTCGGATGGCATTCGAGCTGCGCGGTATCGAGGTGCCCGTCGTGCTGACAGGAGCGCAGATCCCGCTGGGCCTTCCGGGCAGCGATGCGCGTAGCAACCTGACGCTTGCGCTGAACTGCATTGCCGCCCAGACAGTCCCAGGGACATTTATCGCTTTCGGCGAGTCGCTGCATCCGGCCGTGCGGGCCAGTAAACGCGCCTGTGACGACTACGACGGATTCACCACGGTCCGGGAGTACGCACCGCCGCCCGCACCACCGCGACTGCCCGAGACGCGACCGCGCATCGCTGGCCCACCCGTCGGCCTGTTCACCGTCTTTCCCGGAATGCATCCAGACCTGCTCGATATGGCATTGCGCCACTACCAGGGCGGACTCGTACTCGAGTGCTACGGCTCAGGCACACTGCCACTGCACGGTTCGGCAACGGTCGAGGCCATCCGCGCGGCGACCGAACGGGGAACGCCAGTAGTCGTCATCACCCACTGTGACAGCGGCACAGTCGATCTCGACCGCTATCAACCCGGCCGGGCCATGCGCGATGCCGGTGCCATCGGTGGCGGCGATATGACCAGGGAGGCCGCACTCGCGAAACTCGGCTACCTGGTCGACATCGGCCTGTCCGGTAGCGCGCTGCGCCGGTGGATGACGACGAATCTGCTCGGCGAACTCTCGAATCACCCCGCGACACAGCCGTTCCCGCACACATCCAACTGAACAGGAATCCGATGACCGAAAGCACTCGTACCGAACGCGATTCCCTCGGCACCCGCGCGGTACCGCGCGAGGCCTACTGGGGCGTCCACACTGCCCGCGCGCTGGACAATTTCGCCATTACGGGCGACCGGATCGGCAACTACCCGGCCCTGATCACCGCGCTCGCCGCGGTCAAACAGGCGGCCTGCCGGGCAAACCGGGATCTCGGCCTGCTCGATACGCGCCGTGCCGACGCTATCGATGCGGCCTGCGACGAGATCCGCGGTGGCGCACTGCACGACCAGTTCCCCATCGATCCGGTCCAGGGCGGGGCCGGTACCTCGACGAATATGAATGCCAACGAGGTCATCGCCAATCGGGCGCTGGAGTTGCTCGGCCACGACCGCGGCGGCTACACCGAACTGGACCCGCTCGACCATGTGAATCTGGGCCAGTCCACCAACGACGTCTACCCGACCGCCGTGAAACTCGCCATCGTGCACCACATCCACGATCTGGTTGCCGCACTGAGTCGGCTGGCAACCGAATTCGAAGGCAAGGCAATCGAATTCGCCGACGTCATCAAGATGGGCCGCACCCAGCTCCAGGATGCCGTACCCATGACGCTCGGGCAGGAGTTCGGCACCTTCGCGATCATGGTGCGCGAGGACTGCGCCCGCCTCGACGAGGGCACCGCACTGTTGCGCGAATGCAATCTCGGCGGTACCGCGATCGGCACCGGGATCAACGGCCATCCGGACTATCCGGCGCTGGCCTGCACCCATCTCGCCGATATCACTCGGATTCCGGTGACCTCGGCCGCCGATCTCATCGAAGCCACTCAGGACTGCGGCGCTTTCGTGCAGATCTCCGGCATCGTCAAGCGCGTCGCGGTCAAACTGTCCAAGATCTGCAACGACCTGCGGCTCATGTCCTCGGGACCGACGACCGGTCTGGGAGAAATCTCGCTTCCCCCAGTGCAAGCCGGATCATCGATCATGCCCGGCAAGGTCAATCCGGTCATCCCGGAGGTCGTCAATCAGGTCGCATTCGCGGCTGTCGGCAACGATATGACCGTCACCATGGCCGCCGAGGCGGGCCAGCTCCAGCTCAACGCCTTCGAGCCGATCATCGCCTACAGCCTGCTCCGCACCACCGCCCACCTCACCGCCGCCATCGACGCCCTGGCAACCAGATGCGTCGCGGGCATCACCCCCCACCGCGACCATCTGGAACAGGGTGTCCGCCGCTCCATCGGCATCGTCACCGCCCTCACCCCGCACATCGGTTACGCCGCCAGCGCCCGAATCGCCAAGCAGGCCTTGCACACCGGCCGCCCCGTCGAGGAAATCGCCACCGAGCTCGGCCTGTTACCCGCCGAAACTGTGAAATCCCTACTGGCGCCGCACCGCCTCGCCGGACTGCCAACCCCGGCCACCGAACCTGCTGCGGCGCAGTAGTCACCATGCACACGGGCCGTGCACCACTTGCAGCAGCAGAGGTCTCGCCTCGGTCAGTCCGGCGCCCCATCGATCTACACTTCGGCTTCGAACACGCCGGACTCGCCGACGTCGGCGTGGCGACGTAGAACTACGGGCTGCGTGGGCTAACATGGCAGCGCTGTGCGACGTGGCGGCGTTTGCGCAGCGAACGGGGAAGGAACCCGCTCGGCAACACACTGTGTTGCCGAGCGGGTCAAAAAATGCTCCGCCGAATTGCCGCTGTTTTCCCTCCCAGAGACCCACCGCACTGGACGAGACCGGCGCATCCTCGCGAGCATCGCGGCACGGAGTCGAAACCCTCACTGCCCGAGGGCACCTCGTTCCACGAACCAGTGGAGGAAGTTCGCTCGATACTCGCCGACGAATTGCTGGGCACCACAGACCTTTCCGTACATGATCTCGCCAGTGGGACGCGGCCATCACCCCACAGCGGACTTCAGTCGTGCCCACCGACACAGGAACAGCGCGAGTCCGGGCGAATGCCGCAGGACGACGTCGCATCGTAGTACGCCCCCGAAACATGCTGCGGGAACCAGTATTCGGACAAATCGGCGTGTGCTGGTCCCAGCCGGAAGGACTGTCGCGCACGTGCAAGAATCGTCCGCGATGATCACCTATCTCGAAGCGACTGTCATCGGTGCGGTGCAGGGGGTCACCGAGCTGTTTCCGATCTCCAGCCTCGGTCACTCCGTGCTGATAGCCGCATGGGTAGGCGGTGATTGGCGGAAGTTGTTGGTCCAGAACGAATCCGGCGCGGGTAATCCCTATCTGGCGTTCGTGGTCGCGCTACACGTGGCGACAGCCGTGGCGTTGCTCGGGTATTACTGGCGCGACTGGTGTGCGATAGTCACCGGATTCGTCACGACGCTGCGCACCAGGCGGCTCGATACCGTTCCGCAGCGATTGGCGTGGCTGATCGTGATCGCCTCCGCGCCGGTCGCCATCCTCGGGCCGCTGCTCGTACATCCGCTGCACGCACTGTTCGAGGGGCCCATCGATGCGGCCATCTTCCTGACTCTCAATGGCGTCGTGTTGGTAATCGGTGAGGGGCTGCGCCGGCGCAACGAGCCGACGCTGGCGGAATACGGGCGACGTTTCGCCCTCACCGCCGCATCGCATCCGGCCCGCCAATCCGACCGGCCGCTGGCCGCCCTCGGGACGCGCGACGCCGTAGGCATCGGATTCGCGCAAGCCGGCGCCCTGCTGACCGGGTTCAGCCGCGCGGGCCTCACCATGGTCGGCGGATTGTGGCGCGGTCTCGAACACACCCACGCGGCCAAATTCGCCTTCCTGCTTGCTACTCCGGCAATCCTGGGGGCCGGGATCGTGGAATTACCGGAACTGTTCGGACCGGAAACCGACGGCATCCGCGGGCCGATACTCGTCGGCGCTATCGTGTCCGGGACGTCGTCCTGGCTGGCCGTGCGCTACCTGGAGCGGCACTTCCAAACTCGCACCCTGCTACCGTTCGCAACGTACTCGCTGATCGTCGGACTGCTCTCGATCGTCCACTTCAGCTGAATCCATCTTCGACAAACAGGGTTTCGTGCTCAGATGACAACACCGGACTATGACGAATTCGGACTGTTCGCCGAGAATGCGGCCGAGGCCGGGCTGCCCTGGTCCGGTCCGCCTCAGGTGCAACGGTTCTCGATCGACATCGGCTCCGGTCGCCATATCAGTGGACTGCGCTGGGGTGACGGCGAGCCGGAGTTGGTGCTCCTGCACGGTGGCGCGCAGAACGCGCACACCTGGGACACCGTGGCGCTGGCGCTGAACCGCCCACTCGTCGCGCTGGACCTGCCCGGCCACGGCCATTCCGACTGGTGGCCCGACCATCTGTACACACCGCACCGGCTGGCCGACGCGGTCGCCGCCGCCGTCGAAACCATGGCGCCGCAGGCGAAGGCGATAGTCGGCATGTCCCTCGGTGGACTGACCGCAGTGCGACTGGCCGCGCGCCGCCCGGACCTGGTGCGCCGCCTGATCATCGTCGACGTTACCCCGGGCACCGGCAATAACCCGAACAAGACCGCGGCGATAGTCGCATTCGTCAACGGCCCCACCGACTTCGGATCCTTCGACGAGATCCTGGAGCGCACCGTCGCGCACAATCCGAGCCGCTCGGTCCAGTCGCTGCGGCGCGGAGTCCTACACAATGCACGCCCACGCGACGACGGCCGCTGGATCTGGCGCTACGACCGACTCCGCCCCACCGCCGACGGGTCGGTCGACTTCAGCCCGCTGTGGGACGACGTATCCGCCGTACAAGGACCACTCCTGCTCGTACGCGGCGCGGGCTCACCAGTTGTCGACGACGCCGACGTCGCGGAACTGCTCCGCCGCCGTCCCGGCGCCCAGGTCGCGGTCGTCGACGGCGCCGGACACTCGGTCCAGGGCGACCGGCCCCTCGAACTCGCGGCGCTCATCCGCGACTTCGTCTTCCCCGCCGAATGATCGCTATGACTTCGGCGCGTCCGGATCGAACCTATTGGTGAAGAACTTCGAGGGCTCGAAGGCGCCGGTCATCCCGCCGATATCCCGCAACCAACTCTCCCAGCGCAGAAAATCGGTGTTGGCGATGACCCCGCTGGGCGCGGGCACTCCGACCGACTGCCAGAACTTCACCGACGAAGCGTCCTCGCCCGGACGTTGCCGCTTCTCGATTCGAATTCGGCCCGGCCATGTCGGGCATTTCGCTGCCGCCGATATCGCTACCGGCGTAGCGCCGATCGGGTGAACGCCGCGTTCAAACGCTTCAGGAAGGGGCTGCCCGGCCGGGTCTCGTAGAGAGCCTCGGTGAGGAGGGCGATGGGTTCGGTGCAGGTGGTGTAGCGGGCGCTCGGATCCTTTGCGAGCGAACGGTGCACGATCGAGTCGACCTCGGGTGGGATCCAGTGTCGGCGTGCGGAGATATCGGGCGGCGGATCGTGCAGGTGGGCCTGCGCGGTGGCCATTATGTTTCCGCGGGGGAACGGCGGGCGGCCGGTGAGTAGTTCGATGGCCGTGGAGATCAGTGCGTACTGGTCCGTCGCCGGGCACACAGCGCCTGCCTGCAGCAGCTCGGGCGCGGCGTACGGCACCGAGACGACGACGAAACCATTTGTGGCCAGGGGCGGTTCGGGCCGGTGCAGCCATCGGGCCTGATCGAAATCCGAAAGTTTCACCGTCGCAGGGTCGTCCGTGCCCACCAACAGATTCGCCGGTTTGACGTCGAGATGGACGATGTCGTTGGCGTGCACGAAATCCAAACCCGCCGCGACCCGAGTCAGCACATGCAGCACCCGCCGCAGGTCCGGCTGTCGGTGCGGCATCGGCACCAATATCGCCCCTGTTGTACCTGCCACGTACTCGTGCGCCGACCACAGCCTGCCGTCGGTTTCACCGTGCGTGTACATCCGCACGATATTGGGGTGCCGCAGCACGGACAGGATGTCGAACTCGTGCACGAATCGCGCACGCGCTTCGGGTGACCGACTGTCCTCGGGATTCAGAATCTTCAGCGATACCGGCCGCGCCCGTTCCGGATCCTCGGCCAGATACACATCACTGCTACCGCCATGACCAAGCCGAGCCTGCACAACGAATCCAGCAAACCGGTCATTCGGTTCCAGTACCACCGCCACACCGTAGTTCGCCGACGCCCGGCATCGGCGGCGCAACCTCTCGCTGCTGGGAAATCGGCGCGGTCAGTCCTTGGGTATGCGTTCGTGGAGGGTCAGCAGAACGTGATCGAAGGTGGCGAGGGTCGCGGGTTCGGGCGCTGGAACGGTGGCCAGCTCGGCGATCAGTTGTTCGGCCAGCACGCGCAGCTTGATATTGGTTTCCTGCGAGCGCCAGATCAGCACCTTGAACGCCTGCTCGGCATTGATCCCGTACAGCCGCATCAGCACACCCTTGGCTTGTTCGATCACCGCACGCGCCTCGATCAGTTCCGGCAAACGCACCTCGAGCGCTTCACGTTCGGCTTCGGCGAGGGTGGCACTGAGGTCGATATAGAAGCCGGTCGTGCCCACCGGTTGGCCGTCGTCGTCGAGAATCCGGTCGGCGACCACCATGACGTTGTGCTCGACACCGGAGGTGTCGATGAACCGGTGGCGGCTCGAGAACGGCTCGCCGCGGTCGACGGAACGGGCGATGCGTTCGGCGACGTGTTCGCGGTCGTCGGGATGTTTGTGGGCCAGCATTAGTTCGGTTGTCGGCTCGATCTCCCCGGGCCGGTAACCGTGCATCCGGTACACCTCCGGAGACCACTCCCAGCGGCGGCTGGCGAACCAGAAGCGAAAACTACCGACCGCGGACCGCGCGCCCGACTGTCCGGGCGACGCACCCGCGGCATCGACGATCGGAGATCCTGGCGAAGACATCACCAACCAATTATGGCCCTTGCGCCGCCGCTGGTCCGTCTGGGACGAAGGATTTCTTATCCGGAAAGCTGCTGGTCAAGCTCGCTCGTCGAGCAGCTGCCACGCGGTGAGCGCGAGCCTGGCCCGCAACAGTCCGGTGGGCTCGGCGAGTTCGATACCCGTCATCTTTTCGATCTGTTCGAGGCGACGGGCGACGCTGCTGTGGTGCAGGTGCAGCAGTTCGGCCGCCCGGCGCAGCGAGCCGGTTGCGCAGTAGGCGTCGAGCGTCTCCAGATCCTCCGGAGTGCTCGCCATTCGGGCGATCGCGGCCACATCGGCGTTATCGCGCGCAGCCTGCCGGGGTACCTGCGCGAGCAAGGCCAGCGCCCCCAGGTCGTCGTAGCGGACGATCGGGCTACGCGCGGTGGCGAAGCGCAGGGCGGTGCGGGCTTCCCGCCAGGACCGGTCAGGGCGATCGGCGGCGCCGATGCCCGCGCGTACGCCTGCCGGAAACCGGGCCGAATCCACGGTGGTGGCCAGGATGACGCCCACGTCCGCCAGTGGTGCCGCCTTTACCGGGCGGGCTGTGCAGATCAAGCCGCCGACCCGGTCGAGCGGAAGCTGAGACCGAACGGCCACAACGCGCACCGGCTGGTCGACGGCAAAACCCAAGAGCCGCAATGCCCGAGCCCTGGCCGCCTCATCACTGTCGGCGCTGATCACCAGCTCGACCAGCGCAGGATCCGCCATGGTGGTGCGTGCCGGGCCGTATCGCTCGACGACCGCCGCCGCGGCGATGGCGAGCCGCTCCAACAGCAGTTCGTCGAGCGAGCGGGAGATGTCGGTACGTTCCAGCCAGACCGTCCCGATCTCCTCCTCGTCGAGGATGATCGGCCCAGTGGTGGGCGCGGACGGCGTCGGATCCGACACCTCCCGCCCGTCGGGTGCGAATCGGATCACTCGTCCCGTGCCGTGCAGTCGAATCCCGGTCACGCACTCGGCCAGGACCGCCGAGGCCCGAGCCAGCGCCGGGAGATCCACCCGCCGTCGCATCAAGGTGTCGTAGAACATCACGACACGCAGCGCGCCTTCCGCTTCCACATCCAACTGCGACAATCGGACCACCAAGGCATCCATCTCTGGAGGCTATCCGCGATTCGCCCAATGGATATCCCTGAGTCCGGCGAGTCCAGGTCGAGCGCCATTTCGCGGCCGGCTGGTTTTGCTATCTCCAGCTCGTCCGGGGTCCTGCACCGCGCGGAGGAAGGCGAGACTTTTGCGGCGCGGTAGCCACTACGCCCGATGCCGCCCCATCCCGGAACTGGACGACTTCGCAAGTGGCGCTAGCTGGGTCGTGTCGGCTAGGGGATCGACGCGCAGGGTTGAGATGAAGTGTTCGATAGAGGTAAATCCAGCGGCGCGGATGTGTGAAAGGAGTGCTGCCGCTGGGCTCGCGGGTTGGGTCGAGTTCATCCTGTTCCCTTTGCCAGTTGAGACTCTGCACGGTGGCTGCACTGGGTGGAGGGAAGCATGGTCTGTCGCGAGCGTCGGACCTCCCCACCCGGCGTACATCGATGGCGAACGCGTGGAAACTTTGTACCGCTGCGGGTGTTTCGTCATGCCAGAACGGCCATGAGCGTAGCGAACAGGTAGCAAGCGCGCCATAGTTCGGGGGCAAGCGGCTGTGGCACAACCAGTTTCGGAATGTTCCTGTATGCGCGTGGCCCATCGCGCCATGCTCGCCGACACCGCCCGCCTCACCAGCCTCACCGCCGACATCGCGGCCGGGCGCGCCGCCCGCCCACCCCCCTGCCCCGCATGTTCGGGATGTGCACGCCAGAGGAATGGGAACGCGCCGGCGCCGAAGGCGGGCTGATGCTGAAACAAATATGCGGCGCTCGTCGCGGAGCGGGGCCGGAATGCCCGACGGTTGGCGGATGAACTCCGAGCGACCGATCGGAAGGATAACTGTCATGGATCCCGAACTCGAACCATTCCTCTCGCTGTTCCCGCCGTCCGACCTGTCCGACCCGGCCACCGCGCGTAAACAGCTCGCCGAGCTTGCCGCCGCGATACCGGTTACCGATGTCGCGAACTTGGACATCGAAAACCGCACGGTCCCAGCCGATTCCGATGTGCCGGTGCGGATCTATCGTCCACACCAGTCCCAGGGAGCCATCGTGTGGCTGCACGGCGGCGGATTCGTCATGGGTGATCTCGATACCGAACATCCGTGGGCCACGATGCTCGCCAACGGCTCCGGCGCGACCGTGATCTCGGTGGCCTACCGACTGGCCCCCGAAAACCCGTTCCCCGCCGCACACGATGACATCTACGCGGTGCTGAACTGGACTGCCGAGCACGCAACCGAACTCGGCATCGACCCGACGCGCATCGCGATCGGCGGCCACAGCGCGGGCGCGGGTCTCGCGGCCGCGGTGGCGTTGCGGGCGCGCGACCAGCAAGGGCCGCCGATCCGTTTCCAATTGCTGCACCAGGCCGGACTCGACGACCGGCAGCAGACGTGGTCGCAGCGGAATTTCACCGATACGCCGTTCGTGACTCGCGATAAGGTCGCGCAAATGTGGGGGCACTACCTGGGCTCCACACCCGCAACGCCGTACGCGGCCCCGGCGCGGGCGACCGATCTGTCGGGCCTGCCGCCCGCTTACATCGCCGCCGCGGAGTTCTGCCCGAATCGCGACGAAGACATCGACTACGCATTGCGCCTCATGGCGGCCGGAGTGTCGGTCGAGTTGCACCAGTGGCCCGGCACGTTCCATGGCTCCCAGGCGATCCTGTCCGCGGAGGTGTCACAGCGGCAGAACGCCGAACTGGCGCGAGTTCTGCGCCGCGCCTTGGCCGAGTGATCCGAAATTTTCGGCCAGCTGCGGGTAACGCTGGTCCCAAGACAGGGACCAGCGTTACCGAGCCCGGTACGGAGCGAATCGCATGCCGGGCTGCCACGATTGGCCTACGTGGTGCGGCGTCCTCGAAGACGATGCAATCCCATCGTCGCGGCGGCCACACGTGGATCGAACATGTGCAGTGGGGATTTCGTCATGTTCAGCACATCGAGGAATTTCGCCGCAGTCGCCGGATCGTCCGCCGCTGCCCGGAACATCCTGTTCAAGCCTGAATGCGCAAGTGATTTCACCCCTGGTGAGCCGAGCTCGACCGGCGGCATCGTCATATCGCTGACCTTTGTCAGCCACCACGGGGTGCGCAGCATGCGGCCGACGCGGCGATAGTAGCGACGTGGCAGATCCTCGGTCCCCTGCTGGAGTACTTCATCGAGTAGATCCGCCGCAATGGCCGCGACAGTCATTCCGCTGCCGTAGATCGGATTGAAACTGCATACCGCATCGCCGATGGAAAGTATTCCGCCCGGAACACGATCCAGCAGTTCGTACCGGCGCCATACCGCCGTGCGGAACCGGTAGGTCGCTACGTCGTCGACCGGTATCGCGTGGCGAATTACGGTAGCGACATCGCCGGGTGCGCACTCGGCGGCATAAGCCAGCAATGCGTCCGGACTCGCCGGTGGGTGATTTTCCTTCCCGACGCCGAACGCCGAGAGCACCCACAGATCCCCCTCCTGTGCCGCGAACCCGAACCCGCGCGGTCGGCTCGGCATCGGTCCCACCAGGACGATCCGATCGCCGCCGACGGCGTCCAGCGGCAGTCGGAAATGGCAAGTTGCGTAACCGATATCGACGGGCACCTGATCTTCGCGTGGCCGCGGGTACCCCAGCGACTCGAGCCAGGGACCAGCTCGTGAACCCCGGCCCATCGCGTCGACCACCAGATCGGCATGCACAGGCTCCGGTTCCCCGCCGGTCTCCTGGCGCATCACCCGCACTCCGCCGACGCCGGTATCGGAGGCGACCAGCTCGGCTACGACAGCGTCGTCCCATATCGTCACATTCGCCAGCGCCGCTACCCGGGCACGCACATGCGATTCCAGAAATGGCCGGCTGGCGGCCACGGACGTTCTGCCCAATTCAGCGCGATACAGAACGTTTCCGAAAAAGATCGCGCGGAAATCGTCGAATGCGCTGACGGCCTTCGCGCCATCGGTGATCAGCTCGGCGATCAGGCCGGGAAACCGGGACTCGGCGATATCGGCGGCGCGCATCAGCAGGCCGTGGGAATGTTGCGATTGCGGAGTGCCGCGGCGTTTGGTTTCCGCGGCCGACAACCGATCTCGTTCGACGACAGTCACCGCCGCATAGTGGTCAGCCAGAATGCGGGCCGCGAACAGACCCGCGATCCCGCCACCGAGTACGACCGCATGCTCCCCGGCGCGGCGGTTACCCCTTCGACTCACCGGGTCCTCCTCGTCGGTGTGACGGCGCCGACGACGTCCGAAAGTTCGGTCGATCGCGGGCAGGGCACGGCGACCCTACCCCGATGCGGCGTGGTCGTGCATGTCGTGGACGTGGCGTCAGCGGCCGGATCGGTGGATGACCTCGCGGGCCAAGGCCCGATATTGCTCGGCGCCGGCGGATCGAGGCGCCCAGGTGGTGATGGGTTCACCGGCAACGCTGGCGTCGGGGAAGCGGACCGTCCGCGAGATCACCGTGTCGTAGACCTGGTCGCCGAAGACCTCGGCAACCCGGGTCAGTACTTGACGCGCATGCAGCAGGCGCTGGTCGAACATCGTGACCACGATGCCGAACAGGCTCAGGCCCGGGTTCAGCCGGTCCCGGACCTTGTCCATGGTGTCGGTGAGCAGCGCGACCCCGCGCAGCGAGAAGAACTCGCACTCCATCGGGACGATCACGCCGTCCGCACAGGCCAGCGCGTTCACGGTGAGCAGGCTCAAGGACGGCTGACAGTCGATGAGTATGTAGTCGTAGCGGTCCCGAATCGGGTCGAGTACCCGCCGCAGCGAATGTTCCCGGCCGACCTCGTTGACCAACCGAATCTCGGCCGCAGACAGATCGATATTGCTCGGCAGGAGATCGACATTGTCGACGTGAGTGCTGATCAGTACCTCGTCGATCAGCTTTCCCGATCCCCCGAGCAGGTCGTATACCGTGCACGGCAGGTCATTCAGCACGGCGCCCAGCCCGGCGGACAACGCGCCCTGCGGATCGAGGTCGACCAGTAGCACCCGTCGCCCGCATTCGGCCAGCGCAGCGCCCAGGTTGATAGTCGACGTGGTCTTGCCGACGCCGCCTTTCTGATTGCACAGGGCTATGACCTGCGCTTCAGTGCGGGGCACCGAGTGTTCGGATGCATTGACCGCACTCACGATTCGCAAACGCTTCGGCTCGTCTGTACCCCTGAGCCACTCCGTTTGCCGGGCAGATCAACTCGCCACAGGTAGTTTGCCAACATGTCGCCAGGTTAGCCGCTCATCCCCGAGACTGAACAACAAACCCCACATGAGTCCTTGCTCATCAACAATCAGGACCCAGATCGCTGACAATTCACTGAACCGACCGCTTGGTCGAAACCGTCTCGCCGGGAATGAATCCCAGCAACCGCACACGTCCGGGTTCGATTCGGGGCAGCTTCGATCGTCGTGCCGCCGCTCGTTATGATCACGATCCTCTGCTTACGATCCTCTGCCCGCTGTCCACCCACGAAAAGGAATGCCCATGGCACGCAAGGTCGTTGTGACGCTCGTCGATGACTTCGACGGCAAATCCGCTGCCGAGGAAACAGTGGCCTTCGCCCTCGACGGCGTCGAATACGAGATCGACCTATCCACCGTCAACGCCGGCCAGCTGCGCGGCATCTTCGAGCCCTGGGCCTCGAGCGCTCGCAGAATCGGCCGCGCAGCCCGGGGCAAGAACCACACCTCGCGCACGGCCAACGACCGCGCCCGCACCGTCGCCATCCGCGACTGGGCCCGCGCCAAAGGCATCGCGGTGTCAGCCCGCGGACGGATTTCAGCAGAAGTAGCCCAGGCGTACGAGAAGGCCAACGCCTGATCGCTGTGCAGCCTGGCGCTGACCACCACGTCGTCAGTCGGCGGGATGCAATGTCCCGGTAGCGGTTTGCCGTCCGAAACCGTCCCGCGCGACGGTCGCAATCGCACCGTCGCGCGGGGTCGCCGAGACGACCAGCCCTTGGTGGTCGAACAGCGGCGACCGCAGCCGATAGTCGAAGACCTGGTCAGCGGTGTAGCCGCGGGTCCGGGCGGCCTCGGCCATGGCCATCGCCTGCAATGGTCCGTGCACGAGCAGACCCGGATAGCCCTCGACATCGCGGGCGTAGTCGCGGTCGTAGTGGATGCGGTGGCCGTTGTAGGTGAGCGCGGAGTACCGGAACAGCAGGGTCGGCGAGGTGTCGATGGCCCATTCGTCTTCGGCAGGAGGGACTTTCGCTTCCTGGCCCGGTTCCGGTTCGCTGGACCCTCCGCTCGCCTCGACGGCGTCGCGGTAGACGATATCCTGCCGTTCGTCCACGACGATCCGATCGCCCTGCAGTATCTGGTGGCCGACAACGACGAAGGTCAGCGCGCCGCTGCGCCCTTGCTTATCTTGTGTGGACAGCACTGTCGTTCGTTTCGTCGCCGGTTCGCCGCACACCAGCGCGCCGCGGGTGCGCACCTGCCCTCCGGCCCACATCCGGCGTCGTCCAGGCCCCGGCGGCGCCGGAACGGTATTGCGAATCGGGTGACCATCGGGTCCCAGATCCGCCTGTGCGGGGCGTTCGAGCAAGTAGATCCAGTGCCACAGCAGCGGAAGTCCCTTGTCGAGATCCGGCAGTGGGACGCCGAACAGCCCGCTGAGCGCCTCCGCTGGACCGGGCACCAGCAATTCGGTGCGTTCGACCACCTCGGTCATGCCAGTGACTCCTTCGAAACATGTTCTGCCGGTGCGAATTCCGTGCGCAGGGCTGCGGTGTGCTCCCCCATCCGAGGTACCGCACGCATCGCCGGTTCCCAGCCCCCCACCACCGGCGGCAGCATGGCCTGCATAACCCCGCCGGGTGTATCCACCGGCCGCCAACGATCGCGGGCCGCGAGCTGCGGGTGCTCGGTGAACTCGGCAGGTGTACGCAACCGCGCATTCGCGATACCGGCCTGTTCCAGCAGCTCGATGACCTCGTCGGTGCCGAATGCGGTAAACGCCTGCTCGAGCAGCACGGTCAACTCGCCGTCGTGTGCCACCCGATCGGTATTGGTCGCGAACCTCGGATCCTCGATCAGGTCGGCGCGTCCGAGCACCGCGTCGCACAACGCAGTCCACTCGCGCTCGTTCTGGATACCGAGGAATACGGTGCCGTCGGCAGTGCGGAACGGACCGTACGGAGAGATCGATGGATGTTTCGCCGCGGTGCGGCGCGGTGGTTCGTCGCCGTAGCGGGAGAAATAGGCTGGCTGGCTCATCCACTCCCCGAGCGCATCGATCATCGCGACATGCAGACTCGCGCCGGCACCGGTGCGCGCCCGGTCGTAGAGCGCGGTGAGGATGCCGCTGTAGGCATACATACCGGTGGCGATATCGGCGATCGAGAAGCCCGCTTTGGCGGGCACTTCCGGTGTGCCCGTTGACATCACGAGCCCGGTCTCGCATTGCAGCAGCAGGTCGTAGGCCTTCTTCGACCGATACGGACCGTCGGGGCCGTAGCCGGAGATCGAGCAGTGGATCAGCTCGGGCCGGGCCGCGCGCAGCGTTTCGGCGTCGAGTCCGAGTCGTTCGGCGGCACCGGGGACCAGGTTCTGCACGAAAACATCGGCCCGGGCGATCATCGCATCGAGCAGCCGTCGGTCGGCTGGATCCTTGACGTCGAGTTCGACGCTCTCCTTGCCCCGATTGAGCCACACGAAGTAGCTCGACTCCCCGTGGACGGTTTGGTCGTAGCGTCGCGCGAAATCGCCGCCACCAGGGCGTTCGATTTTGATCACGCGAGCACCGAGATCGGCGAGCTGACGGGTCGCGAACGGCGCGGCCACGGCCTGTTCGACCGCGACGACGGTGATGTCTTCGAGAGGGCGGCGCATACTGTGCCTTCCGGAAAAGTCGGTGCCGGACAACTCAGTTGATCCGATTACGGCTGATCAGCTGGCGGGCGATCACACCGCGCTGAATCTCGTTGGTGCCCTCACCGACGATCATCAGCGGCGCGTCGCGGAAGTAGCGTTCCACATCGAATTCGGTGGAATACCCGTAGCCACCGTGCACGCGCACGGCATTGAGCGCGATCTCCATGGCGGTCTCGGAGGCGAACAGTTTCGCCATACCGGCCTCCATATCGGCGCGCTCGCCCGAGTCGTAGCGGCGCGCCGCGTACTGCACCAACTGGCGCGCGGCGGTCAGTTTCGTCGCCATATCGGCGAGATAGTTGCCGACGGACTGGTGCTGCCAGATGGGTTTGCCGAAGCTTTCCCGTTGCTGGGCGTAGCGAATCGAATCCTCCAGCGCGGCCCGACCGACGCCGAGCGCGCGCGATGCCACCTGGATCCGCCCGACCTCCAGACCACGCATCATCTGCGCGAAGCCCGCCCCCTCGACCCCGCCGAGCAGCGCCGATGCGGGCACCCGCATATCGTCGAAGGTCAGCTCACAGCTCTCGACACCCTTGTAGCCGAGTTTGGGCAGATCCCGCGACACCGTGAATCCGGGCCCCTTCTCCACCAGCAGAATGCTGATCCCCCGATGCGCGGGTTCCGCGGCCGGATCGGTCTTGCACAGCAGGGCGACCAGATCCGATCGGCGGGCATTGCTGATCCAAGTCTTGGACCCGTTGACGATGTATTCCTCGCCGACCCGGCGGGCCGTCGTGCGCATCGCCTGCAGATCCGATCCGCCGCCCGGTTCGGTCAGCGCCATGGTCGCGCGCAGTTCACCGGTCGCCATCCGCGGCAGGTAACTGTCCTTCTGCTCCTGAGTTCCGTAGTCCAGCAACAGTTTTGCGACCACCGTGTGACCGCCCATCGCCCCCGCCAGGCTCATCCAGCCGCGCGAGAGCTCCTCGGTGACCGCGGCGTAGCACGGGGTGGACACCTTGGCGTCGCCCCACGGTTCCGGGATGGCCAGCCCGTAGATCCCGAGCTGTTTCATCTGGTCGATCAGCTTCTCCGGGTAGGTGTTCGTATGGTCGAGCTCCTGCGCGACCGGTTTGACCTCCCGGTCCACGAAGTCACGCACCACCGCGACGATCGCGGCTTCTTCCTCGTTGAGCTCGTCCACGACGACTTCCTCTCGACCTCGGCGATGCACCCCAGCACTAACATCATGAGAGCTAATACCGGCCTGGGTAAAATGCCGAGTTCTGATACAACTATGCCGGTTCGCGATGCGCAGGAGGAGCGGATGGACTTCAAGCAGTTGAAGGCCATGGTCACGGTCGCCGAGGTCGGCAGCGTCACCAAGGCCGCGGAGTTGCTGCACCTGGTCCAACCGGCCGTCACCCGGCAGATACGGATGCTCGAGCAGGAACTCGGTGTCGCACTGTTCGAGCGCACCCGGCAGGGCATGCGCCCGACCGAGGCCGGGACGGTCATGGTCGAGCGGGCCCGGCGGGCCCTGCACGAACTGGATCGCGCCCGCGCCGAACTCCGCCCGGCGCCCGGTGTCGTCACCGGGGTGGTCACCGTCGGCCTGCTGGAGAGCGCCGCCGACCTGTTGGCCGAACCACTCGTATCGGCGCTCGCCCACCATCATCCCGGCATCGAATTGCGCGTGCTCACCGGCTATTCCGGACATTTACAGCGCTGGCTCGACGACGGCGACCTCGATCTGAGCCTGCTGTACAACCTCACCAGCACACCGTCGCTCAATGTCGAACCGCTTGCGCG
The DNA here is from genome assembly GCF_055584605.1 of Nocardia sp. NPDC102475. Classification (NCBI taxonomy): domain Bacteria; kingdom Bacillati; phylum Actinomycetota; class Actinomycetes; order Mycobacteriales; family Nocardiaceae; genus Nocardia; species Nocardia sp. NPDC102475. Next base: position 71,158 of record NZ_JBVJLS010000005.1, on the reverse strand, counting down.
GGAACGGCTCTGGGTGGTCGCGCCCCCGAGCGCCGACCTGCATGCCGACCGCCCTGTCACCTTGGCCGAGGTCGCGACCCATCCGATGGTGATGCCCGCGCCAGGGCATGCGCTACGCGCCCTCATCGACGGCGCCTCCGCGCGGACGCAGGTGAATTTCGACGTGACCGTCCAGACCAATTCACTGCGTCTACAGAAACTGCTGGTGCTCGGCGGGCACGGCTGGACGATCCTGCCCGGTGTCGGCATCGCCGACGATGTCGCCAGCGGAACGCTCAGCGCCGCACCGGTATGCGAGCCGGAGGTCTGGCGACTGATCGTCCTGGGCATACCGCGCACCGGCCGCGTCGCCGCTGCCGCCGAAGTCGTTGCGGCCGAACTCATCCGCCAAGTGCGCACCGCGGTAGCGGAGGGGCGGTGGCCCTCCGCCCGACTCGTCGACCGCAGCGAAACCACGGCGGATTGACCAGATCGATTGCCGTCGAACGGTTCAGGTCGAACAGACGCACCAGCGTCATATGCCGTCCGGAAATACGGGCATCAATTCTTTTTATTTCTCAACTGTGTTCATCATCACTCATGATCGGTCGCAGAGTCTTCCGATACCGAGGTTCGCCATGCAGCAGTATCCGATGTTCGTCGACGGGCATGACCATCAGCCGATCGGCGGCGAGTGGTTCCCCACCGACAACCCGTATCTCGGCGAACCATGGGCCCGCATAGCCAAGGGCAGCGCCGAGGATGTCGACGCCGCGGTGCAGGCCGCCCACCGGGCCTCGACCTCCGGCCCCTGGCCGGAACTCACCGCGAGCGCTCGCGGCGCACTACTGCGCCGCCTCGGCGACACCCTCGCCGAGCATGCGCACCGACTGGCCGAACTCGAGGTCCGCGACAACGGCAAATTATTCGCCGAGATGTATGGGCAGCTCAGCTATCTGCCGCAGTGGTTCTACTACTACGGCGGACTGGCCGACAAGATCGAGGGGACGGTGCTGCCGCTGGACAAGAAGGGTTACTTCGCCTACACGCGCCAAGAGCCCGTCGGTGTCGTCGGCATCATCACGCCGTGGAATTCACCCCTGATGCTGCTGACCTGGAAACTGGCCCCGGCCCTTGCCGCAGGCTGCACGGTGGTGATCAAACCGTCGGAATTCACCTCCGCCTCGACGATCGAGCTGGTCAGGCTGTTCCATGCGGCCGGATTGCCGCCGGGCGTAATCAATGTGGTGACCGGCTTCGGCGCCGACGTCGGCACGGCCCTCGTGGAACATCCGCTGGTCCGCAAGATCACCTTCACCGGATCCGATTTCACGGGGCGCGCGATCAACGAGGCCGCGGCCCGCGACCTCAAGCACGTGAGTCTCGAACTGGGTGGCAAATCCCCGAATATCGTATTCGCCGACGCCGATCTCGACGCCGCCGTCAACGGAGTCGTTTCCGGCATTTTCGCCGCCACCGGCCAGACCTGTATCGCCGGATCGCGACTGCTGGTCCAGGACAGCATTCACGACGAATTCGTCGCGCGCGTAGTGGAACTCGCGCGCACGGCCCGCATGGGCGACCCCATGTCCGAGCACACCCAGGTCGGCCCGATCACCACACCGGCGCAGTACACGAAGGTGCTGGACTATCTGCGCATCGCCGAAAAGGAAGGCGCCACACTGGCTTTGGGCGGAGCGCCCGCGACGCGCCCGGAATGCGGTAGCGGCTGGTTCATCGAACCGACCATCTTCACCGGCGTCGACAATCGGATGCGCATCGCCCAAGAAGAAGTCTTCGGACCGGTGCTCGCCGTCATTCCGTTTCGCGCCGAGGACGATGCTGTCGCCCTGGCCAACGATGTCCGCTTCGGCCTCGGCGCGGGCGTCTGGACCAGTGATATCGGCCGTGCACTACGCATGGCCGAACGCATTCGCTCCGGCACCGTGTGGGTGAACACCTATCGCGCCGTCAGTTTCATGGCGCCGTTCGGCGGATTCAAGGATTCCGGCATCGGCCGGGAAAACGGAGTAGATGCCATCCGGGAATATCTCGAAACCAAGACGGTCTGGATCAATTCCGGTGCGCCCGTCGGAAATCCATTCGTGATCCGCTGATCCCGCACACCGTCAGGAACCGAGTCGCGCCGCGAGCAACTGGGCCAGGTGCCGACCATGGCGAGCGATCAGATCCGAGCTGAGTGCGGCAGGATCTGGTCCGACATCGTCGGCTGAATCCCAGCGGGCCGAGAATGACGAAAACCCCTGGCGCGCAAATGCAGTCAGGGGTTTTCGCCGTGCCGGTCAGCTCTTGACCAGTTCGGGGATCGCGGTGTCGGGTTCCTCTGCCTCCGCAGGGGCGGCCGCCGCCCGGCTCGGCAGCAGCGCCGCCATGGCGATCACGACCAGTGCCAGGGCGGCGGACACCAGGAAGGCCAGACGCATGCCGTCGAGGTGGGCCGTGACGGGGTCGGTGCCGTCGGCGACGAGTCCCGTGCTGCGGGCCGACATCACCGTCACCACCAGGGCGGTGCCGAAGGCCGCGGCGACCTGCTGCAGTGTGCCGAGCATCGAGCTGCCGTGCGAGTACAGGTGCTGTGGAAGCGCGCCGAGCCCGAGGGTGAAGACCGGGGTGAAGGCGCAGGCCAGCGACACCATCAGCAGGATGTGCAGTGCCAGCAGCTGCCAGTACGGCATGGACATCGAGATCTGGGTGAATCCGGCCAGCGCCGCGGCGATCCCGACCGAGCCGGGAATGACCAGTACGCGTCCACCGAAGCGGTCGAACAGGCGGCCGACCGTCGGTCCGAGCAGACCCATCGCCAGCCCACCCGGCATCACCAGCAGGCCGGTCTGCAGCGGGCTCAGACCACGCAGGTTCTGCAGATACAGCGGCAGCAGGATCATCGAGCCGAGCATCGCCATGAACGCGACCGACATCAGCACCAGCGCCTTCGTATAGGTGCCGGAAAGCAGGACCCGCAGATCCAGCAGCGGCGTGCCGGTGCGCTGCAGGCGCAGCTGACGGAAAACGAATACGGCGATGAGGGCCGAACCCGCGGCGACGATCAGGGCCGGGTTGATGAGATTGTCGCTCTCGAACCGGCTGAGCCCGAATACCAGCCCGCCGAATCCGAGCGCGGCGAGCACCACGCTGACCGAGTCGATCGCCCCGGCCTGCGGTTCACCGACATTCTCCAGTCGACGCAGACCCAGCCAGGTGACGACCGCAGTGATCGGCAGGACAAGTACGAAAAGCCAACGCCACGAACCGATCTGCAGCACCATCCCGGAGACCACCGGGCCGAGAGCAGGCGCCACCGAAATGGCAAGGGTGACATTGCCCATCACCCGGCCGCGGTCCTGTTCGGGCACCACGGTCATGAGTGTGGTCATCAGCAGCGGCATCATTACCGCGGTACCGCCGGCTTGAATGACCCGTCCGAGCAGCAGCACCGCGAACGACGGCGCGACGGCCGACAGCGCGGTCCCCGCGAGGAAGACCCCCATCGCCACGGCATAGGCCCGTCTGGTCGACACCCGCTGCAGGAACCAGCCGGTAGTCGGGATGACGGCCGCCATCGTCAGCATGAACGCGGTGGACACCCACTGCGCCGCCCGCTCGGTGACCTCGAGGTCGGCCATCAGCCGCGGGATGGCGTTGATCATGATGGTTTCGTTCAGGATCACCACGAAGGTCGCGAGTACCAGTACCCGGATGACGGTCGGCGTCCGCCCTCCCGAGGCGGGGGCGGAAAGTTCGGCTGACATCGGGTGTACCTCCAGGCGTCTCGACAGGAATATGTGTGGCGCGTTACCGATTCATCGGATCTCGCCACAGTGGTAGAGACGGGACCGGCGGCTCGAATTCATCGGCACGCGACAGTATTGCGGTCGCCACCGACAAGTTCGGCCGCTCTTGCCACCCATCGGCACACCCGCCCCGTCGAAGGCCCGGCGATGAGAACATACCTCTCATGATGAAGAACGATCCTTCCCACGCGGCACGAACGGCGCACCGCCGGATATGGACAAGCACCGCAACGGCGTTGGTTATGGCGGTGACACTCGTGTGCGGCGGCAACACAGCCGGAGCAGAGGAGCCGAACGCAGACGATCCAGTGGCTTCCGCAGGATGCGTCTTACCTGCACCCGCCCCGGGAACGTCCACCGGGCAGTTCGCGGCGGCGGGAAAATCGGGTAGCTACGTACAGGACATTCCCGCAGGGATATCGCCGCTACCGGTGGTCTTCGATATCCACGGGTACCTCGAGCTCGCCCAGATCGAACACGTCGCCACCGGTGTCGGCCAATTCGGAATCGAGCACGGATTCGCGACGATCACCCCCCAACTCGACGAACCCGGTTGGCCGCGCTGGGATTTCAGCGAAAACAGCGACGATGTCGCCTATCTGTCGGAACTGCTGACGCATGTGGAATCGACACTGTGCGTCGATCTGCGGCGAGTGTTCGTCACCGGACTGTCGATGGGCGGCTTCACCACTTCGTCGCTGGCATGTCAGCTCGCGGACCGGATCGCGGCCGTCGCACCGGTAGCCGGACTGCAGGACTTCGCCTGGTGCCATCCGGCACGTCCGATACCCGTCATAGCGTTCCATGGGACAGCCGACCCGTTCGTCGCCTACACCGGCGGACCCGGTCCCAACGCCCAGTTGCTGCCCTCGGCCGATGGTTCGGGTTCGGCGGCCGGGCGGGGCGGCACCATGCCGAGCGGCGTCGACGGTCCGGGACCGGCGAGCATCCCGACGCAGGCGGCCGCGTGGGCGCACCGCAACGGCTGCGGGCCCGAGCCGGAAGAGCGCCGGATTGCCAGCGACGTCACCATGTTCCGCTACCCGTGCCCCGTAAACGGCGCCGTCGAGCTATACGCGCTGCTGGGCGGCGGGCACACCTGGCCGGGCTCGCCGCCGATCGCCCCCGAACCACTGGTCGGCGCTACCGCATCGCTCAGCGCTAATCGGATCATGTGGGATTTCTTCCAGGCCCATCCGCGTACTGGTCCCCTCCGGTGAGCGCTGATTCACCAGCGGTACCAGCGACCGCGGGTCCCCGCGGTATCGGCCGACCGGAATACAAAGCCGAGCGCCCAGATCACCAGGACCGCAATCGCGACCCACCATAAAGCCTTCACTGCGAACCCAACGCCGAACAAGATCAGCGCAAGCAGCAGGACCAGCAACAGAGCAATCATTTTCTTCTCACCTCCACCGCTCGCATACCCGGCAACCAGCACAAATAACGGATCTCGCCGATGGGATCGAGGGTGCTGTCCGCGCCGACGCGCCGGGCTCAGCGGCGTATCTCGACGGCTTCGGAGAACAACCCGATTCGCGGCACCTTCATGAAGTACGGTCAGGCCATGTCCGAGGACTGTGTGGAGCGAGCCGAAGTAGCGCAATCCAACACCTACACCTGGGAGGTTGTCGGGAGCGGTCCGATCGGGAAATCCGTTGTCGACTCCGGTGACGGCGAATTCGGCATTCCCGATGACTGCACCGGCCGCACCTGCACCAACCACATCGAGGTCGGTACCGCGGTGTTCGACCGGGTCGTCGCAGACATCATGATCGAATACCGAAACGCGGTCCTGGACGCCCGCCTCGAGGACGAATCCGATCCGGACCGGCCGCTGGAGCAGGTCACCATCCAGGTCTGCGATGGCAATGGCGTCGAAATGCTTTCGGCGACAGCAGTATTGACCTATCCCGTGGTCACCGTCGCGGACACCGAGACCTACCGTAAGCAAGTGGCGCTGGCCGAGAAACGGGAACGGCGACGACGTGAACGCCGCGATAAAGCCATCGCCGCGGGAACCCGCGCCCCACGGTCGGGACCCGCCGACCCACGACTGGCCGGACTCATCCTCAACCTGCGCGTCGAAGCCGACACCGTGCGCGAGGAAGTCCCGGACGCCGACCACTGCCGAGAACAATTGGCATTGGCCCAGAACACCGTACAGTCCGCCACCGAAGCTGCCGCTCGTGCGCGAATAAGCGGCACGCAAGGTGAGTTCGACCATGCCCACGCCTTTATCCAACGCTGGACACCACGCATAAACCGCTGGGCCGCATTCCTCGAACTGACCACCGAGGCCTACGCCGACGCGGACGCCGTCGACGCCCTCGCCGACCGCATAAGCCTGCAACCCCCGGTCGACAATTAGCTATTCGATCAGCTTCTCGCTTTTCAGCCAGCCGTAGGCGACATCGGCGGGATCCTCGCCATCGATATCGACGCGGCCGTTGAGGTCCTGCATCAGCTCGTCGGTGAGGTGTTCGGAGATCGTGCCGAGCAGGGTTCGCAACTGCGGGTAGCGGTCGAGGACGACGCCACGCACGACCGCGGTACCGCTATACGGCAGGAAGAACTTCTTGTCGTCGTCGAGGACGACCAGATTCAGGTTCTTGACCCGACCATCGGTGGTGTAGATCATGCCGAAATTGCACGGCGCGCCCTTGGCCGTCGCCGTGTAGACGACACCGGCGTCCATGCGCGTGACATTGCCGGAAGGAACACCGTTCGGATCGTTGTAGGGGATCCCGTACTTCTGCAGCATCGGAATGAAACCGTCGGAGCGGCTGAAGAATTCATCGTCGACGCAGAAGGTTCGATCGGGCACCGGGAGCGCGGCGACCTCGGACAGCGACTTCACCTGCAGGCGTTCGGCATTCGGCGTCGATGCGCCGAATGCGTAGGTGTCATTGAAATTGGCCGGCGGCAACCACTCCAGGTCGTGATCGCGCTTCTCGATGTCATGGACTCGCTGCCAGAGTTCCTTCGGATCCGAGATCGTCTCGGTCTCGTTGTGGTAGTTGACCCAACCGGTGCCGGTGTACTCCCACAGCACATCGGCATCGCCGTTGAGCTGGGCCTGTCGAGACGATGCGGAACCCGGCGCTCCGGTCAGGTCCGTGACGTGAGCGCCCGCCGCGGCCAGGTAGGTCGCGGTGATCTTGCCGAGCAATACCCCCTCGGTGAAGCTCTTCGAGGTGACGACCAGCTTCGCACCGTCCAGCGGCCGTTCGCCGCCGGGCAGCCGCGCATCGTGGAATGTTCCGGACGAGCTCACCAGACCCCATCCGGTGAGCATCGCCGTTGTCGCGACGAGTGCCGAAACCAGTATGACCAGTGGCGATCTCATGACACACCTCGCGGAGTCGCGGCCAGTTCGACGAGTCTGCCGAGCCAGTCGATGATCAATGCGAGTAGTCCGACGAGGATCGCGCCGGAGATGAGCAGCTTGGGCAGGAAGAGGGTGACGCCGGTCGTGATCAGCGTGCCGAGGCTGGTCGCGCCGATGAAGGTGCTCAATGTCGCGGTACCGACCAGGATTACCAGCGCCGTACGGACACCGTTGAGGATCACCGGCACCGCGAGCGGGAGCTCGACCTGGAACAGTGTCCGCGTGCCGGAGAAGCCGATACCCCGCGAGGCCTCGATCGTGCGCTGATCCACCTGCCGCAGCCCGACGATGGTGTTCTGCAGGATGGGCAGGATCGCGTACACGACGAGACCGACTATCGCCGTGCGGAATCCGGTGCCCAACCAGAAGGTGAACAGGACGAGCAGACCGACCGCGGGCGCGGCCTGGCCGATATTCGCGATATTGACGACGATCGGCTCGAACCGCTTCAGCGCGGGCCGGGTCAGCGCGATGCCCACTGGAATCGCGACAACGACAACGATCACCGTGGCGACCACGGTCAGCTTGATGTGGGCGAGAATCGTGGTCTGCAGATTGGCCCAGCCGAGGGACGCCCGCTCCGTCGCGGTGAAAGTCGTCGAGCGATACCAGATGACGTATCCGGCCGCGATGACACCGATGACGAGCGGTTCGAACCACACGTCGATCGGAATGCGGCGCAGCCGATTCATGACTGCCCGGCCGATCCGGGTTCGTCGTCGGCGGCCACCACCGGGGTCGGCGCCGGATCGGTTCCATCGACGTACGTCTCGTACGACAGGTCCTCGCCATCGACGGTCCCCTCGGCGAGTTTGGCCCGAATCACCTCCGTCACCGAGTTGATGCTGAGCGAGCCGACCACCGCGCCGCGGCCGTCGGTGACGAGCGCGGCACCTTGGCTGGTCGCGAGCATGGCGTCGAGCGCGTCGTTGAGGGTCGAGGATCGCGCGACGACAGGCAACCGCCGATCGAGAAAGTCGGAGACCTCCGGTTTTGTCGCGACCTCGGTAAGCGAGGGCCACGACCGGGGCCGCCCAGCCTCGTCGACGACGACTATCCAGGTGTGTCCGGCGGCCTTCGCACGTTCGATCACCCCCTGCGCCGACTCCCCCACCCGAGCGGTGAGCACCTTGTCGTAAGCGACATCGCGCACCCGCGAGACGGTCAGATAGGCCAGTTTCGCGCCGGATCCGACGAATTCCTCCACGAACGGTGTGGCCGGATCGGTGAGGATCTCTTCCGGGCGCGCGTACTGCTCGACGTGACCGCCTTCGGACAGAATGAGCACCTTGTCGCCGAGCTTGGTGGCCTCCTCGAAGTCATGGGTGACGATAACGATGGTCTTACCGAGTTCGTGCTGGATCGCGATCAGACTGTCCTGCAGGCGAACCCGGGTAATCGGATCGACCGCGCCGAACGGCTCGTCCATGAGCAGCACCGGCGGGTCCGCGGCGAGCGCGCGGGCGACGCCGACCCGCTGCTGCTGTCCGCCGGACATATCCTTGGGCAGCCGCTCGGCGAAGGTGCCCGGATCGAGACCGACCAGATCGAGCAGATACTCGGTCCGCTCGGCGATCCGCTTCTTGTCCCATCCGAGCACCCGCGGGATGGCGCCGACATTCTTGGCCACCGACCAGTGCGGGAACAGCCCGCCGGACTGGATGACATATCCGATCGACTGCCGCAACTTGTCCGGATCTTCCCTGGTGACATCGCGGCCGCCGATGAAGATCCGGCCTTCGGTCGGCTCGATCAGCCGGTTGATCATCTTGAGTGTGGTCGTCTTGCCACAGCCGGACGGGCCGACGAACGCGACGATATCGCCCGCAGCGATGTCCAGATCGAGCCGCTCGACCGCCGGTTTCGCCTGGCCCTTGTAGCGCTTGACAACCGAATCCAGCTCGATGGACGCACCGGTGACATTGCGCTCCGGTGCGGTCGGCGCGGGTTGGCTGGTCATGACAGTCCCTTTGCGATCGTGAGGCGTCCGAGCAGGACGAGGAGCGCGTCGAACACCAACGCGATGAGGACGATGAGAATCGTTCCCGTCAGCGCCATTTCGAGCGCATTCGCCCCGCCGAGCCGTGAAAGGCCGTTGAAGATCAGCGATCCGAGGCCGGGGCCGAGAACATAAGCGACGATGGCGGCAACGCCGACGATCATCTGCGTGGACACCCTGATCCCGGTGAGGATTACCGGCCAGGCAATGGGCAATTCGACGGTCAGCAGAATGCGCCATCGTGAAAAGCCGATCCCGCGTGCGGATTCGACGACCGACGCGGGCACCGACCGCAGGCCCACGATCGCATTGCCGATCACCGGCAATGCGGCGAAGAACGCCAGCATGATGAACGACGGGACCACACCGAGCCCGAACGGGACCAACAGCAGCGCCAACAGCGCGAGCGAAGGAATCGTCAGCGCGACCCGGCTCGAGGTCAGCGAAAGCGCGGACAACAGCGGAAGCCGATAGACCGCCACCGCGATGAGGACAGCCACGACAGTCCCCATGAGCACCGTCTGAAACGCCAGGGAGGCATGCTGATACGTCAGGAACGCCAGAACCTCGCCCCGTCCTCGGATGTAGCTCCACAAATGCACGGAATTCCCATCGTCAGCCGAAGATCGATCGGTACCTGTAACCAGACGCACGAATTGTCAAAGACTAAACGAAACTGCCGCTCGGTGCCGGACGGCACGCGGCGGCGAATGGCTCACGGTATTGGTGAAATTCACCGTAGGCGCGTGCGGGAAATATCGGGGGTGGGCCGACAGACGCGAGTCCCTGTGTGCCGCTGCTGTTCGGTAGCGGCACACAGGGACTCGAAGTCGGAATCAGGGGGTGGAGTAGCCGATCAGGGCGCCGATGCCCGCACCGATCGGGATGGTGACGAGGGCACCGACACCACCGAGGAAGAAGCCGATCACCGCGCCGATCCCGGCGCCGATGAGCGCGCCGATCCCGGCGTTGTACTGCTTGCGGGCGATCGTGTCGGAGGCCTCATCGATTGCCTGCGCGGTCCGCGTGGTGTCGGATTGCGCTGTGAGGGTGAGGGTTCGGCCATCGTTGGCGATCTCCGGCGTCAGGGCGACGGTCCCGGCGGCGGTCTGCAGCCCCAGCGGGATCGAGGTCACCGCATTGCCCGCGGCGTCGGTGAGGGTGATCGAAAGAGCATCGGCAGCCACGGTGAACCGTCCGGCCTCGACGGTGGTGCTGACTCCTCGGCGGTCTGCTGTCGGTGCGGTGATGAAGTTGATGCCGTGATCGGTCGCCTGCACGGTGGTGTCGGTTGCTACCGGCTGGGCCTGCACGGCGCCTGCGGTAATGCCGGTCGCACCGATCGCGAGCAGGGCGGTGGCGGCGAACTTGGTGGCGCTCATAGTTTCCCCACATTTCATCGGCTGTCGCGCGCCGACACGTGCCTGAAAGCCCGTGCCGGGCCACGTGATTCAGTCGACCACATCTGTGATCGAAAGGTAATAGTACCGTCCGAGAGCAACCCCTGCGGGCTGCTACTCGGACAGTCGGGGTGCCGAACATGTTGCCGCCCAACATCTCCGGCAGCGCGAGGGGTCAGCAGATGGTGCGGGTTCGCAGGTCACTGCCGATGACGACGGCGGCGCGGTAGCCTTCTTTTGCCCAGGTTGCGACGGTCACGCAGGATGAGCCAGGTCACCAAGGCCGCGATCGCGGCGGTGACCGCGGCCGCGACGGGCACCGGGCGACTGCGCGTCACGGCGGCGAACTGGACGGCGCGGTCTTGCGTTGCGGCGCTGGCTCTCTCACGCTTGTCCCGCACGGTTTCCGCCGCATGATGCACTTTCGCGCGGGCGTTGTCCACGGTCTGATGCAGTTCTGCCTCGGCTCTGCCCTTCACATCGAGCTTGCCGGTCAGTTCCGCCATGGTCTGTCCCAGCTCTTGTCTGGCCAGGTCGCGATCGGCGCGCAGCAGCTCCGCCTCGGGCGATCCGACTGAAGGGGTGCTCTCGTCACTCATCACTATCCTCCGATCTTGATCGCATGGATGTCTTGCTGTATTCCGGTGATCGCCTCCTGCGGAAGCAGCGGCACCGCCTTCTGCAGGTCCTTCCTGCCGATGGCGGCCAAGGCGGCGCCGACGAGGAGCAGTACCGCCCCGACGATCAGCGCGGCGGCCCAGCCCGACAGTGGACCCGCGAGGGCGATGATCACCGCCGCGATGACGGCGGCGGCGCCGTAGCATGCCGTGAGCGCCCCGGCACCGGTCACAACCGCGCCGCGCCCCAGACGTTTGCCTTTGCTCTGTACTTCGAGTTCCGCGAGCTTGATCTCGTCCCGGATCAGGCGGGCCATTTGCTCGGTCGCATCGTTGACGAGCTCGGCAACCGACCGTGTCTCCGTGGGCGACGTTTCGATATACGACCCGGTGGGTGTTTCGGTCATGGCGATTCCTAGGTATTCGGGGAACAGCTCCAGATATGTCCGAGTTGGCCCGCTTTGCGACTTTCAAACCCACGAGGGCCGGATCGTCCGAGTGCCGGGCCACGATGCCGGATGCGGGCACCAGGATGGTTCCACCGCGGGCGCAGATCGGTGCCGGTATCGGCTCGCAGAGCACGGCACCAGATGACTCGATGAGGTGGTCGGCGGCTCCCACGGCCCGCCCGTTTCGGGCAGCCTACTGACATATTTCGTATGTCGACAAACTTCTCGGTCGCGGCCGTCGCCGTGCTCTGCGCCGCTGCGACCGCCCAGGCCCCGACGCCGCGCCGCATTCTCGCCGCGGTCGTCGTGATCGCATTGCTGCCCTTGCCGTTTCAGTTCATGGTGTTCATGCGCACAGACATCTATTTCGTGCTGCAGGACCTCACCGCATGCCGCGACCCTGTACGGCGACGGCATCGCATATGCGCGCTATCTCGGAAACCGGCTGCGACATACCATCTTTCGCCGAACCGATACGACAAAAGATCCCAGCCTCCGCCTGCCGTCGCACGAACGCCGCGCGGTGCGCGTCTACAGCATCGTCCTCGTCCTGGGAACCGTGCTATGTCCGGCCTACGCCTTCTACAGCCCGCTGTACCCCGACCAACTGCATCGCGATCGGCGAAATGTCCACGCGCAGCGAAGAATTCCGCTGGGCCGAACACAATGTGTGCCTGCACCACACCGGCACCAAACGCTTCGACCATCCCGTGGTGGGCGATATCGAGGTCTACGAAACGATGCCGCTACCAGCCGATCCCGGTCTGGTCTTGACCATCTACAGTCCAGAACCGGCCAGCCCCTCGGCCGATGCCATGCCCCTGCTCGCCACCTGGGCCACCATCCACCTCGGCAGCCCCGCCCCCGATCGAACGCTGCGCAACCCCTGATACCCCGGGCGTGAAGAGCGTGACGTCGTAGCGGACGGCAGCGCATCGTCCGCCCTGCCTGTCAGGACGCGGCTGCGGTGGCGCGGGCCCGGTTGTCCCGGATTTCGTCGTGATGCTCGGAGGCCCAGGTGATCAGGGACGTGACGATCTCGAGCAGACTGCGGCTGAGTGGGGTGAGGGCGTATTCCACGCGCGGCGGCACCTCGGCATAGGCGGTTCTGGTCACGAGTCCGTCCTGCTGCAGCTGACGCAGTGTGAGGGTGAGCATGCGTTGGGATATGCCGGGAACGTCGTGCTGTAGGTCGGTGTAGCGCCGGGGCCCGGCGTCCAGGACGGCGATCACCAGCATGCTCCACTTGTCCCCGACACGGTCCAGTACCTGCCGAATGAACTCCATCTGCTCGGCGGGGATGCCGGCGCACGGCCCGCGGCCCGCGGCAACGCTCGATCGGGCGGTGACCTCCATGGCGCACATTCCTCTCCGGCACAGACATCGATGTGCCTTTTGTACAGCCTTCAATACAGGCCCATTATGGCGTTACACACAAACAGTAGGAATTGGAGTCGCGACATGAGGATAGAGATCTGGGCCGAGGTCACCTGCCCCTGGCGCGGTCTGGGCAACCATCGCCTGAATCGGGCGGTCGAGCAGTTCGAGCACGGTGACCAGCGCCTGACCACTCACCCACGCCTGGCCCATCCACGCACCTAGCCCATTCAAAGGAGTAGCTCTATGTCCAAAGTGATTGCCATCTTCGGAGCCGGTACCGGCCTCGGCGTCTCCGTCGCCCACCGCTTCGGGCGCGAAGGCTTCCGCGTCGATCGACGTCATCGAATACGGGCCGATCGGCGGTGAGCAGGGCTTCACCCCGGCCACCCGACTCGACGCGACCACCCTGCAAGGGCTGATCCCGCTGCTGCTGCTCACCCCGGTGGAGGTGGTCCGCGCCGTGCTGCCGGAATGGACCGAGCGCGGCGACGGAGCCTTCCTGCTGACCCACGGCTATTCGGCGGCGCAGCCGATGCCCCACCTCAGCGGTGTCGGCCCGGTGATGTCCGCCGCCCGCAACTACCTGTACTCCCTCAACGGTGAGCTCGCCGACACCGGCATCTATGCCGGCACCCTCTCCATCGGAGCGATGATCGCCCGCAGTGAAGCGGCCGACGCGGTGGAGGCCGATTCGGACTCGCCTGCAGCCTTCCCCGTCGTCGACCCCGACGACCTCGCCGAGCACTACTGGGACATGTACACCAAACGCGACCGCGTCGAGCAGATCTATCCCGAATCCCTTGCCCCACAAACCATCGCAGGCTAACGCGACACAGTATCGACTCGGCCGGGAATCCCGAGGCGTAGGTTCCGGCGTAGCCGGTGCACCCGAATCACGAAGTGCCCCTTACGGATTGCCCCGCAGACGGGGCCTCGGGACTTGCCTGCCGTTGGCCGGTCAGCTCGTTCCCATGCGCCCCACGAGATGAAAGATGCGACTGAGTTGGCGTATGGATCTCGCCGACTGGCTTCGAGTTCGACTGCGGCCGTGGCCGCTACCTGCTTCGAATCGCTGGGACCCAACTCAGCTCCGCTGAACTCGAGCAAGTCGACGAACAGCCACACCCCATACCAGCGCAGTGGCTCCACGTCCCGGCTCCACACGAATTCGCTGAGCTACTCCACCGTGGAGTCGTTGTCCAGCCTTGTCCAGCATCGCCGGCGACGGATCGAGCAACGCCACGTCGTAACCGGCGCGGTTCGCCGCCTGCGGTGACAGCGAAGTTCGTGATCTTGTGCGGGCTCGGCTCGCGCACATGTGGGCCAAGGGGGTGCGCACTCGTATCCAGGCGGGTCTTTTCGAGCACATCACCACTGACACCAACCGATGAAATCGGCGCTCAGCGAGGAATAAATCTCCTATTCCCGCGAATAGCCGGCCGTGGCGGACGGATTACTTCCTGGCGGCGTTGTAAGCGGCGACGATGTCAGCGGAGATCCGGCCGCGCGCCGATACCTGGTGCCCATTTTTGCGGGCCCATTCTCGGACGGCGAGCGACTGTTCCCGGTCCACCGTCGACCGAATGTCCTTACCGATGCCTCCGGTTTTGGTCTTGGACCTGGACTTCAGCCGCCCGAGCTTGCGCGCGTTCCCCGTCCAAGGCTCCAGTACCGCACGGAGCTTTCCGGCATTCTTTTTCGAAAGATCGATCTGATAGGTAACTCCGTCGAGGGAGAACTCAACGGTCTCATCGGCTTTCGACGTGCCATCCAAATCGTCGACCATGGTCACGGTCACTTTCTTCGCCATGAGTCAGCCCTTCATGTATGAGCATTTCTTCGGCATGCTGATGGTAGTTGCCACTATATCCAACATTGCAGTGCGATATGTCGACGCACAAGCAGACGATGTTCTGCAGCGCTCGCTGTTCGCCTGCCTATTTCACCACTCATCCGGACCGATCAAGCGACCGTGATATCGGTGAGCAGCATTTCGACGCGAAACATTGCTCGCTGGACGACACGTTCCCGGGTGCCACATGAATACGGCCATAGTCGATCGTCGTGATGGCCGACTCGGCGAGCCCTCGAGGCGAGGGAATCCCATCCGCGTGCTCCGCCAACTACCATCGGGCCACGGTTGAGGTTTCGGAGGCAATTCGTGAAAGTCATTCACCGCTGAGCGAGATGCCGGCGGGCGTACCGGTGCACTCGGCCGTGGCAGCGGCTGTACATGCGGCGTGTTGCAGACCGCGCCGCAGCCCGTGGACTCCCGCGCACTGCTCGTCTGGTCGATGCGCGGACCCCGATGGGCCGTGGGAACGAATCCGGTTGTACTGCGGGAATATTCACGGAGCCGCGGTCCTCGCGATGCGGCGCAGGGCCGGACCGCACGAGACTAGGTCGGGATAACGCCGAGTTGTTGCATCTGCGCGAAAACGTCTACGACTCCCCAGATCTCAGCGATTCGGCTGTCGGTGAAGCGGACGATGAAGATCTCGTTGTAGCGCACGGATTTACCGGTTGGCGGCAGGCCCCGGTACTCGCCCTGGTGCGTTCCGGTAACCGTGTTCCGGAAGACGACCTTGTCACCCTCGGCGATCACATCCTCGACCGCGACATGAATGTCGGGGAACGCGCGAAGGAGCACCGCCCACACCTGTTCGAGTGCCTGCGCCCCCGACATTTCCATCGGCACCGGCGCGTGGAACAGCATTTCCGGCTCGACGACCTCGTCGATCGTCTTCGCGATGACCTCCAAATCGCCGCTGTTGACGGCGTCATGAATACGGCTGAACGTCGCTTTGTTGCTTCGAGTTGTTGACATGTGGCTTCTCCTGGGATTGGTATGAACGGTTGTCGGCTACCGGCTGATCTGACGCGGAACCACCATGGCGAGTTTGTCCGGATTGCGGATGGCATAGAAGTTGGTGATCTTGCCGTCGATGATCTCCATCAGGAAGACCCCTTCCAGGTGATCGTCGCTGTGGACGGCCATCGCGGGCGTGTTGTTGCAGTTGACCATCTCGATCCGCAGGTTCGGCCTCTTCCTCGCCCGATGGAACAGGTCCATAAGGCGCGCGGCCACCTTTTCCGCGCCCACCACCGGCCGGCGCGCCGCGACGGCCTTGCCGCCGCTGTCGGCGGTCCAGGTGGCGTCCGGTGCGAGCATCGAGAGCAGCGCCTGCGTGTCACCGGTGGCCGCAGCTGTCATGAACTGCTGCGTGATCTGCGCGATCTGCGCCGCGTCGACGGGTTCGAAGCGTTTGCGACGCGCCTGCACGTGCGAGCGGGCGCGGTGCGCCACCTGGCGCACCGTCATCACGGATTTGCCTACCGCTGCGGCGATGTCGTCGTAGTCGAAGCCGAACACCTCGCGCAACACGAACACCGCACGCTCATCGGAGTGAGTGTTTCGAGCAGCACGAGCATCGCCATCGACACCGACTCGGCGAGCACCACGTCGGCCGACGCGTCGTGCTCGTCGAGCAGCAGCGGCTCGGGCAGCCACGGTCCGATGTAGTCCTCGCGGCGGCGCGCGCCGGCCCGCACGGCGTTGAGCGCCTGACGGGTCACCAGCCGTGCCAGATACGACTTGGTATCGCGCACCGTCGCGAGGTTCACCTCGGCCCACCGCAGATAGCTGTCCTGCAGCACGTCGTCGGATTCGGTTGCCGAACCGAGGATTTCGTAGACGATCGTGAACAACAGCGGCCGCAGCACGGTGAACCGCTCGGCATGCTCGTCGGCCATCATCAGGATGTAGCCATTGGCGCAGCGGGAGCCGACTGCTCAGGACGCGGACCGCCCTTGGGCCAGATCAGCGAACCCGGCTTGCGGGCCTCACGACGCATCTTCCACACCGCGACCTTGCAGGTCATCTCCTTGATTCTCGCGCCCAGGCGGCCGCCGATGTATAGGTTCACCGCGATGTCGTCTTTGCGGGCGAGCTGTCGGATGCCGACGCGACGGCCGAGGCTGACGCACGCCCCCGTGAGGGCCAGGTCGAGCATCGCGGGTTCGGTCCCCGCGATGTGACTCAGCACGGTATCGGCGGCATGCGCCCCGAGCGGCCCCGCGCCCTGGCAGCTCATCCGCAGTGGCCGGCCCGACGGTGCGGCGGCGTCGCCGGTCGCCACAATGCGGTCGTCGTCGATGCTGGTCAGCGTCTCGTCGGTGAGCAGCCTGCCCAGCGCGTCGGTCTGCAGCCCGCTCTCGGCCGCCAACTCCGGCACGCCGAAACCCGTTGTCCAGATGGTGAGTTCGCTCGGATGCACCGCACCGTCGGCGAAGACGACCGCATCCGGGCCGACCTCGGTCACCACATCGGCCCCGAGCACGGCGACACCGTGCCGCGACAGCCACTTGGCGACGTAATGGCGACCCGGCGCACTCAGCGACGGCATCAGGGTTCCGCCACACACCAGCGTGACCGTGCGTCCCTGTTCGGCCAGTTCGGCGGCCGTCTCGATGCCGGTCGGTCCGCCGCCGACCACGGTGACCGGAGCATCGAGCGGCAATTCGTCCAGCCTGGCACGCACCCGCTGCGCGGACTCGAATTCAGCGATGGGGAAAGCGAACTCGGCCGCGCCGGGCACCGACGGTATCGCCGCAGTGCTGCCGACCGCGTAGATGACATGGTCATAGTCCAGCACGCGCCCCGACGCCAGCCGCACCACCCGGGCAGCGGTGTCGATCCGCGTGGCGCTGTCGACAACCAACCGGATGCCCTCGCCGAGCAGCGTGCCATAGTCGATCGTCGTCTCACCGGTCCCGGCTACGAACTGGTGCAGCCGGACTCGGTCGACGAACTCCGAGCGTGGATTGACCAGCGTGATATCGACATCGGTGCGCATCCGCAGATGGTTGGCCGCGAGTGTCCCGGCGTAGCCGCCGCCGATGACGACGACCTTGTGGAGTGTGTCGTGTTCAGTCATGCCCTCGAGACACCGCAAACCGCCGAAACGTGACACGGACATGACGTGAAGTGCGTCACTCCAATCGAGCCGACCCCCATTTCGTTGGCGCAACCAATGGAAACTTGTATAGTTGGCGACGCCAATGTTGGCACTACCAATGAAAGAGGAAGTCATGTCCACGAATACTCTGATCGCCGACCGTATCGAAATCGCCGACCTGTTCACTCGCTTCGCACGCCTGCTCGACGAGGTGCGGTACGAGGATGTCGACACCGTCTTCACCGAGGATGTGGAGGTCCACTCGCCGCGAATCCAAGTCCGCGGCATCGACAAGGTCGCCGACTTCATGCGGCAGTCTCAGGTCGAGGGTGAACTCACTCAGCACACGACCACTGATCTGCTGGTGAAGGTCGACGGCGACCAGGCGGCGGCCTCGGCGAACTCGCTCGTGTACTATTACCGCGAAGGCCAACCGCCCCACCAAACCGGCGGCCTGCGACTGGCCGGCACCGCGGTGCGGACGTCGGCAGGCTGGCGACTCCGCGAGGCGCGCATCATGCTCGCCTGGATGCGCAAGGATTGATCTCGAAAGGCCGGACGGGCCTTGCCTTTAGGCCCACCGACACCACTCGGCGTGTCGACAAATATTCGGACGACTTCACGGCACAATCAGCGCATGCTGCTCAGCCGAAGATCGTTGCTGGGGTTGGCCGCAGCGCTGCCCGCCGCCGGGCACGCGGCGGCCGCGCAGCAATCGCATCCGGTGCCGCGGTACACCATGACCGCATTCACCGATGACAGCGAAACCGATCTGTACGTCTACGAATCCGACGATGCGATCACCTTTCGGCAGCTGCGCGGGCCCGCCTACCGTCCGCCGACGGGCCTGCTGCGCGATCCCAGCGTGTTTCGCAATATCGATGGCTACTACTACCTCACCTACACCACCGGCTGGGAAGGGCGAACGATCGGTTTCGCCTACAGCGCGGACCGGCTCAACTGGAGTCATCTCTACGACATCACGGTGCCGCTGCCGGGCGTGACGTCGACCTGGGCGCCGGAGTGGTTCATCGACACGGACCGAAGCATCAATGTCATCGTGTCGCTCTCCGACGGCTATCGGTTCACACCGCACCTGATCACCGCCGACGCGAAACTGCGCTCATGGAGCGTGCCGAGGCCGATGATCGGACTGGCCCAGCCCGACAACACCTCCTACGGCTATATCGACACCACCGTGGTCCGCGTCGACCGGCGCTACTACGCGTTCACCAAGAACGAATCCACCAAATACATCGAACTCGCCGTCGCCGACCGCCTGCTCGGCCCGTACACCTTTGTGGCGACCGACGATTGGGCCGGTTGGGGCGCCCCCGTCGAAGGACAGTGCGTCATCGCACTGCCCAACGGCGGCTGGCGCATCTACTTCGACGCCTACACCGACCACCAATACTTCTACAGCGACTGCTACGACGACTTCCAAACGTGGACAACACCTCTCGAACTTCCCGAGATATCAGGTACGGTCCGCCATTTCACGGTGTACCCGGAGTTCATCGAACAGCCCGATAGTTGATCTCCACCCAGCGCCGAGCAAGCCGTGTCACGCACGCCCGGTGGCACGGTCGAGCAGATGCGGGTCGTGTGCGTTGACGAGAAGAACGTCCTGCTCGGCCGCCGCCCACAACTGAGCCAGCCGTTGGTGATTGGCCCGGACCAGCTTCCAATCGTGGGCAATGACGCGTTCCATCGCGGTGATCGCTTTGGGTGCGGTACCGGTGCCGTCGAGCTGGCCGTGGTGATAGAACGAATCCCCGACGTGCAGGATCCACCGGTCACCGGCATCGACTGCGACGGCGGCATGACCACGGCTGTGGCCGGGCAAGTTGATCAGCACGATCCCGGCCGCGATATCGGTGAGTTCCTCGGCTCCCGGAAACCCGCGCCACGCCTCGCCTGCCGCCGGTTCGTGTTCGACGAGCACCGGGCGGTGGGCGCGCTGCGCCGGGCGGTAACGCTCCCGTTCGATCAACGTGCGTGGATGCTGTGCGGCGAACGCTTCGGCACCCGTGAGATGCACTCGAGCCCAAGGGAAGTCGGCGAGTCCACCGGTGTGGTCGGCATCGAAGTGGGTGAGGATGATGTGCCGGACATCGGCCGGGTCATATCCGAGCTGCCGGATCTGGTTGATCGCGGCTTCGTTCGGATCGAAGACGGGCCGGACGTAGAAGCGGCCGGGGCCGAAGCGCTCGCCAGGCGCTTCGGCATCGCGTAGGCCCAGGCCCGAATCGATCAGGACCAGACCATTATCGGTCTCGACGAGCAGGACGTGGCAGACCAATCCGTCGGGCGTGGCGGGTGGTCGCATCGTGCCGCAGTTGAGGTGATGGACTTTCATCCGAGTGCCGCTTTCATCTCTTCCATCGCGGCGGGGTCAGGCCGAGAGGTCGGCTGGTGCGGTGTCGACGAGCAGCCGATTCGGATTGCTCGACATGGCGAGCAATCCGCGCAGTGCGCGAAAGACCAGCGGCCACTTGCGTGGGTCGCGCAGGTTCACGCCGCTGACGAGCTGTTTGAGCATGGACAGCGTGTCGAAGTAGATCCGCTCGACGATCAGGTTCTCGTTGTCGTCGAATACGAAGTACGCCGTCATCCGGGTGCGATGCCGGGAACCGGTGGGCGGAATGCCACCGAGCGGCCCCAAATGTGTTCCGAGTAGCCAGAATTCGACAATGACCGCGTCGGCGCTGTGCCGCAGCGCGATGATCTCGTGGTCCTGATCGGGAAACGCGACGCGGGTGTCGTGGTAGTAGCCGCGAACCTCGGAGTCACCGTCATGGACGGTGAGCGTGGGAATGATCTCGTAATGCGGATGCGGGAACGTGGCCAGCACGTCGTCCCAGTCCTGACGCACCTCGTCGTGGAAGTGATCGAGGACGAGTTTCTCGCGGGCGCGCAGCACCTCGACAGGTGGCACGGCAAAGCGGTCGGTCATGAAAACTCCTGCGGTATCAGTGATGTGTGATGCGGCCGTGGGTGAATGTCGGCGCTGTTCCAGGGTTCGTCCATGCGCCGGTCAATTCGCTGGATGGGAAGAACTGGAGGAAACGCGAGTCGCGCTGGCTGCGATCGGCCAGTGTCTTCTCGAACACGACCGAGTTGTATTGATCGGCCGTGGTTTCGATGGTGTTGGCATTGAGCACGATCTCCTGCCCCCACTCCCCCGCCCAGCGCGCCACCCCGGGCAGTCGTGAGTGCTCCGGTGTGAGGCATTCGGCGGCGATGACGTTCTCGCTGCTCACCCAGATGCCGGTCGAGGTATTCAGCACCAGGCTCTGGTTACCGAAGACATGGCCCGGCGTCTTCACCACCGCGACGCCCGGGCCGAGAATCACCGAGCCGTCTATGGGCAGGAAAGCATCCGGTGCAACATGGCGGTATGTGTCGGGCTGGTACCAGGGCTTTTGCAGCGGGTGCAGGTCTGCCATCGCGGCCAGTTCGTCCCGCTGCACGATCACCTTGGCGTTGGGAAACACCGGTTTCGGCTGCGTCCCGAGGTCGGTCTGATGCGCCGTCGTGCCGATCCAGCGGCGCAGGTCCTGGGTGTGCAGGTGGTCGAACATCAGGTAGTCGACCTCGGCCGGGTCGATGCCGAGCCTCGACAGGTGGTCGGTGACGGTGCCGTGCTCGATCACCATCCGCCGCGCCACGATATCCGGGGTGCGGCGGGCGAGCTTGTCGAAATACGGTGTGTAGCGGCCGAGTTCGACGTCACTCGGCTCGAACAGCAGCACCCGCGGCGTCCCGTCGCTCTCGCGCCAGCGGATCACCAGCATCCGGTTCGTGATCGCGAGGAAAGGAGCCAGCGCACGGGATGCGCGGAACAGGCCGAACCGCGTCGGGTAGGGCAGCGTGACGAGGTCGCACGTCACCACACTGTCGGGCACACCAGTGCTCGCGAACTCATCACGGAAGACTTCGGCCTGACTCCGCGCAGCGGTCAGCCGCGCACCCGGCCCACCGTCGATCTTCGACAGGTCGGCCAGGCACTCGACACGCGAACCGATGCTCGCCAGGTCCAACGCGTCACCTTGTCGCCATGGCAGTTGCATATCCACCTCGAGTCATTAATCCCACGGCGTGGGAATAATTGGTAGATTAAACCCACGGCGTGGAAATATGCAAGGGTGGGGGGCATGCAGGCCACGACCGACGCAGCATCGACCCAGCCGCCTCGCCGCGGACGGCCACCGAAAGCGCAGGCGCAGTTGTCGCGCGCGGCGATACGAGACGCCGCGCTCGCGGTGATCGATGCCGAGGGCATCGGCGCGGTGAGCATGCGATCCGTCAGCCGCACGCTCGGCGTGGACGCCAAAAGCCTCTATCACCACGTCGACGGCAAAGACGACCTGCTCGACACCGTCGCCGAATACATCCTCGAGCAACTCCGGATGCCCGAGTCGACGGACTCGGTCGAAGCCGACCTGCGTGCGCTGGCATACGAATTCCGCCGCGTCACCCTCGCGCACCCGGAAGCGGCAACCCTGGTCCTGACGCGTCAGCTCTCATCACTCGCCGGACTCGCCCCGATCGAAGCCGTCCTCACCGTGCTCCGCCGAACCGGGCGAACCCCCGAAGAAGCAGTCCACCTACTTCGCACCGTCCTGGCCACCCTGGTCGGAACTCTGCTCCGCGAAGTCTCGGCCGGACCGACATTCGGCACCATCGACGCCGACGGAATCGCCGAACGCGAACACGCGCTCGAAGCATCCGAGCTGCCACAAGTCACCCTTGCCGCACCCCACCTGGCGCGCTTCGACCGCGAACGCGAGTTCGAATACACAGTCGATCTCATCGTCCAGGTCATCACTTCTCACCGCAGCGCTGTCGACTGACACCGTCGATGTCGACCTTGGAGAACGCCTGGTTACCGCCCGTCCGCAACGGCGCTATCGTTGATGCACAGGTCGGGGTGGATGCTCTGACTCGGAGGTGCCGGCGAATATTCGATGGACGAGCTCGACGAGGCCGCGACACAGCGAGACCTTCCCAGCGGAATCGCGGCGGAACTAGCGGCGGCCGGATTCGGCGACGCGACCGAAATCGGCCATGGCGGCTTCGGCGTCGTGTATCGCTGCTACGAATACGCACTCGAACGCCACGTGGCGGTCAAATTGCTCAGGTCCGAGGTCAGCGGCGACGAGCGCGAGCAATTCCTCCGGGAACAGCGCGCATTAGGGCGGCTGTTCGGACACCCCGACATCCTCCAGGTGTTGCAGGTAGACATCACCGCCACCGGTCGCCCCTATATCGTCATGCCGTTCTACGCCTGCGGCTCGCTGGAGACCGTGCTGCGGGATTCGGGACCGCTGCGCTGGCCAGAAGTGCTTTCGATCGGCGTCAAGATGGCTGCAGCGCTGGCCGCCGCCCATGCGATCGGCATTGTGCATCGCGACGTGAAGCCCGGCAATATTCTGCTCACCGATTACGGCGAACCCCAGCTCGCCGACTTCGGCATCGCACAATTCGGCGACGGCACCACCTCATCCCTGCGCACCGTTCAGGGCACGCCCGCATTCACCGCACCCGAGGTGCTCGGCGGCGCGACGCCCAACGCGATCTCGGATATCTACGGGCTAGGCGCTACCTTGCACTGCCTGCTGGCCGGGCGAGCCGCATTCGCACGCCGCACCGGTGAACTACTGGAAGTGCAACTTGCCCGGATCGCCACCGCTGTCGCACCCTCACTGCGCGATCAGCACATCCCCACGGCGATGTGCGCGGCCATCGAGGCGGCCATGGCGGCGAAGCCGGCCGACCGGCCGAGGTCGGCGATCGAGTTCGGGGAAATGCTGCGACGGGTCCAACATGAGACCGGCCAGGCGGTGGACGCTCTCGCGTTGCCGCCAGCAGCCGTCGAATCCGGTTCGGCCACCGCGGTTCCCGTGGCCTTGCATACCCCGGACGTGGCGACACCGCCTCCGCCGCCCAGCACGGCAATGAAATTCCGGCCGCCTGCCGCACCCCATACGATGATCGCGCGCACCCGGCTGCTTGCGCTATTGCGTGGCGGCGGCGACCGGCGCCTGACGCTCATCCACGGACCGGCCGGATTCGGCAAGACCACCCTGGCTTTGCAATGGGCCACAGCGCTGGCAGCTGAGGACATCCCGGTGGCATGGCTGACAGCCGACCCTGACGACGACAATATCGCCTGGTTCCTCTCCCATCTGGTCGAGGCAATCCGCCGCGTCGCTCCGGAGCTGGCGCGTGAACTCGGCACACTACTGGATGAACGATCTTCCGACTCTGCAAGATACGTGCTGTCCGCGCTGATCGACGAAATCCACTCGGGTGGACAGGCGATGGTGCTGGTGATCGATGACTGGCACCGGGTGCACGGCGAAACCACTTGTGCCGCACTGGATTACCTGCTCGAGCACGGTTGCCATCACCTGCGGCTGGTCATCGCCAGCCGGACGCGGGCGTGTCTGCCGCTGAGTCGCATGCTGGTGCGCGACGAACTGGTCGAAATCGACGTCGCGCAGCTGCGTTTCGATTCTCACGAAACGGGTGCTTTCCTGGTCGACTCCGGTGGGCTGTCGTTGTCCATCGACGATGTGAACCGCCTGCAGGAAACGACCGAAGGCTGGCCTGCCGCACTGCAATTGGCTTCGCTGTCGTTGCGCGGCCACGATCATCCCGCCGCGTTCATCGACAAGCTGACCGGCCGCCACCGGGCACTTGCCGACTACCTCGCCGAGAACGTGCTCGACTCACTCGAGCCGACGCTGCTGGAATTCCTGCTGGCCACCGCGACCACGGAGCGAGTGTGCGCCGATCTCGCGGCCCGGCTGACGGACCGATCCGACAGCCAGGAACTACTCGAAGAGATAGCCGACCGAAATCTGTTCCTACGCCACCTCGACGAAGAGGACCAGTGGTTCCAATACCACCATCTGTTCGCCGACTACCTGCGGCGTCGACTGGTCCGACGTGATCCCGCACGCCTGACACAACTGCACCGCCGTGCGGCCGAGTGGTGCGATGAACACGAGATCGTCACCGCCGCAGTCGATCACGCACTGGCCGCCGACGATCCGGACTACGGCGCGGATCTGGTCGAACGACGGGCCATGGACCTCATCGAAGGCTCTCGCATGGCAACGTTCCTCGGTTTGCTCACGAAACTGCCACAACGCCTGGCAGAGTCGCGACCGAGGCTGCAGATCTGCCGAGCCTGGGCCAATGTCGGACTACAGCGCTCGGAACAGGTTCGGCTGGCGCTGGAGCAAGTAGACGCCGCACTGCACGCCGGTGCGGCAACCGGCACCGAGGCGACCAAACTGCGGATCGAGGCGGAAACGATCGCGGGCGCAGCACAGTTCGTCACCGACCGATTCGATGGTCTGCCAGACCTACTGGCCCGGCATCTCGAGGACGCCGACACCCCGTTCACCGCCACGAACGCGGCGAATCTCGCGTCCATCGATGCACTCAACCGTTTCGACTTCACCGAGGCCCGCCGCTGGCAGCAATGGGCAGCCCCATATCACCGTCGCAGCAAAGGTCCGTTCGGGGTGATGTACGGCAGGTGCGTCGCCGGTCTCGCAGCGCTCGAACAACTCGACATCGACGCCGCCGAAGAGCATTTCGACGCCGCCATGACCCGCACGCGTCGCGGCCGCTCGCAAACCTACGGTTCACGGATGTCCGGCGCCCTGCTCGGCTCCATACGCTACGAGCAGAACCGCCTCGACGAAGCCGAGCAACTACTCGATTCGAGCGCTGATCTCGGCCGCCACGGTGGCGCGGTCTGGTTCCTGCTCGCCAGCTTCGGCACCGGCGCCCGCATCAAAGCAATACGCGGCGACCTGGCCGCCGCCGAACAACGCCTGACCGAGGGTGCGGCAATCGCGGAGAACGAGTCACTGCCGCGCTTGGCCGCTCGCATGGTCAACGAACGCATCCGCCTAGGTCTGCCGATTCCGCCCGAGACCCGCGACGCACTCCGGCGGCTGCCACCATACCGCAAGCAGGACACGACGATTCACGCCGGCATCGCCGAACTGGAACAAGACTCCGCGATCCGGCTCCTGCTTGCCGACCACTTGGCTGATCAAGCCTGCGACCGCGCCGACCAGATGGCGCGCGAGATCGAAACTCAGCATCGCCCGAGAGCATTCGTCCAAGCGCAACTGTTGCGGGCGGCCTGCCTGTGGGCCGCCGGACGCCGCCGGAACGCAGAGGAGGCCGCGCTACCCGCGTTGGTGCTGTGCGCTGAACAAGGCCTCGTGCGAACCGTTGCCGATGCCGCACCACCCATTTCGGAGATCCTGACCGAACTGGAACACGACGACGCACCACGGATGGTGCTGGAACTGCTTCAGGCCGCCGCGAACTCGTCGGCCTCGAGCCTATGAGCCTCGATCACAGCTCCGGGCGGGACGTCCGGCCGAGTGCCGGATATCGCCCGCGACGTCGGTAACCCGACTCGAACAATCAACTGGTCCACCTGGCGAGAAGCCGGAGGCAGCCAACGCTGATCTCCACATAGGTCACCAGTCCGGTCGCGGACTACGTCGCGAGCAGCGTCAGGTGACGGATGTGTTGCTGGTACCCGGCGGCCGACAGTGGGGTTGCACATCTCGCATCCACTTGCTCGGAGGACGAAATTCCATGGTCGACAACAGCCGTGACCGTATGCGGCGGCGCGTAGCCCGGTCCGTGACCGCACTTGCCGCCGGTATTGCCGGTGGCGGTCTCGCCGTCGCGTGCACCGCGAGCACCACCCATGCCGGTCCAACCGAGGACGCGCCGAAACCGACCATCATCCTGGAACACGGCGCCTTCGCCGACGGATCCAGCTGGAACGATGTGATCGAAAGACTGCGCAAGGACGGCTTTCCCGTGGTCGCCGCCGCCAACCCACTGCGCGGACCCACCGGCGATGCCACCACGCTGCGCAGCCTCATCGGCCGTGTCGACGGTCCCGTCGTGCTCGTCGGGCATTCCTACGGCGGATCCGTCATCAGCGCGGCAGGTGCCGGAAACGACAAGGTCAAGGCACTCGTGTATGTGGCCGCATTCCTGCCCGCACCAGGCGAGACCGCACTCGAACTGACCAACCGCTACCCCGGCTCCACCCTGCCCGGCACCCTGAATCCGGTGCCGTACACCAACTTCGACGGCACGACCGGTACCGACCTGTACATCCAGCAGGACAAGTTCCGCGACCAGTTCGCCGCCGACGTCCCGGCCGACCGCGCGGCCCTCATGGCAGCCGGTCAGCGGCCCATCGCGCAGGCCGCGCTCGAAGAAAAGGCCACAGCAGCCGCCTGGAACGAGAAACCCAGCTGGGATGTCATCACCACCCAGGACCTGAACATCCCCGTCGAAGCACAGCGATTCATGGCCGACCGCGCGCATGCGCACGTCACCGAAGTTGCCGCATCGCATTCCGTGGCCGTCTCCCACCCCGACGTGGTCACCGAGGTCGTCGAACAGGCCGCTGCGGTCGCCCGTTGACCCGAAAAGCCGACCGCCACAGGAGAACACAACGGTAGACACTCAGACCTACGACGTCGTGGTCGGCGGCGAATGTTCGCGAAGCCACCAGCGCCCCGGAGGTGCCGCGACGGCTCGCCATTCTGGGCGCCAGGGTCGTTGCCGTCGAGATGGCCACGGTTTGGCGGGCACTCGGCTCCGAGGTCACTCTCATCGCTCGCGTACCGCGGCTGCTCTCCCACATCGAACCCTTCGCCGCGGACCGGTCGCCGACCGGCTGCGGACGGCGGGCGTCGACTTCCGCTTCGGCACCGGCATTTCCGCCACCGAACGAGCGGGCGCGCCCGATGACAGCGTCCACATCACCCTCGACGATGGATCCCGGGTCGTCGCCGACGAACTGCTGTTCGCGACCGGACGCGCGCCCCGCACCGACGACATCGGACTCGACACCGTTGGACTTACTCCGGGCGAGTGGATCACCACGGACGACACTTTCACGACCGCCGTCGACGGTGACTGGCTCTACGCCGTCGGCGACGTCAACCATCGGGCGCTGCTCACCCATCAGGGGAAATACCAGGCGCGCATCGCGGGCGCGGTCATCGCCGACCGGGCATACGGCCAGGACCTCGACACCGCGCCCTGGGGACGGCACAGTGGGACCGCCGATCGTGTCGCCGTCCCGCAGGTACCTATCGCGACCAGCGGCATCCACGGATGAGCCGCGCACAGTCGTAGCGGCACGGGCGTGCCCACCGGCGGCGGATTCCCTGGCCGGTGGGCACGTTTGTTGCGGCACGAATGTGCCCCACCGCCTGGGACCGGTGGGGCACGTTGATAGGGAACGCTAGCTCACGAGATCCCACACGTCAGGCCCCCGCCCGTGCAGCAGCGCAGCCTCGGCCCATATCCACAGTGCCGCAGGCCCCGTGAAAACTGTTGCAACTCTGAATTTTTCGATCCCTCGATCCATGCGACGGCGAAGCATGCCGATCACCCCTCGCGCCCGGTGACGAACTCCCGGACCGCGGCGGCGAAGCGTTCGGGTTCCTCCAGATGCCCCAGATGCCCGCTGTGTTCCAGGACCAGCAGTCGCGAATCGGGGATCAATTCGTGCAGTTCCCGTGCCCAGCGCGGTCCGCAGATGACATCGAGGCGGCCCACGATGACCAACGCCGGTACGGTCGCGTTCGGCAAATCGTCGCGGTCGTCGACGAGGTCCGGGGACAGATCCGCGTCCAGGCCCGAAATGTGGGTCGCCCGAAGCGCTTCCCGCACAGGAACCCACCGCCGCTCGTCGCCCCAGTAGTCGGCGATATAGGACGGCAGCACCCCGCGTGCCACGGCGAGGGTCTGTTCATCGCTGGAAATGTCCTGCATCGCGGCGAATGCCGCGAGCACATCGGCCAGTTCGGGCCGGTCGGCGTGTGCGGCGGCGAACTCCTGGATCTGGCGCATCGCCTCGGCACCGTGCTCGGGGCCGGTGACGGGCGCGCCCTCGTACAGGATGACGCCCGCGACCCCCGCCGGACGGTGCAGCGCGTGGTAGGCGACCACGAACGCCCCGTGTGAGTGGCCCAGCAGATACACCTCGGGCACGCCGAGGTGCTCGATCAGCCCTTGCAGCGCGCGGCTGTAGCGTTCCCGGGTATAGCCGTGCGGATGCGTTGGCAGGCGACCGGATTCGCCGGTGCCGAGCGCCTCGACGTACACCATGGTCAGGTGCTGCTCCAGCGCGGGCATGCGCAGGTACTCCCAGTGGATCCCGGGCCCGCCGGGGTGGGCGAGGCAGACGGGTCCGCTGCCGTACACGTGGTAGCGCTGGGCGATGCCGTCGGAATCGAAGGTGTGGACGCCGGGGGCAAACCGTGCGGTGTCCGGAGTCGAGTGCGGGGCGGACATCACGCGGCCCGCAGCGGGCCGGTGAAGGACTTGCGCAGCGAGGACGGGCCGACCAGGGGTAGCAGCGCCGCCAAGAGTTTGCCCGTGAGCGCGCGCGGGGTCCGGGTCAGTTCGACGTCGACGCGGGTGCCGTCCGGTTCGGGCGTGGCGCGGAAGACCCAGCCGCCGCCCGCGCCGAACAGTTTGGAGTCCAGCGTCGTGATGGTGACGGTGTCGCCGATGGGGTCCCATTCGTAGCGGGCGCGCTCCCAGGCGGCCGCGGTGCCTTCGGTGACCTCGGCCCACGTGTCGCCGCGATCGTGGACGACGAAGTGATCGGCGTCGATGGTCGGCCAGACCTCGGGACGGGTTGACCCGAAGTCGGTGAGCACATGCACGACCTCGGCGGGAGACAGGGTGGACAGGAGATGAAAGCGGACCGTAGCCATGGAACAACCCTCGCCGCCGGGGACCGGGTGGTGAATCTGTCAGATGACGCTGCCGTTGACGTATTCGCCGCTTCGGTAGGGTCGCGGCGGGGCCCGGAGTCGACGCGGGCCCCGGAGAAGGAGTACCGCACGATGCCGATGTTCGGACGAGACGCCGAGCTGAAAGACCTGGGCGCACTGGTGGACGGTCCCGGTGACCGGAGCGGAATCCTGATCGAAGGGGAACCCGGCATCGGGAAGTCGGCGCTCGTCGAGGCGGCGATCGCTGCCGCGGCCGTCGCGGGACTTCGCGTGCTACGCACCGCCGGTGTCGAAGCCGAACAGAGTCTCCCCTACGCCGGGCTGCATCGACTGCTGTACCCGCTGCGCCGGGGATTCGACGCCCTCCCGGCACGCCAATTCGACGCGCTGGCGACGGCTTTGGGCATATCGGACACCACCGCCGAGCCGAGCCCCTACCTGGTGGGCCTCGCCGCGTTGACCCTGCTGGCAGACGAGGCTGCCGACCGGCCGCTGCTGATCGTCGCCGAGGACGTGCACTGGCTCGATTCCGCGAGCGCGGAAGTGCTCGCCTTCCTCGCCCGCCGCATCGACACCGAACCCATTGCCGTGATCGCTACCCTTCGCGACGGGATGGCGACACCGCTGTGCGACGCGGGATTGACCGACATGCCGCTCGGGCCGATATCCGACGACGATGCGACGGCACTGCTCCACAGCCTCGCCCCGGAACTATCCGAGCCGATCCGCCTGCGGGTGCTCGCCGAGGCCCAGGGCAACCCACTCGCCTTGAACGAACTGCCGACGGCGACGGCGGATCTCACGGAATTCCCCCCGACACTGCCGTTGACCGCACGGCTCGAACGCGCCTTCGCCGCGCGGGGCGCGGCACTGCCCGTACTCAGTCGATCCGCGCTGCTCGTCACCGCGCTCAACGACAGCGACTCGATCGCCGAAACACTGTCTGCCACAGGGGTTCTCCTGGAATCGACCGTGGGACCCGAGATACTCACACCCGCGATCGAGGCCAATCTGATCGATATCGCTTCCAGCACAGTGTCATTCCGGCATCCGCTCATGCGGTCGGCCCTAGCGGCGACCGCGACGGCCGACGAACGCCGCCGCGCCCACCTCGCGCTCGCCGAGATCCTCGGCGAGCTACCGGATCGCCGGGTCTGGCATCGCGCGGCGGGTAGCGTGGGCCCCGACGAGCAGGTGGCCGCCGAACTCGAAGCTATCGCCGAACGGGCGCGACACCGCGGCGGCGCGGTCGTGGCGCTGGAACGGGCCGCGGCCCTCAGCGAGAGCCCGGGCCGACGGGCGGATCGCCTGCTGCGGGCGGCCGAACTGGCCGTCGATTCAGGTCGCCGCGATACCGCCGAACGACTCGTGGACACCGCACGCACGCTGCCCCTGACGCCTGGACAGCAGGCAACCGCGAACTGGCTACTCAGCGGATTCGATGACGGTGTACGCGAAAGCCCCGCGCGCATAGCCGAATTGGCTGCCCTGGCCGCGTCCGTAGCGGCCGACGGGTACCCCGATGCCGCGATGCGGATCCTGTGGGGTGCGGCCATGCGGTGTTTCTGGTCCGAACCCGGCCCCGATACCCGCCGCGCGCTGCTCGCCGTCGCCGACGCACTCCCTATCCCCGACGGCGATCCGCGCATGGTCGCGGTCAACGCGTATGTGGCTCCGTTCGAACGCGGCGACCGGGTCATGGGCCACCTCCGCGCACTGGCCTCGACCACCGGGCGCGACCCGGAGGTCGACCGCTTCCTCGGGAGCGCGGCACTTCAGGTGGGTGCCTTCGACCTGGCCGCGCATTTCTCTGCCGCCGCCGCACCCGGCCTACGCGCCGCCGGACGGCTAGGGCTACTGCCCCGCGCGCTCACGGTCCAGGCTTGGAGCCTGACCCGGCTCGGTGACCTCGGCACCGCCGCGCCCGTCGCGGGCGAGGCCGCTGCCCTCGCCCGCGAAACCGGCCAGCCGTTCATGCAAGGGCTGGCCACCGCCGTCCAGGCGGAAATCGCCGCCCTACACGGGGACTACTCGCGGGCGGTGGAACTCACGGCGGAGGCCGAGCGGGTCGGGCTCGCCTCCGGTGCGCGACCCGTATTGGCCACCGTTCAGCTCACCCGCGGGCTCATCGCACTCGGCGAGGGCCGGTTCGACGACGCCTGCAACGACCTGAGCCGGATCCACGATCCGCGCGACGCGTCCCATGCACCGGCGCTGCGCGCGTATTTCATCGCCGAACACGCCGAGGCCGCGGTCCGGGCGGGACAGACCGACGCCCTGCGGGAGCTGCTGCGCGGACTGGAATCGGCGGCCGCGTCCACCCCGTCGCCCGCACTGCATATCGGAATGCGTTACGCGCGAGCCGTTCTCGTCGCCGACGCGGCCGAGGAGCGCTTCGAGGCCGCGCTCGCGGCGGACCTCATCGGCTGGCCCGCCGAACGCGCCCGCCTGCACCTGGCCTACGGAGAATGGCTGCGGCGACAGCGCCGGGTCGTCGAATCCCGGACCCATTTGCGCACAGCCAGAGAGACTTTCGACGCCCTCGGATTCACCGCCTGGAGTGAACGGGCACGCCTGGAATTGCGCAGCGCCGGTGAATCCAGCCCGAACCGCAGCCCGGACGCCCGCGAACAGCTCACACCGCATGAGCTCAGCATCGCGCAGCTCGCCGCCCAGGGGCTGACCAATCGGGAAATCGGGCAGCGGCTGTATCTGTCGCATCGGACCGTCAGCACCCATCTGCACCGCATCTTCCCGAAGCTGGGGATCAGTTCGCGCGGCGATCTCGCGGCGCTGCTGCCGACCGAGGACTACACGCCTCGGTAACCGTCATCGCATACGTCATCCGACGGTCGTGGCGGCACCGGCGCGCTGGCTAGCGTCAGTGGAGTGGGCGGATCCCGGCTCGGACCGCGCCGCCACACCGGCCATGGACGACAGCGACGCAGGAGTGCAGATGGATATCACCAGACGACTTTTCGGTGGGGCGCTGGCGGCGGGCGCCGCGAGCCTGGCCGCGGCCTCGCTGAGCGCCTGCTCCACCGCATCCGTGACCACCACGGCGGGCGGCCCGGGCCTGCGGGCGGGCGCGGGCGCCAATACCGCATTGGGCCCGATCAAGCAGATCGACGCCGGTGTCCTCAATGTCGGTTACGTCGAATTCGGGCCCAGCACAGGCCAACCGGTCATTCTGCTGCACGGCTGGCCCTACGACGCCTACAGCTACGCCGATGTCGGGCCACTGCTGGCCGGTGCCGGCTACCGGGTGATCGTCCCGTTCCTGCGCGGCTACGGCACGACCACCTTCCTCTCCGCGCAGACCGCCCGCAACGGCCAGCAGTCGGCCATCGCACGCGACATCGTCGACTTCATGGACGCCCTGCACATCGACAAGGCCATCCTCGGCGGATTCGACTGGGGCGCACGGACGGTCGACATCATCGCCGCGCTCTGGCCGCAACGCTGCAAAGCGATCGTCGCGGTCAGCGGATACATCGTCACAGTGCAGGCGGCCCAGCAGCAGCCGCTGTCACCGGAAGCCGAACTCGGCTGGTGGTACCAGTACTACTTCGCCACCGAACGCGGACGCCTAGGCTACAGCCGTAACCGGCACGACTTCAACAAACTGATCTGGAAGCGTGCCTCTCCGACCTGGAATTTCGACGACGCCACCTACGACCGCAGCGCCACCGCCTTCGACAATCCCGACCACGTCGACATCGTCATCTCCAACTACCGGTGGCGGTTGAGCCTGGCGCCGGGCGAGCCGCAATACGACGTCTACGAGCAGCAACTCGCCACCGGACCGGCCATCACCGTCCCCGCCATCACCATCGCCAGCGACTTCGACGGCGCGGCCAAGGACGGAAAACCGTACCGCGCCAAGTTCACCGGCAAGTACGAGCACCGCGTCCTGGATGGCATCGGACACAACGTCCCGCAGGAAGCCCCGCACCCGTTCGCGCAGGCGATCATCGACGCCGACCACCTCTGAATTGCCACGGCTCCGGCGGCCTCGCCGAACGACGAGGCCGCCGGACCACTTACAGGGAGCCGCGCGTTCGGATGCTGCCGTCGGACGCGAGCTCGATGACGGTGTCGATGCCGAGCCGCCGCAGGAACGGGTAGTCATGGCTGACGACCAGGAGCGCACCGCGATAGTCGGCCAATGCTTCGACGAGTTGCTCGACGCTACCGATGTCGAGGTTGTTCGTCGGCTCGTCGAGGATCAGCAACTGCGCCGGAGGATCGGCAAGGAGCAAGCGCGCCAACGAGACTCGGAAGCGCTCACCACCCGACAAGGTCGACACCGGACGCTCGACACTGCTGCCGCGCAGCAGTAGCCGGGCCAGTTGGTTGCGGATCGTGGCCGGCGGGATGGTCGAGGCGACCGAGTGGACGTTCTCGAGCGCGCTGGTCTGCTCGTCCAGATCATCCAGGCGTTGCGGGAGATATCCGACGCGGTCGGTGAGCAGCCTGCCGCGCTCCGGATGCCGACTGTGGAGCAGGTTCTCGAGCAGTGTCGACTTCCCCGCGCCGTTGGGGCCGACGAGGGCGACCCGTTCCGGACCTTGGATGACGACGCTACCATCGCCGTCGCACAGTTCCGCGATGCGCCGACTGCGTGGCACATCAGGGTCGGGCAGTTCGAGATGAATATGCTCCTCGCGGCGGACGCGCGCTGCGGCAGAATACAGAATATCCTGGGCCGCAAGGACTTTCGCGTCGAGCGCGGTGCGCATTGCCCCTGCCGAGGCTTGCGCCCTACTGGCGCGGTTGCCCGCCAGAATCCGGGGAATGCCGCCGTTCTGTTGCGTCGCTCGGCCCGTGCGCTCGCGCCTGGCGAGCTTCGTCTCAGCCTCGATACGCTGTCGCTTCTCGACCTTCAACGCCTGCTCGGCGGTTCGTGTCGCCTGCGCGGCCGCCGCCTGTTCCTGCTCGACGTATCGCTTCCACTCGCTGTAGGGACCGCCGAACACCTCCAGGGTGGTGCCATGCAATTCCGCGGTCGCATCCATATGCTCGAGCAGCTCGAGATCATGGCTCACCACCACGAGGGTGCCCGGCCACGAGTCCACGAATTCGGCTAGCCTGGCGCGGGTTTCGCGATCGAGGTTGTTCGTGGGCTCGTCGAGCAAGGTGATCGGGGTGCGCTGGATCCGCAGCCCCGTGATGGCGACGAGGACGGCCTCACCGCCCGAGATCTCACCCACCTTCCGATCGAGATCGGCCGCGCTGAAACCGATTTCGTGCAGGGCCTCATCGGCGCGGGCTTCGAGGTCCCAGTCGTCGCCGAGGGTCTCGAAGTGCTGTTCACCGGTGTCGCCGACCTCGATCGCGCGTAGCGCCGCGAGTTTGTCCGCGATACCGAGCAAGCCCGCGATGGTGTCGTCGCGGCCGAGGGTCAGCGTCTGCGGCAGGTAACCCACCTCTGCGACGGATTCGATCCGGCCGGACGTCGGTGTCAGAATTCCGGCGATCAAGCGCAACAGCGTCGATTTACCTGCGCCGTTACGGCCGACCAAACCGGTGCGACCGCTGGTGAACGCGCCATTGACGCAGGAAAGCGCGAGGGTTCCGTCGGGCCATTCGAACGACAGGTTCCGCAATGTGATGGCCGATTGCGTGGACATGGACATGGTTCGGTCGACTCCTCCTGCTCGCGAGCGCGAGCGGCCGCGAAGTATCGCGCCGAGGCTGTGACCATGGGCGCGAAGGGGTTTCGGTACTTTGCGGATGCTGACGAAGGCGAGGTCGGCGCGGTGCTACAGCCAGAGCCGAGTCACACGGGAAAGATCTCTCGAGTGATGAGATGAGTGTGCGATCAGAGTGAGGCCGCCTTCGACAGGGCGGCTAGAGTCTGTCAACCTCGATGAGCACGTGAACACGTTACCAATAAGCGCAACGCCCCGCGCGATCATGATCGACAATGGGGTATGGCGACCGTGCTGCTGGGCGGCGACGTCATGGTGGGCCGCGGTGTGGATCAGATTCTCCCGCACCCCGGTGATCCGACGCTGCGCGAACGGTGCGTCGAGGATGCGCGGACGTATGCGGAGCTGGCGGAGCAGACGAACGGTGAATTTGCCCGTCCCGTGGATTTCGGCCATCCCTGGGGGGACGTCCTGGCGATTCTTGCGCAGCTCGACCCGCAGGTACGACTGATCAATCTGGAAACCGCGATCACCGCCGACGGCGCGTTCGCACCGCTCAAAGGCATCCACTACCGCATGAACCCGGACAATGTGCCGGTGTTGACCGCCATCGCGCCGGTCGTGTGCGCGCTGGCCAATAATCACATTCTCGATTTCGGTATTCGCGGGCTCGCGGACACGGTGGCGACACTCGATACCGCAGGCATCCAGCGCGCCGGGGCGGGCGCGGATCTCGACGATGCCAGGGCCCCGGCGATATCGGAACTCGATGACGGGCGACGAGTGGTAATCGTCTCGGTCGGTGCGGGATCGAGTGGGGTTCCGCAACATTGGGCGGCTCGCCGTGATCGGCCGGGGCTGTGGTGGATCGGCGAAACACCGAATATTCGCGCCGCCGACGAGGTGGCGACAGAAGTGTTGGCGCACAAGCGCAATGACGATATCGCGATCGTCTCCGTACATTGGGGGCCCAATTGGGGTTACGGGGTGCCGGTGAGTGAACGGCAGTTCGCGCATCGGCTGCTCGATGCCGGAATCGACCTCGTGCACGGGCATTCCGCACACCATCCTCGGCCGATCGAGATCTACCGAGGCAAACCGATTCTGTACGGATGCGGTGATGTCATCGATGACTACGAGGGCATCAGCGGCTATGAGCCGTACCGCCCGGAGCTTCGCTTGCTATATCTGGTGTCCATCGATCCTGGCGTGATGGAAACGCGAATGATTCCACTGCGGATCCGGCGCATGCGCCTGGAATCGGCCACGCGCACCGAATCTCGGTGGCTGTGCGAGACGATCGAGCACATCAGTCGCGACTTCGGCACCCGGGTCGCACCGCGGCCCGACGACCTACCGGTGGTGTTCAAGACCGCACAACACTGAGGTGGCGACGGAACCAGTCGCGGGCCAGATCCGCCACCTGCTCGAGCGCACCGGGCTCCTCGAACAGGTGCGTCGCACCCGGCACGACGTCGATCTCGCTCGGACACGGCATCCGCAGCTGGGCCTCACGATTGAGCTCGAGCACCTGTCGGTCGTTGCCGCCGACGATGAGCAGCGTCGGGGCGCGGACGTGTGCCAGCCGCGAACCGGCCAGGTCGGGGCGGCCGCCACGGGAGACGATGGCCGCGATCTCGGCGCCGGGTTCGGTGGCCGCCCACAATGCGGCACCGGCTCCGGTGCTCGCCCCGAAATATCCGGTCGGAAGCCCGCTCAGGACCGCCCGCGTGCGCAGTCCGCGAGTCACCGCGACGAGACGCTCGGCGAGCAGCTCGATATCGAAGACCCGCGCACGGTCACCTTCCTCGGCCGCGGTCAGCAGATCGACGAGCATGGTCGCGAGCCCGGCCCGATTGAGCACATCGGCGACCAGCCGATTGCGCGGACTGTGCCGACCACTACCGCTGCCGTGTGCGAAGACGACCAGACCGGTGGAGTTTTCTGGGACGGCCAGTATCCCCGTCAGTCGGATGGACTCCGACGACACGATGACTTCCTGTGTCCGCGTCAGGGGATCGGATGCGGAGGGCGACATCGACCACCTCCTGGTATCCGGACTACCCGCCCGGTCGGTCGTGCGCAAGCGGCGATCAGGCCGGTTCCATCCGGCCACCGTGGCGCGCACAATGGAAACACGATCAACACGCTCGTGAACGACGGACTATCGGGGAGCCTCGCCACAACACGCGATTCCACACCAGCATCATCTCCGAAGATGAAAGCGTTCAACTATGTCCAGACCCGCGAATGTTCGAACGCCGACGGTGCTCATTCTGGGGGCCGGATTCGGCGGACTGGAATTGGCGGCCTGCCTGTCCGAGTCACTGCCCGGCGAGGTTCGGGGAATCCTCGTCGACCACAACGACGGATTCACGTTCGGTTTCTCCAAGCTGGAGATCCTGTTCCGCGACCGGACCCCGGAATCCCTGCGCATCAGCTACCGCGACCTGGTCCTTCCCGGAGTCGAGTTCCGACAGGAGCAGGTCACTTCGATCGACCCGCAGACCCGCCGCGTCGTCACCGACCACACCAGCTACGACCCGGACTTTCTGGTTGTCGCGTTGGGCGCCGATTACGACCCGGCCGCTACCCCGGGGTTCGTAGCGGACGGTCACGAGTACTACTCGATCCCGGGAGCTTGCCGGCTGCGCGATCGGCTGGCCCAGTTCGACGGTGGCACCGTTCTCATCTCAGTGTTGAGCGTTCCGTTCAAGTGCCCGCCCGCACCCTACGAAGGCGCGATGCTGCTGCACGAGTTGCTGACCCGTCGCGGCATCCGCGACCGCACCCGCATGCACGTGCTCACCCCGATGGACTCACCGATCCCGGTCTCCGCGGACACCTCCGCGGCGCTTGTCGACGCGCTCGCACAACGTGGCATCGACTACTCTCCGGGGCGGCGGGTCCACGCGCTCGACCCGGAGAACCATATCGCGGCCACCCACACCGGTGAGCTCGCCTACGACCTGTTCATCGGCATCCCGACCCATTGCGTCCCGCCCGTGGTCGAGGCATCCGGGCTGACCGTCGACGGCGCCGATGGTTGGATCCACGTCGACCCGCGAACCCTCGCCACCCCGTATCCGGGCGTCTACGCCATCGGTGACTGCGCGGACGCGCCCGTGCCGCGCGCAGGGGTGTTCGCAGAGAACGCCGCCCGCACGGTCGCCGCGCATATCGCCGCGCAACTGCGCGGCGCACCCGCGCCCGGAAAGTATCTCGGCCAGGGCTCCTGCTATATCGAATTCGGCGACGGTCTCGTCGGCAAGGTCGACGCCGACTTCCTTTCCGGGCCGAAACCGGTCGCACCGTTCGTCACACCCTCGACCGAATTGGCAGCCGAGAAGGCCGAATTCGCCGCCACGCGGGTTCGGCGCTGGTTCACCGATCAGCGGACCGTGACCGGGAACTCCTGAATCAGATTGTTTCCCAAACCCTGGCGATTCCAGAATTGCTCGGCCGGTTGCACATTTCCATCCACGTCGGTGGCGCGGCAGCTCAGTCGATACTCACCCGGTCGCGCATCCCAGGTGTAACTCCAACTGCGCCAGGCGAATTCGGTGACGCTGCTATCCAACTGGGCATCTCGCCAGACACCGTCGACGCCGACTTCCACTCGCACCACGGGCGAGGTTCCACACCACGCACGACCGCGGAGGAGGACCGCACCGGAGTCGACCGTGCGTCGCCGACTCGGGTAATCGGGAAGACCAGGCGGAATCATCAACGCACGCACCTTGATTCGTGACACCGGTACCCCCGGATCGTCGACGTCGCGTTGGTAGCGATAGGTCACCGCCTGTTGGTGCCCGGCGAAGGGCCGGTCGACGACTTCGATATTCCGCAACCATTTGACGCTCGTCATGCCGTACCAGCCAGGCACGAGCAGTCGCAATGGAAAGCCGTGCTGCGGCGGGAGCGGCGCGCCGTTCATTTCGTAGACGAGCAGAATCTCGGGTCTGCGGCATTCGCCGATGCTCAGCGAGCGTTGATAGTTGTGCTCCACATTGTCCTGGAATCCGCGATCGGCCCCGGTGAATACGACCTCGACCGCCTCGTCGCGAATGCCGCAGTCATCGAGAATCCCGGCCAGTGCGGTGCCCGTCCATGCCGCCGTGCCGATCGCCTCGAGGCCCCACGGTGTGCTGACATTGCGCGGGTCCATCCCGGTGCGTCCGTTACCCGCGCATTCAAGAGTGACCGGAGATGTCGTCGCCGGTCGCGACTTGATGTCGTCGAGCGAGAGCTCTAGTTCGCGCTCGACATTCCCGGTCACCCGCAACCGCCACGTCGATACGTCGATCTCCGGGATATCGAAATGAATCAGTAGGTAGTGCATGCCGATGGGCGTGATGTCGTACCGCATGCCCTCGAGTTGCATGCCGTGGTTGCGTGTCGCCAGCGCGAGCTCGTCGAACCGGACGCCCTGCGCGCGCGAGACGAGTTCGGTCATCGGCTCGGGCTCATGTTCTGATCGAGACGGAACAGGCTGTCGAGGTCAGTATAGGACTGCCCGGGTGGGTGCCAACACCGCCGGAAGCCCACGCTGCCTGCGGACTTTCGACGATCTCGATCGCTGCGGCTGCACCGTGGCGCCTTGATCGACGCGCTACAAATGCGCAGCACTGAATCCCACTGCGGCACCTATGAAATCGCCGTAGCGGGCGTGCGCACCCGGATCGGTTCCCCCGCCACAGACCGGGTCGCCGGCCGCGCAGAATTCGGCGGTGCGGTCGGAGTACTGGTCGGGAACGCTCCATCCGATCGAGCGCAGCGGGTCACCGAAGAGCAGGACGACGGCCACCCGGTCGACGAGATCGCCGGGAAGCTGCACAACGCCTGGCAGTCCGGCGGCGATACCGGTGCCGAGTGCGGCGTGCACCACGCCAGCGCCCAGCGAGTAGCCGACGAGTATGAACTCTTCGTCCGGGCAGGTCGCGGCTTGCGCAGCGACGTGCGCGACCAGATCAGCGCTACCCGCACTTACATCCGTCGGATTCGCAGGGTAGTTCACCGGATACGCACGGATGCTCATCGGCATTGCCCGCCGCATCGCGTCGTACAGCGGGTCACCGACGAAAGTTCCGAGGTACCCCGGTTCCTGGGTTCCTCTGGCCACCACCAGATCCACCGCGGCACACGACCGTGCCGCGACATGCGGACCGAGCACGGCACTCGCCGCGATCAGCAAGACCGCGAATGCCGATGCCATCGGCCACTTTTTGAACAGAACCACCTTTCGGTCGCCCATTTTCCTCACCTCTCACGCCGTTGTGAGAAGTGCTTCCTCAGCCCTCACGTCATTGTGAGGCGTCGAGTGACACTTGTCAGAGACAAGTCTCAATGTACTCCGCTATGCGGCACATGGCCGACGACAGTCGGCCGACTCGGGAGCGATATCGTCCCCGAGTCGGCCGACTGTTTCAGCAATCAGATGGTCAGCCGGGCAGACCCGCCTCGATGGCTTCGATGATGCGGGGGCGCAGTTCGGCGGCACGAATGATGGCGTCGACCGAACCGACCTCGACGGCGCGCTGAATGTTGTGCACGCGGTCGAATTCCGCCGCGACCTCGCCGAGTTTCTCCGTGCGAACCGACGACCGGACCTCGTCGCGTTCCGCCGTCAGAGCCGCACGGTCGGCCCCGAGCGCGTTCGCGGCACGTGCCTCGAGATCCCGCACGCGCTGATCGGCCGCCGTACGGGCATCGACCTCACCGGAGAACACCACCGCGGCCGCCGGAGCGCCGCCGAGCACCGAGGCGAACGAGCCTTCCAGCGCGAGCACGGTCATACTCGGGTTGAGCAGCTTCGAGAACACCACGAACGCGCCGCCGTGATAGCGCGAGATCACGCAGAACACGATGGGGCCCTGGAAGTTCACGATCGCACGGCCGATCTCGGCACCGTACTCGAGCTGCAACTTCCGCATCGATTCCGGCGAGCCGTCGAAGCCCGACAGGTTCGCCAGCACCACAAGCGGCCGATTGCCGCTGGCCCCGTTGATCGCCCGCGCGGCCTTCTTCGAGGACTGCGGGAACAACGTGCCCGCCGTGTAGGTGTCCGGGCCGTCGGTGGACGGGTAGCCGCGGCGCGGCACTCCCCTGGACTCGATGCCGAGCAGGCACACCGGAATACCGCCGAGCCGCGCATCCTGCACCACGGCCGTCTCGGCGTCGGCCATCCCGGCCCAGCGTTCCAGCACCGGGTGGTCCTGATCGGCCACCGCCCGCATCACGGTCCGGATGTCGAACGGCTTCTTGCGGTCCGGGTTCGCGGTGGCGGAGAAGATCTCGCCGACCGTGGTGAAGTCGCTGCCCGCCACCACATGCGGGAAATCGGAGACGTCGCGATCGATGGGGTCGCTGGTCTGCGACCGCCGCGGCGACTGCTCGCCGGGCGCCACATAGGTGTGGTCGTAGTGCGACATCAGCACATCCCGCGCTGCGTGCAGGTTCGGCGCCCAGTACTGCGCCTGCCCGTTCGGGCCCATCACCCGGTCGTAGCCGCCGATGCCGAAGTTGTCCTCGGCCGACACACCACCGGAGAAGTCGAGCGCCTGCTTGCCGGTGAGCACCATCGCCGAGTCCGGCGTCATCACCAGGATGCCCTTGGTGTGCATGAGCATCGTGGCTTCGGCGTTCCAGTACGGCTGCGCGCCGACGTTGATGCCCGAGACCACGATGTTGATCTCGCCGCCGTCCTGGGTGAATTCGACGATCCGCTTGAGCGCCGCCGCCACCCAGTCCATGTTCTCGGTGCCGGACTGCATCGAGATCCGGGCGCCGGAGGACAGCGCGTACCACTCCAGCGGCACCTGCATCTGTTCGGCCAGGTCCATCGCGGCGATCACGCGACGGCACTCCGGTTCCGAGAGCGCGCCGAGCGATTTCGTCGGATCACCGAGCAGCACCACCCTGGTGATGCCGTCCGGATACTGCTCGGTCGGCGTGGTGACCACACCCGCGACGATCGCGGCTTTGTTGCGCCCCTTGGGCCGGTCGACCGGCACGAGCGTGTGATCGGCGTCGAGGTCGTACTCGGCGAACTCACCGAGCAGACCGGTCAGTTCGTACGGGTACACGGTGTTGCGGCTGCTGGCCCGCAGCACCTTCTGCCGGTACTCGTCGATCGGCTCGACCACCTCGTCGGACCGCTCGCCGATGGTCACCTCGGTACCGCCGGTGCCGTCGAAGGAGATTCGCACGGCGACCTTGATCAACTCACCGGACTTCCGGTCCTGGTGCCGTGCGATGAGCAGGATCTCCTCCAGCCCGGCACCCGCGGTCGTCGGCCGCACCCGGTCGATGATCGTCTCCAACTCGGCGCGGGTCATCTCGACCGGTGGCCAGATGTACATCACGATGCGGTTGGTGTGGAACCGTTTGGCCGACGGCCGCTGCGACTGCGCCCGGCGGATCGAGTCGAGGCAGGTGGCGATGGTGCTCTCGGCCGTCGGCAGCGCCAGCAGCCGGCCGTCGTGCTCGCGCAGCGCGGTCAGGTCACGCACCTGAGCGAATGCGACGAGACGCTCGTCGGACGCGTTGTCCTTCGCGATGCACCGGAACAGGTAGATCTCCTCGTCCGAGGACGGGAGCCGGGTGAGGTCGAACTTGCGCAGCCGCTTCATCTGCATCCGCTCCGCAATGTACGGATGCAGGCCGCGGATCAACCGCTCCTCGGCCATGCCGGTCGCGGACGGGCGGAAGGTGAAGTGGTGGTGCATCACCGCACCGCCGCTGCCCGCGACGGTAGCGGTGATCCGGTGGATCTGGTTCGGCAACGGCCGAGCACCGAGCACTTCCTGCAGTGCTGCGGCCATCGCGTCGAAGTCCTCCGGCTGCTTTTCCCAGCTCAGGTAGATGTCGACCTCGATGGACGCGGCCACGGTCGCCAGTTCGGTGAGACCGCGCAGCACGGTGTCGAGCGCGTCGAAACTCACCGCCGCCGACACCAGGCTCAGGCCCCGGCGCTCGGCGATCACGAAGGTGCACCCGCCTGCCTCGCGGGTGTGCACACCGGCCAGACCTTTGTTGCCGTAGTACCGGCGGGTCAGCACCTCGAGCATGGCGGTGTTGTCGGCACTGCCGCGCACCAACCGCTGACCGAGCAGCCGCACCAGTGGCTCGGTGCTGCGTACCATCTCGGAAATGCGCTCGGCGCGATCGGGCGTTTCCGGGTACGCGTCGAGGTGGCTCAGCTGTTTACGAACATTGGTGTAGACGCGGGCGCGGTTGCGCCGCAACAGCGGCTGGCCGAACCAGGAGTAGACCAGACCGCGGGTGAGGTCGGAGATCACCGGGAAGCGCACCTGCGTCGCGGCCACCAGCCGTTCCAGCGCCAGACCGACCGGCTCGCGCAGCGCGCGGTCCGGCACCGGCTCGCCCAGCCACTCGCGCAGCAAGGTGGTGATGACCGTGACGGTGTCGGACGGGCGTTGCTGGGCGAGGAAGATCCGGAAGACGGCGGCTTCGAGCTCCGGGGAACGATCCAGTTCGGTTACGCCGTAATGCCCGAGCGCCTTGGCAAG
This sequence comes from Nocardia sp. NPDC102475, assembly GCF_055584605.1. Taxonomy (NCBI): domain Bacteria; kingdom Bacillati; phylum Actinomycetota; class Actinomycetes; order Mycobacteriales; family Nocardiaceae; genus Nocardia; species Nocardia sp. NPDC102475. The sequence goes on along the minus strand of NZ_JBVJLS010000005.1, from coordinate 27,166 downwards.
CTTGGCCTGGTACGACTCCGGCAACCCGGCCCGCTCGACATCGAGACTCTGCAGGTAGGTGTGGAAGTACTCGCGGGCGCTGTGCACGTGGCCCTGGACGCCGTCCTCGTCCCACGACCGGTTGTGGCTCAGTTCGGACAGGTCGGAGAACACCTGCACGAGTTCGATCTCGTCGGCGAGGGGCCTGCGGTTGTCCGCGATGGCCGCCCGGCGCACGGCAAGGTAGTGGTCGAGCACGCGGCGCTCGTTATGCGGGTCGACGTCGAAGCCGAGCAGCAAGCTACGCAGGTCCTGCAGGCTGCGGGCGATACCCTCGTGCGGCCGGTCCGCTGCGGGCTCGTCGGGCAGGTCCAGTTCGACCGACGCGACCTCCTCGGCGTCCGCGGCCTCGTCGTCCTCGACGAGCGGCTCCAGCCGCAGCAGCGGCGCGCCGGTCTCGACCTGGGTGCCGACGGTAACAGCGCATTCCTTCAACCGAGCCCGGAACGGCGCGCGCAGCACCGTTTCCATCTTCATGCTCTCGAGTACCAGCACCGGCGCGCCCGCCTCGACCTCGGCACCGACCTCCAGCGGCGTGGCGACGACCAGCGCCGGGGCGGGTGAGCGGACGACGCCACCCTCGTCACGGCTGATCCGATGCGTCACACCGTCGACGTCGACCAGGTGGATCGTCCCGTGCGTGCCGGTGATCACGCGGTGCCGGGTGCCGTTGACGACGATCTGCCCGGTGTGGCGATCGAAACGCTCGAGATCCACGTCGGCGGCACGCATTTCGCCGCCCGCCTCGATGCCGATCCGGAACCGATGCGCACCGATCCGTGCCACGCGCACCCGGTAGCCGACACCGCGCAACTTGAGGTCGTGCGGCCGGCCGCTCTCGTGCTGCACCTGGGGACGACCGCCGGCCGCGGTGGACAGCAGCCGGTGCCGCTCGACCCGCTCGTCCTCTTCATAGGCATCGATGGCGGCGACGGCCACCGCGATCGCGGAGTGGCGATGCGATACCAGGCGCCCCTCGGCGCGAACACGGTCGATCCAGCCGGTGTCGGCGCTGGCGTCGATCACCTCGGGTTGGTTCAGCAGATCGAGCACGAAGCTCTTGTTCGTCGCGCCGCCCTCGATGACGACCCGGGTCTGCGCCACTGCCCGGCGCAGCCGGCCCAGCGCTTCGTCGCGGTCCCGACCATAGGCGATGATCTTGGCGATCATCGAGTCGAAGTCGGCGGGAATCGTGTCGCCCTCGCTGACACCGGTGTCGACTCGAATGCCCGGCCCGGCGGGCAGATCCAGCCGGGCGATGCGGCCCGGCGCGGGCGCGAAGTCGCGGTCCGGATCCTCGGCGTTGAGCCGGGCCTCGATCGCGTGCCCGCGCTCGGCCGGAGGTTCGCCTGCCAGCTTGCCGCCCGATGCCACCAGCAGCTGGGCCCGAACCAGGTCGAAACCGGTGGTGTACTCGGTGATCGGGTGTTCGACCTGCAGGCGGGTATTGACCTCGAGGAATGCGAACAGCTCGTCACCCGGGTGGTACAGGAACTCGACGGTCGCGGCGCCGCGATACTCGACCGCGATCGCCAACCGCTCGGCCGACGCCTTGAGCTCGGCCGCCTGCTCAGGGCTCAGCACCGGAGACGCCGACTCCTCGATGACCTTCTGATTGCGCCGCTGCACCGAGCAGTCGCGGACGCCGAGCGCCCACGCGGTGCCCTGGCCGTCGGCGATCACCTGGACCTCGACATGCCGGGCGCCGGTCACCAGCCGTTCCAGGAAGACCACGCCGCTGCCGAACGCACGCGCGGCTTCCTGACGGGTGCGCTCGTAGGCATCGACGAGTTCGGCCTCGTTCGTGATGACCCGGATACCCCGGCCGCCACCACCGGCGGTCGCCTTCAGCATCAGCGGGTAGCCGATCTCGGCGGCGGCCGCGAGGGCGGCGTCCACGGTCTCGACGGCACCGCGGCTCCACGGCGCGACCGGCACGCCGACTTCCTCGGCGATCAGCTTCGCACCGATCTTGTCACCGAGCTTGCGCATGGCCTCCGGACTGGGGCCGATGAAGGTGACGCCGATCTCCTCGCACAGCTCGGCGAATGCCGGATCCTCGGCGACGAAACCCCAACCGACCCAGGCGGCGTCGGCCTTGGTCGTCACCAGAGCGAGCTCGAGCGCCTTGAGATCCAGATACGGGCGCGCGGACGCCGGACCGAGGTCATAGGCGATATCGGCCTCGCGCACGAATGTCGCGTTCCGGTCGACATCGGTGTGTAAAGCGACGGTTTCGATCGGTCGCCCGGTCTCCGCGGCCAGATCTCGGACGGCATGGATGAGGCGCATAGCGGCCTCTCCCCGGTTCACGATGGCGATGCGGCTGAACACGCGCCAACTCCTTCCACTCCACAGCACTGGCCCGGTCGGGCGACGGTTTGCGACTGCCGGTCCGGCGTAGTTTGCACTCCTACTGCGCCCAAGTACACAGCGTCAGGTGGTTACCCGCGCGTATCGCGAGAAATTCCTCATTTATGTCTATGACACTAGTGCCGGAATTCCTCGGTCGGCAGGATTCCAGTACCGTACCCGTGATCGAGTCGTAGCCGAGTCGCGTATCGATCAAAGCAATCAATCGAGAGGCAGCGTCGATTCGCGCCCGACCATCGTCAGATGCGTTGACCTGCAACCTTTCTCTCGGATTCGAGCGCAGTGTGGGAGGTGATCTGTGTGGCCGACATTCTCGATGTACTGCACGCGCGCTGCGCCGAGGTCGCGGGCGAGGCGATCCTTTCCGGCGAGGAGCACCCGACCCTCACCCTGACCACACGTGAGGTGGCCGACCTGCTCAACCATATGGCCGACCTGCGACGCCGCTACCACGACATCGACCTCGCCTACCGCGAACTCGACCATCGCTTCTCCGTGCTCCGCCGAGCGACCGGCGATGCCACGGCGTCATTGGATCGGATCCGTGCCACGCTGGCGCAGCGGACTGCGCACCCGGAAGCGCTTACGCGCCAGGCCCGCACGATCGCCCGTTTCGCTGCCGAGAACCTCCACGCCGCGACCATGGACCCCGAGACGACGTCGGGCCCGTGATGCGGTTATCGGGCGCGCGGTAGCACCGATCCGAGTCCGGCGACGGTGAACGACTGCGTGGTGACCGTGACGTCACTGTCGGTGAACCGACGTCCGCCCAGCTGCTCGGTGATCAAATGTTGTGAGCGGTTCGGGTTGGTCCGCAAGGCTGTTCATAATTTCGGACGGCACCTCCACGGTGCCGTCGAGGTGCCGCGGCTGATCGCTGATCCCACGCTGCTGCGGCAGCTGGCGTAGTCCGTCGACGGTGTGCAGGATCAGGTCGAGCTGGACATCGCCGCCGAAATCGAGCCGCAGGGGCGTGGGTGTCACCGCGATATCGAAGGAATCGATCGTGGCCGTCCAACCCCGGTCCGAACGCCCCGCGTAGGAAAAGGGCGACGGTGCTGCCAGGGTGTCGAGGGTGCGATCGACGGCGGTGTTCTCGAGCAACCGTCCGGCAAGGGGCTCGCCGGTGGGGATGAAGGACCACTGCTCGGAGGTGAGCTGTTTTGTCCAGTAACCGGTTCGGCCGTTGTCACGGCCTTCGATGCGTAGTTCGCGGGCGTCCGATCCGGGGCCGGTCTTGTGGATGGAGACCCGGTCGGTGATCTCGCCGGGGACCTTCGGCTGGCGCAACCAGTCGGGCGCGGGCAGTTGGATGGCGGCGTATCCCGGGTTCGCCCGTTCCGAGAGCAGGTCGGGGGCTTCCGGCAGGATGCTTTGATCTTCGTACGAATAGCGGAAGAACACCTTGTCCGCGCCGGAGATATCGAAGTCGTACAGGCGGGTGTACAGGTCGCCGAAACGGTTGACGATCAGCGTTGCCGACGCGCTGGTGGACAGCGCGACCGCCTGGAAGCGCCCGCCGTGCGGGGTAGCCATCTCGTAGCTGTGATCGACAGGAAGCCACGGGTCGATGTAGCGGATCCGGCTGCCGCCGTCGGTCAGCGCGAATACGTGCGAGACCTTCGCGCCGCCGACCGGATGATTGTTGCCCGCGGTGTCGCGCCAGGTGTGGTCTTCGTTCGGGGAGAGCACCGACCAGGTCCAGGCGAGCGTGTCGGCGGGCAGGTCGTTGCCGGGGCCGGTCCACAGCGGGGCGCCGTAACGGCTGCTCCAGTTCCAGTCTCGCGGTGCGCTCAGCGCTTGGTCCATGGTGAAGAATCGGCGGTCGCGGTCGATTGCCAGCACCTCGTCGTCGTCCGCCGACACGCCGGCGATACGGCCCTCCATGCAGCCCGGGAGTCGGAGCAGGCGCGCCAATCACCCTGTGCTGCAGCATCTTTCACGAACATGCGTCCGTCGCGGACGGCGAAGGACCAGCGGCGATTGAACGATTCGGCGGTGGTGCGCAGATACACCCGCGCGGGCAGTGCGATGTCGGCCGGCGGTAGCCCTTCCAGGCCCGCGCTGGACTGGTCGCTTCCGATCTCGGGAGTTCCCACGGTGCCGAGCAAGGCGCACGGCGTGTATTCGGCGGTTGCGGAATACGTGGTGAGCGCGGTGAATACGAGCGTCAGCGCGGTGGGGAGCGCGAATCGAACGAAGGTTTTCACAACCATCCCAGCGAGCCGAAGACAATGAGCGCCACCGCGTCGACTCCGAGAATCGCGCCGACGACTACGGCCTTCGCGCGCACCGTGGGCAGATCGTGCACCCAGAAGCAGGCCGCGAAGAACGGCACGTAGCCGATCAGCCAGATCAGCGGCGGGAAGCCCGCCTGCCACCAGGACCAGTCCCAGGTCAGCACGCCGATCCTGTTGAGCACGATCTCGACGCCAACGGCCAGCACCGCGTTCACCGCCACCAGCACCGGCCGGTTGGGTAGCCCGAATACGCGTATCTCGCGCGGCGGCAACAGCTTCGCGGCCGCGACGCCCATGATCGCGAACATGAAGCAGATCTCGATATTGAGTCCGATCAGGATCTGATAGGCGGTCGGCCCCGTCGCGCCCCACACCGGCGCACGATCGGTGACGTGGAAGACCACGGCATTCCAGATCTCGTTGAACCAGTCCATCCCCCACAGCGCCAGCCCACCGAACAGCACATTCCAGTTCCGGCGCTCCACCTCGGTGGCATACACGTAGAGCACGATCAGCAGTAGCGGGATTACATACCATTTGAACTGGCTCGAATCACGAACCAGCTCCAGCGCCGCACGGGCGTTATCGGTCACTGGCCAGCCTCTCTTCCGATGACCGCAAACCCCGAGAGTTTGTTACATCGCTACACTCATTGTCAATCTGTCATGGTGCGAGCGTCGAGATGGAGCTAGGCCCTCAGGCGAGGTACCGGTGGGCGACTTCGGTGATTTCATCGAGGGCGCGCAGCGTTTCCGGTTCCGGGAGGGTCGGCACGCTGAACACCAAGCGCTGCACCCCGGCCGCGGCGTAGCCGTCGATCAGGGCTGGATCGACCGCGGCGAACGCGACTGTGACAGGCAGGTCGTATCCGTCGAGCCGGGCTAGTTGGGCCGGTATCGCGGCAGGATCGGCCACCGCGGCGGGAAGCCAGCCGACGCGGTGGCGGATCGCGCGTTCGGCCGCCGCTTCCGCGCCACCGATGAAGATCGGAGGGTGTGGGGTTTGCACGGGTTTCGGCCAAGCGTACATCGGATCGAAATCGATGAAGCGGCCGTGATATTCGGCGACGTCCTCGGTCCAGATCGCCCGGATGGCGTCGAGTTGCTCGTCGAGCAGCGCGCCGCGGGTATGTGAAGGTCAATCCGAGGCATTGTGAGGTGGAGCACCCTTTGCGTGCGGACCGGCGTCTCGGACTTTCGATCGCCAACGAGTGCGCGAGGCGATCGGGCCGTGCCGGGTCGTAGACTGGCATGTCGCCTATGCCGCTTTCCGACCGCGATCGCCTGTTGCTCGAGCACATCGATGTCGCCACGATGGTAGGCGAGCGCTCGGAAATCGCTGCGGCAGTAGCGAACCTGGACGCGGCGGGATACCGCGAAGTCGTGTACATGCCGACCGGTCCCGATGTAGTCCGCGAACTGCGGGCCTTCGCATCGGTCGAGCACTGAGGAAACGGAGTAACTTTCGTGCCGGTCCAGCGCCTGAACCATGCCGTCCTGTTCGTCTCCGATGTGGAGCGCTCAGCGGCGTTCTACCGCGACGTCCTCGGCTTCCGACAGATCGGCGCAATTCCGGGCGGGGTCTTCCTGCAGGCGGCCGGTTCGGCCAACGACCACGACCTGGGTTTGTTCCGAGCCACCGAACCGGCCGCTACGCATCGCACCGGACGAGTCGGGCTGTACCACCTGGCCTGGGAGGTGGACACGCTGCGCGAATTGGGGCGGGTCAAGGATGCACTGCGGGCGGCGGACGCCCTGACCGGAGCATCGAATCATGCGGTCACCAAGTCGCTGTACGGAGCCGACCCCGACGGCATCGAGTTCGAGGTGTGCTGGTTGGTGCCGGATGCCGCGATCGAACAGGAGTTGCGAGGTATGACTGCGCCGACCATGCCGCTCGATCTCTCGTCGGAGATCACCCGATACGGCGCCGATACGCCCGGCGGCCAGCGTACGGATCATACGGTCTGGCAGCGTTTCCACGCAGGTGAGACCGCCGACTAGCCAGCGCTTCGAACGCAGGCAGTGCATCGGCATAGAACGTCTCAGCGTCTTCGGCCTGCCACGGGTCGAATTCGCCGACCCGGCAGCGGACTGGGCGTCCACAACATATGACCCGTCGCGAAATCCGGGGGTATGGGCAGCACGGTCTTGACTCCGGTGGGTGCCTCGCGCACACTACCGGGTAGTAACCGGACAGCACAGTCCGGATTGTGAGATCGCACAGCCGCCACCATGGCAGTCGCATCTGAATGGATTTCCGCAGCCGCCGATCGACGGACCACCAGCCCCGCGGCCGACCGGAACGACCGACACGAAAGGCAACCCTCTTCCCCGAGGGCCACCATGACATCATCGTTGCTCCCCCTGGCTCGGCGTTCCCTGGTGACAGTCGCGGCCACGGCACTACTGCTGCCGACCGGAACCCTTGCCGCCCAACCGCAGTCGGATATAGCCGGCACTGTTCGAGAAATCTCCGGGCTCACCGACATCGCCGTCGCCCGCGCCGAGTGCGGCCCCGGCTCCGACCCGGAATCCGGACACCAGGGCGACGTACCCGCCGCCGACCGGAACAACGGCCGCAGCGCACTCGGCTACCGCTGCAATATGTCCCAGGTCGGCAATTACGCAGGGCGCGGCGGAGGCATCTCCTCGGTCAGCTTCGACCACTGCGTCTATGTCGGTACATTCTTCCCAGGCAATCTGCTGGGGGCCGAACAAGGTGTGCAGGTGCTCGACGTCTCCGATCCCACCGCACCGGTGCTGACCGAAACGTTGAACGAACCGGCAATGCTGGCGGGAACCTGGGAAAGCCTGAAGGTCAACGAGACTCGCAAGCTACTGGTCGGCGCGGGCGCGCCGGTCCTGACCGGTGCGGGCCTGCTTTCGGTCTACGACATCTCCGATTGCGCACACCCCCGGCTGCTGAACCCGGGCACCGGGACCAGTTTGAACATGCCACTGCCGATCACCGCACACGAGGGCGGCTTCTCCCCCGACGGCAACACCTACTGGAGCTCGGGCGTCGCCCCCGGCCTGGTCAGCGCGGTCGATCTCACCGATCCGGCCGATCCGCGCGTCATCTGGCAGAACCTGCCCGGATTATCCATGCACGGCTTCGGATTCAGCCCCGACGGCAACACTATGTATCTCGCCAATAACTTCGGCGGACTCATGGTCCTCGACATCAGCGCTGTCCAGCGCCGCGATCCGAATCCGCAAGTGCGCCAATTGGCCAACATCGCCTGGACCGACGGTTGGGCCACCCAGCACAACATCCCCGTCACATATCGAGGCACACCATATGTCTTCGCCACCGATGAGGCCGGATCCGGCGGCGTGAAGCTGTTCGACGTTTCCGACGCAACGAATCCACGCCTGCGCAACACCATCAAACTCGAGATCGATCTGCCCCAGAACGAGGACATCGCAATGGCTTCGGCCGCGGGCGGCTCGCTGTTCGCCTACGACGCCCACTACTGCGCCGCGGATCGGCCTGCCGATCCCACCGCACTGGCCTGCAGTTGGACCTCCTCCGGCATCCGCGTCTTCGACGTCCGCGACCCGCTCGACATCCGCGAGATCGCCTACTACAACCCGCCCGCACACACCGGACACAACACCGAGCTGACGAACTCCCCGCACGCACTCGCCTCGATCATCGGCCCACCGCTGCTCGCATCCCCGACGGTGGTCCAGACCATATTGCAGGGCCAGTTCGATATGTCCGAGGCCGCCGGTCCGCGCACCGGCATGCTCGCCTTCGGCGATCTCTCCTCGGACTGGTGCTTCTCGGCGCCCGAATGGCGTGGCAACCAATTGTGGACGACCTGTGCCGACAATGGATTCCTTGCGCTGCAACTGGATTCGAGCGTCTACACCCCGCCTGCCGGCCAGCATTCGACCATGGGCTCATGACCCGGCGGACCTGGATCAAGGGTGCCGCGCTGGTCAGCCTGGCCGTGCTGCTGCTGGCGGTCGGCGCGGCCATCCGTCCGCTGGTGATAGCCGATGACAGGCCCGCACCGCCCCTCCTCAGCAGCACCGAGATCGGCTTCGCACAGGATATGGTCGCGCATCACAGCCAGGCACTGGTCATGACGCAGCGACTGGACACCGGAGTCGATCCGACGGTACGGGCACTGGCCCAACAGATTTCGGACGCCCAGCGCACCGAGATCGGAATGTTGCTGGGCTGGCTGCGGTTGGCGCGCGCGGTCACGATCAATCCGCACCCCATGGCCTGGATGCACACCGGCCAAACGAACCTCACCCAGCACCAGCACACGACAAGCACCGCCGCCGCGACCGGCGACCTCATGCCTGGCATGGCGACCCAGGCCGAACTCGACGCACTGGCGGCGACGCGCGGTGCCGACGCGGGAGCGCTGTTCCTGCAACTCATGCAGCGCCACCATGCCGGTGGCATCCAGATGGCCCAGGCGGCCGATCACCAATTGTCCAGCGGCATCGTCAAACAGGCGGCACGCGACATGATCGACACCCAGAGCAGAGAGGTCGGCCTGATGATGCTGTTGACGCAGCGCACCCCGAACTGACCGATCACCGCAGCGCAAATCGTATTATCGAATTTGGAGAATTAAGTTATCCGATCGGCTAGCCTCAGGCACGATCGGCCGGGAGATTCGGGCCGGCTCGGATCGACCAGGTTGCAAGACATTTCGAATCAAGGGCGCTATGCAGACCATCGCTGAACCGGAACGAGCCCCCGCCGCGACCACAGTGACAGCACAGCGGATCGGTCTATGGCTCCTGCCGGGTTTCGGAGCCGTGCTGCTGATTGCGTTCCTGACATTTCCCGGGTTCTTCCCGCCCATGTCACCGGAACTGACCGCCGACCAGGTGGCCGATTTCTACCGGCAGCACACCGCGATGATCCGGTTCAGCATGATCACCTACAACCTCTGCGGGATCATGCTGATCCCGTTCTTCACGGTGATCGTCGTCCAGATGAAGCGCATGGCAACGCCGAGCCAGGTACTCGCCTACAGCTACCTGGCCGCAGTGGTCACCGGCGCGACACTATTCGCGATCGCCGATATCTTCTGGCTCGTCGCGGCGTTCCGCGCCGAACGCGACCCGCAGCTCGTCCAACTGTTGAACGACCTGGCCTGGCTGACATTCACCGCACCGGTCGGCATGCTCGTCGCCGAGGGCGTCTGTCTGGCGCTGGCCATCTACCTCGACCACCAGCCTCGGCCGATCTTCCCGCGATGGGTGGCACATTTCAGCCTGGCCGTCGCCCTCGCGATGACGCCGTCGGCCTGCTCGGTCATCTTCCGCGGCGGCCCGCTGGCCTGGAACGGTGCGGTGTCGTTCTGGCTGCGGATCGTCGCCTTCGGCCTCTACCTCGCCGTGATGTTCTTCGTCGTCCGCGCTGCCGTCGCGCGCCAAGCCGACGAACAGGGAGCCGCGCGATGACCACCGCAGGTACGGCACCGGTCGCCATCGCCCCGAGCAGTACCCGAAACCGCAAGGCCGACCTGTGGATCTGCTGGTGGTCGATACCGATCTTCTACAACGTATTCGGGCTGATCTTCGTCGCGCTCACCCGGGTGATGCCACCACCGCGACCCGATATCACCACCGCGCAGATCGTCGAATTCTTCCAGGACCACTCGCTGACCATACGGATCGGTTTCGCGCTGCTGATGGCGGTCATCGGGTTCACCGGACTGGCCAACGGCCTGATCGCCTACCAGATGAAGCGCATGTCGGTCAGCCCAGTATTCGCCTACGCCTATATCGCCGCACTGGCCGTCGGCGCGATCCCGGGGTGTTTATTCGCCGCATTCGCCTTCCTAGCGGCCACCTTCCGCCCCGACCGCGACCCGCAGCTGGTCGCCATGCTGTACGACCTCGGCCTGCTGTCGTTCGTCGGCTCATTGGGCTGCTTCGCCACCCAATGCATGGTGCTGGCCCTGGCGATCTTCCTCGACCACAACGGCATTTTCCCCAAATGGCTTGCCTACATATCGATTTGGATGATCGTCACCGAAATCCTCGCCGCCCCGGTATGGGTTTTCCGATCGGGCACCCTGGCATGGAACGGCGCCATCAGTTTCTGGCTGGGCACTGCGATATTCGTTGGGTGGGAGATATCCATGATCGCCCTGCTCTACCGGGCGATCAAGAATCAGCCTGCCGATGAACAGGTGCAGGACTGACCGGCTCGATATCGAACAGGACCACACGCCATGACGGATACCGACCGAACCACCGACGACGGGTCCGCCGTCGGCAACCTCGACCGACGGCCCAGCAGACATCTGCCCGGCGACATCGACATGTGGATCTTCGTGCTCGGCGACCTGATCATCTTCGGGATTTATTTCCTCATCTTCCTGGTCGACCGCGACCGGCACCGCGACCTCTTCCTGGAATCCCAGCAGCACCTCAGCCTGAACATCGGATTCGCGAACACGCTGGTGCTGATCACCAGCTCCTGGCTCATCGCACGAGCCGTAATCGCCGGGCGCACCGGCGATCTCGATCGATCACGGCAGCTGGTCATCTCCGGCGGCGCCTGCGGGGTGCTGTTCATCCTGATCAAGGCATACGAATGGACCGTGGAAGTCGGACGGGGAATGACGTTCCCGCACAACGACTTTTTCATGTACTACTACATGCTGACCGGCATCCACGTATTCCACGTCGGGCTCGGGCTCGTATTCCTGGCCGTCGTCTACGCCCAGCTCCGCAACCCGCACCGCCGGATATCGCTGGTCGAGGCCGGAGCCGTCTATTGGCACATGGTGGACCTGCTCTGGCTCATCATCTTCGCCCTCGTATACGTGATGAGGTGACGCGATGAATCCGACAGCCGCCGCACGGATCACCTATGTATGGGCGACCCTGTGCGTGATCACCCTGCTCTCATGGTTGCTGGGCCACACCGACCACACCGCCCGGCCGACCGCCGACACGACGATCACCGTCGCCGTGTTGACCATGGCAGTCATCAAGGGGCGACTCGTCATCCAGTACTTCATGGAAGTACGCACCAGCCCACGGTGGCTGCGCCGTTTCACCGACATCTGGCTGCTCGCATTCTGGGCTGCGGCGCTGGCCATATACCTGTACTGACCACCGAGCCATCGGCGCGGCGTGCGCATCGACTTCCGCGATTCGGTTACGCGGCAGCAATGCACCCGTCGAGATTTGAAGGGCTACCGATGACCTCGACGAACGCCCTCGCTGGATACGACGCCTCAACGATGCGAGGAAATCTCAACCTGCCGAACGGGGGGGCATCGCTACCATCTAGCAATCATCGCGTAGCGGGCGCCCTGCGACTTGGAGAGGCGTATTGCAATGATTCCCAAATGGTGTCGATGGGCCGGGGCGGTGGCCATATTGGCCGCAGCGACCACGGCGTGTTCATCGGATAAAGACAGCCAGCCGGCGTCGCAGGCGACGACAAGCGCCGCAACCACGAGCAAGGTAGCGGACACCGGAAAGTTCGTACCCAAGTACGAGCGGGCGATGGCTTCGGACCTTGCCAAAGAAGGCAAGGCGGTTACTCAAGACAACAAGGTCGTCGAAGAACTTGCCGACGCCTTGGGGTCGATATACAAGCTGCCCAAGGACGTTCCCGTCATCGCCAAGGAATGTGGCGAGTTCAACGCGTTCTGGGACTCGAAGAACCAGTCGTTGACCCTCTGTTACGAGATGTTCGCGGTCGCCGAGAAATATGCGAAGCTGCAGGCCGCGGAACCAATGGAGTACGCGGGAACCACTGACGTCTTCAACCTCTACTTCGACGGCGTAACACGCATGATCACCTTCCACGAGTCCGCACACATGGCGATCAACCTGTACTCACTGCCCGCAACGGGACGCGAGGAAGACTCCGCAGACCAACTCGGCGCCCTACTCCAGCTGAGCACCCCCGGCCCCCTCGGTGCCGCCAGCGTGGCCGCGGCGGCCGACTTCTGGTTCGACATTTCCGACGATCCCGGAAGTCTCGATGCGCGCGCCTTCGCCGACGAACACTCCCTCAGCCAGGTTCGCGCGTACAACCTGCTGTGCTGGGACTACGGCGCTCTACCCAATGCCGTCGGCGTCCTGGTGCTCCCACCAGGTGCGCCGGACCAAAAGGGTCGTCTGCCATATCAGCGCGCCGTCGGCTGTCCCGACGAATACAACAGAACGAAGGCCGCGTGGGAGACCCTTCTGAAGCCCTATATCAAGATCAGCCTGGGCGTTCCGGCCACCGCCACCAACACCCCGACCGCGAGCACGGGCACGAGCACGAGCGCGACGCATTCTCCCACCGCTTCTCCCACCACCCCTACGCGCTAGGTGAGTCGTCCGCGAACCGGTCGAACCACATTCGCCTTCACCACTCGGCTACACGACAGCAATGCCGTTTCCATCTGTCGGCACGACCGAGAATCCGGACCTGTGAGCGACAGCCCAGATAGGCGACATACCATCCACGCCGAAAAGGGGCCTCGAACAGGCGCGATCGCAAGTCGAATTCTCGAAGCCGATGGCACATTTTCGGACACGGCCACGAGTTGCCGGTCGCCCCGGTCAAGGTCGCGATTCAAGGCCATGCCTCGATGATACAAAGCAAACCCAACATGCCGAGCTCACGACCTTGCTACCATCTAGCAATCATCATGTAGCGACGCCCTGCGACTTGGAGAGGCGTATTGCAATGATTCCCAAATGGTGTCGATGGGCCGGGGCGGTGGCCATATTGGCCGCAGCGACCACGGCGTGTTCATCGGATAAAGACAGCCAGCCGGCGTCGCAGGCGACGACAAGCGCCGCAACCACGAGCAAGGTAGCGGACACCGGAAAGTTCGTACCCAAGTACGAGCGGGCGATGGCTTCGGACCTTGCCAAAGAAGGCAAGCAGGCCATTCAAGACAACAAGGTCCTCGAAGAACTTACCGATGCCCTCGGGTCGATGTACAAGCTACCCAAGGACGTTCCCGTCATCGCCAAGGAATGTGGCGAGTTCAACGCGTACTGGGATCCGAAGAACCAGTCGCTGACCCTCTGCTACGAGATGTTCGCGGTCGTCAACAGATATGCGAAGAAGCAGGCTGCGGATCCTGCGAATACGAATTACATGGGAACTACTGATATTTTCAACATCTACTTCGACGGCGTGACTCGCATGATCACCTTCCACGAGTCCGCACACATGGCGATCAACCTGTACTCACTGCCCGCGACGGGACGCGAGGAAGACTCCGCGGACCAACTCGGCGCCTTGGTCCTATTGACCATCCCCGGATCCGTCGGTGCCACTAGCGTGGCCGCGGCGTCCGACTTCTGGTTCGACATTTCCGACGATCCGGCAAGTCTCGATGCGAGCTCGTTCGCCGACGAACACTCACTCAGCCAGGTACGCGCCTACAACCTCCTGTGCTGGGACTACGGTGCCATGCCCAACACGCTCGGCGTACTCGTGAACAAACCGGGTCAGCCAGACCAGAAGGGGGTCTTGCCATATCAGCGCGGCGTCGGCTGTCCCGATGAGTACAACCGAATGAAGGCCGCCTGGGAGACCCTTTTGAAGCCCTATATCAAGACCAGCCTCGGTGTCCCCGCCACAGCCAGCGGTACCCCGAATGCGACTCCTTCTTCCACGACCCAAACGCAATCAACCACCCCTACGCGCTAGGCGAGTCGTCTTCCCGCTGTCTCTACGACAATGGACGCGGTTGACGTCGCAGGCGGCCACGGCGTTCACCTTCGGGGCGAATGCCCGCCTCCAAGGGTGTTGGTTTGTTCCACCTCAGGTGTCTATTTCCTGCCGTCGTATGCCCGGACCATAGATCACGAGCCATTGGTACCGGGAAGTCCAGACGTGGATTGGCCCATCCACAATTCGACGACAGAGACCCATGGAGGGCGAAAATTGTCACAGGAAAACCCATTCGAAGACATCATGAACCAGCTCGGCGGAGCCGCGGGTTGCGGTGGCGCCACGACGGATCCGCAGGATACGACCGCACAGCTGAGCCAGGGATTCGACGACATCATGAATCAGCTGGGCGGGATTCCCGGCCTCGAACAGCCGCAGGGGCCGATTGAAATTCCCGGCCTCGAACTGCCGGTTGACCAGCAACCGGTGGATCAGCAGCAACCGCCCGCGGACCAGCAACAGCCTGTCGACCAGCAGGCGCCTGTCGACCAGCAGGCGCCTGTCGACCAGCAAGCACCCGTCGACCAGCAACCGATCGACCTGCAGTTCCCCATGGACGAGCCGCCCATGGACCAGCAACAGCCCGTCGACCAGCAAGCACCCGTCGACGAACAGCCGATCGACCTGCAGTTCCCCATTGACCAACAGCCGCCCATGGACCAGCAACAGCCCGTCGACCAGCAGGCACCGATGGATCAGCAACCTATGGATCAGCAACCGATCGACGATATGTCCATGGACGACGGCCTGCCGACCGATGACGTCTACAACACGGGTTCCAACGGCCTCGGCATGGGCGATGGGACCGAAGACATGTTTTCCGAGGGGCCCTTGGCCGATATCGGTGACACCATCGCCGACGCCATGGACATGTTCTGAGCATGCGAGCCGATCAACTACCGACTGGTGGATCGGCCGCTGCCGTCCCGCCCCTGTTCGATTGGTTGATCCGACTCGCACAGTCGGCGGACCGGGAAGACCTGCTCGGCACCCTCCGATCAGTGCGACGCCGATCCGCCGACGCTGCCATGCGGGTCGCCGTTGTCGGATTGCGCCAGCAGGGCAAGAGCCAGCTGATCAATGCCCTGCTGAACGAGCAGGTCTGCGTGGTCGGTGACCGTCGAGCAACCTCGGTGGTCACCGTCGTCCGGCACTCGGATGAACCGGTCGCGCAGCTCGTCGTCGAGATGCCGCACGCCGAAACTCCCGTCGCGGCTGCACTGCCGTTCGGTGAGTTGCAATCCGATCTGGCGAAGTCCGCGCACGCGCGAGGCGGCCAGGTGGTGTGCGCGGAAGTCGGCATCGATACCGCGACGCTGCCGAATGGTCTGGCCCTCATCGACACCCCGGGGGTCGGCGGCATCGGCCAGCGGCATGTCCCGCGAGTATTGAACGAGGTGGCGCTGGCGGACGCCGTCATCATCGTCACCGACGCCAGCCAGGAGTTCACCGAACCCGAATTTCGATTCGTGCAGCAGGTGATCGGCCTGTGCCCCGCGGCCGTCATCGCGTTGACCAAGGTCGACATATATCCCGAATGGCGCCGAATCGCGGACGCCGACAGGCGCCACCTCGCCGTTGCCGGAGTCGGCTGCCGAATCATTCCGGTTTCGTCGACGCTGCGCGGCCACGCGGTGCGCCTGCGCGACAAGGAACTCAATGCCGAATCCGGCTATCCCGACCTGCTCGCGTTCCTGCGCACCGAGGGTCTCGCCGACATCGCAACCAAGCGGCGCATCCGCATAGCGCGGGAGATCGAGTCTGTCGCGCACCATCTGACCGTGCCGTTCGAGGCGGAATTGAATGCGCTGCGGGACCCAGGGTTCCAGCATCGAATGGCCGAGGAGCTGAAGGCGCACAAGGAGGTGTCGGATGCGCAGGTGAAGTCGGCGCGGTCGTGGCAGCAGGTATTGACCGACGGTGTCGCGGATCTCAATTCCGAGATCGACCACGACCTTCGGGAACGGCTGCGCAGCATCAACAAGCACATCGAGTCCGAGCTCGCGGAAGGCGATCCGGACAAGAAATGGCCGGTGCTGACCGAGTGGGTGCAGGAAGAGGTGAGCGCAGCGGTCGGCGACAATTTCGTCTGGGCCTACCAGTCCGCTCAGGCACTGGCCGAGCGGGTGGCGGCATCGTTCGCGGTGGACGGCGACGGCGTCGATCTTCCGGTGCTCGAGGCCATCTGCGAGGGCGACCTGATCGACCCACGGCTGCAGATCGATGAGCTGCGCGATATGAAGGTCTCGCTGGCGGACCGGGGCCTGACCGCGGTTCGCAGTGGCTATAGCGGCGCGATGATGATCGGCATGGGCGCCACCATGGTCGGCGCGGCGATGATGAACCCGATCACGATCGGAGCCGGGGTCGTGATCGGTGTGAAGGCCTACCAGCAGGACCGCGCCGGACGACTGGCCCGCCGCCGCAACATCGCGCAGCTCACGCTCCGAAAGTACGTCGATGACGTGTCCTTCCAGGTGCACAAGCTCTCTCGTGACCGCCTCCGGAATATGCAGCGGGAGCTGCGCGATCACTTCAAGGAATCTGCCGAGCAAGCCTTGGCGTCACTACAGAGTTCGATGAAGGCAGCACAGGACGCTGCGGGCATGGAGCGCGCCGCGCGGGAAAAGCGTGCGGCCGAGGTGGAGCAGAATTTGGCCGCGCTGGCCAGGGTTCGCGAAGGCGCTGCCCGGCTGCGGACCGTGCAGTCGCAGCGAACGTAGCCGATTCCACCTTGGGTGAACGAACCTCACCCCATGCGGGGTCCGGTTCACCACTCGGGGATATGGCCGACGATCCGTCTGTGCGGGAGATTTATAAGAGCAAATCCCCAGCGACCATCAACCGAGAGGTATGCATGTCCGGCAGTCTTGGCATCAAGATCGGCACGGCCGATTTCGTCACCGCAGCTGACGCGGCGTCCGGAGGCTCCGAGCGGCGCGCCCCACGTCCCCAGACGACCCAGCACCATGCGACGTTGATCATGACCCAAGGCATGGCGCCGACGCTGTCTCCGATCGGCAGCGGTACCCGTCCGGCGCACATGGGGCTGGTGGTCACCGGATTCGTGGACCGCGTCGGCGACCCGATCGATCTCGTCGCCGCCGACGGTTCCGCCCATCGGCCGGAGAAACTTGTCGCCAGCGCCGTCCAGTACCTGACGCGGTATTCGGCCGGTGCGTTCACCGGGCCTCCCACCATCGCGGCGACATATCCCAGCTACTGGCAGCCACAGGGCGTGCAGGCGCTGCGTGAGGCGCTCGACCGGATGGACATGGCCGGTGTGGCACTCGTGGACGAGGTCGGATCGATCCTCGCTCGTGTCGAGTCGACACGTGGGCTGCCTTCGGACGGCGCCGTCGTCGTGTACGACCTCGGCGGCAACGGCCTCAGCGTCTCCATGGCCCGCGGTACCGAACAGATCGGCAGAACGGTCCGGAGCGCGGAATTCGGTGGCAAGCACATCGATGACGCCATCTTGCGGCACGTACTCCGAGGCCTGGCTGGGGAACTCGGAGACATCGATCTCGCGGCGCCCGCCATGCTTGCGCCACTGAACGATCTGCGGCTGCGCTGCCGGCAGGCCAAGGAGACGCTTTCCACCGAAACCGCCGCGGTGATCGAGGTCGAGCTGGGACCTGTGCGTCACGACGTGCGACTTGTCCGCTCCGAGCTCGAGGATCTGATCAGAGAGCAGGTTGTCGAGTCCGCCGGACTTGTCCGAGAAGCCCTGCGCACCAACGACATCGATGCCGGGGATGTGCGAGCAGTAGTGCTGGCCGGTGGGGCGTCGGCAACCCCGCTCGTCGCCGAGGTGTTGTCCACGGAGTTGCACGTACCGGTAATCGCGGAACCCGATCCCGGCCTCACATCGGCGAATGGCGCTGCTCTGCTGGCGCGTTCTTCGATAACTGCCGCCCCGTCGGCGCCGGTGCCGCCATCGATGCCGGCACCGACACCCGGTACCCCGCCGCAAGCTCCGGAACCGCCTCGGTCCGCCGAGCCGGTCGTGAGCACGCCGCCGGTGGACGTCGCATCCGCGAGCCCGGTGGCGCCGGAATCAACCGGAGGTGGCAAAAAGGTCGGCAGTCGACGTCGTAAACAAGCACTTCTCGCAGCGGCGGCGATTGCGACGCTTGCAGCGGCGATTGTCGGAATTGTTTCGCACAGCGCACCGAAGACCGAGCCGCAGCCCGCGGTAACCGAGCAGGTTACCGACACGCCTTCACCTGCTGCGACAACCACGCAACTCCCCTACCCCACCAGGCATGTTTCATAAGCAGTTCCGCCGCAACTCGCTCAGCACGCCTTCGGCGCTGCGGGCCGCCACAATGCAGGCATTGGCGGTGAACTGATCCGCGAGCGGGTGTTCGGCCCGGGATCGCCATCGTCTGATTTCCGCCAATGCGACGTCCTGGCCCACGCCCCCGACCGCGAACGGTTCGATTCCCAAGCGTTCGGCCGGTCCGGTCCCGTGACCGCCGATCACCCGTTGCAGATCAGTGAGTTCTTGTTCGGACAACACCGTCTCGGTCGAGCGGAGCCGACTCAGGAGTCGGAGTTCTTCGAAGCCGTGCACATTCGCGAGCAGCGTCGCGACTTCCCGGCAGAGCGGTGCGGCCTGCGCGGCCGGATCGGCGGCGAATATCTGCCGCAGCATCAGCAGCGCGGTATGTGCCTTCAATTCGTCCGCCCGCTGGCCGAACTGAATGTCGATGACCCGCTCGAGTTCGCCGATGCCGCTGCGTGCGATCAATTCGTCGACCAGAGCCGCCGAATCGCTGGTACCGGACCGTAATCGAGTCAGTGCCATGCCGATTCCAAATAACCCCAGACGTCTGACGAGGTGCTGTCGCGCCGCGGAATCAATCGGCAGATAGTCGGCTCGCTGGAATCGATCGGCCGAGAGCATGGCCAATTCCAGGTCGGCCGGTGCGACCGTGGCAAGCTGGCGAAGGGCCACGAACTCGCTCTGTCGAAGAGTTTTCGCGGTAAAGGCGAGCAAACCCGCAACAGGTACGGCCGCCTGGCACAGGCCCGTCGTTTCCAATTCGCGCGTGAAGTCTTTGGCGGCCGCGCGGGCGGAGTGCATTGCGTCCGGACGGCCCGCACCGAGTTCGTCGGCCCGCGAGAGGACGCCGACGATTCCGAGCGGACCGGCGTTGCCGCCGACGTGCTCGCCGATCTGACGAATCAGTGCGAGGTCGGAATCGTCGAGCGAACGAAACAGATAGACCACCGCATCGGCTCCGGCGGAGCCGGTGTCCGGAGTCAGCAACCGCAGTGTGCGCGCGGACACGTCCCTCGACAATGACGTGGTTCCGGGGGTGTCGATGATCGTGGTGCGTGCGAGGCGGGGCACCGGCCAGTCGACGTCGATTCGCTCGACCTGCGCGGCTATCAGCTTGCCGAGGTCGAACGTCAGACCACCCTCGACTCGCTGTATCGGTACATACTCGGCCCGGCCGCCCGCGAGCCGGGCGACGACCGTCGGCGTGGCACCGTGCCGGTACCAGGTCACGACGCGGGTGCATTCGGTGGCGTCGGTCGGGGCGATATCTTGGCCGACCAGTGCGTTGAGCAGTGTCGACTTTCCGGCTTTGACGGCACCGGCCAATGCGATGCGCAGCGGTTCGTGCAGCCTTCGCGCGCCCTCTTCGAGGCGAGCGGTGGCGGCACGGTTACCGAAGTAAACGCGATGGGCAGCCTCGATGATTCTGTCGACCCTGGCGATCGGCGCCGCGGTGTTCATATCGGCACTCGGGTAATCCGCGTGGTTTCACCCATACCGAACATCATCGCGCCACCGAATCCGCAGCGCGTGCCTAACACTCTTTATCTACGATGACGTGCTCCGATGGCCCGGGGCGACGGCTCGCGTCAGCGAGGTGTGAGTGTTTCCAACCCGGGGGATGATGATCTTCCGCGCACTCTGCGAGAAGAGTTGGTGGTGTTCACCTGCGGGAAGCCTTCGATGGACGAGGGCGTCCCTGAAGCTCAGTTGAAGGAAACCATCATGAACAGCACCAAAATTCGCGCAGCCGTAGCCGCGGCAGCGCTCGCGCCGATGCTTGCTCTCGGGTCAGGCGTTGCTACCGCCGCTCCCGCCCCGGCCGCTCCCCCTGCGCCTGTCCAAGTGGCACCTGCCTCCGAACAACTCCCCCCGCAGGTCGAGCCTGCCATTTTGTGGTGGAACCCGTTCCTGTGGTGGGTCTGCTTCGTACCGCCGATCTTCCCCTTCGGTACGGGCGTCTGCCTCGTATGACCGGATAGTTGCAGCTCAGCGATTGGATCGGACATGTTCAGGAAGCTCGCGAGGGCTGCGGCTGTGCTCGCAGCATGCGCAGCGCCGGCCGGGGTGCATGTAGGCACTGCGCATGCCGCCGACCCGTCGGTACTGGGCGGCGGTTCCGGCATTATCGTCGACGACCAGGGCGTCTGCACGCTCACCACGATCGGGCACGATGGCGCGGGTCGGCTGGTCGGGTTCACCGCAGGTCATTGCGGTGATGCGGGTACCACGGTGGTTGCCGACGCCAACCGTGACGCCGGCGTCGTGGGCACCTTCGCCTACGCGAACAACGATATGGACTACGCCGTCATCGTGTTCGATCCGGACAAGGTCGTACCCGTGAACCGTGTGGGCAACACGACGATTACCGGATTGGGTGGTCCGGCGCAGTTCCCGGACGTCGCGTGCAAGGAAGGCTATACCACGGGCCAGACCTGCGGACTGGCCTACGGAGATGTGTACCAGACCAACACCTGGACCTGGACGCAGATATGCGTCCTTCCCGGTGACTCCGGCGGCCCGGTCGTGGTCGGCACAACGCTCGTAGGCATGGTGAACGGATACCTGAGGGTGCCATGCCTGGGACCGCAACTCGGCGCGAATATTGCCGCCATCATGGACGACGTCGATGCGCGCGGTGGGATCGGAGCGGGTTTCCGGCCGATCTAGCTGTATCACCGCACATTCCAGCCGAAGTCCTATCGCCCGTGATGATTGACGATCACGCCGCTGTCGAGTGCGCGCTCAACCAGAAACATGCGTTTTTTGTTCTGTGGGAAGGATTCGACGTCGAATATTTTGAACAGCGCCCGCATGTGAGTCTTCACCGTGGCGACGCTCAGGCAGAGTTCGTGTGCGATCTGCCAGTTCGATGCGGGGTAGGTGAACCCGGTCTCAGCGTCGTACGGGCGACATAGTGCCTCGAGAATCAGATACTGAGCGTCGGTCAACGCAGTCCGCGCCGGCAGACCGGGCTGGGCAATCGTTCGTTCGTCCTCGGATGAGTGACCGTCTGTGAAGATGAATACCGATTTCCCGAGCCGAATCGTATCGCCGGACTCGAGTTTGCGATATCCGCCGACCCGCTCGCCGTTGACGAAGGTCCCATTCGTCGACAGCCCATTATCGATGACGACCCAGCAGTCGCTCACCCGCTTGATTATGGCGTGCAGACGCGAGACGGTCGCGTCGGCGGTCACGGTGATATCGGCCGCCTCCGAGCGCCCGATTGTCGTACTGTGCGTGCCGTGATCGAGTGGAATCTCGCGCCAATTTCCGTAGCCGATCCGCTGGGACAGCGTGCCACCACCGGCTGACTGATGCCGCGCACGCTCGCCTGCGTCTGGATAGGGTCCGTGACGCAGTGCCTGTTGTCCGTATGACGTGGACATGATGCGTCTTTCCCGATCCGAGGTACGTCATGAACTGCGGGCACCGATTTATAAGATCAGAATGCGCCCTTCGAGCCGCTCAATGTAAGAATTCAACTAACTTGGTATGCGGGGTGGGGGCCTGATGGTTCCCGAGGTCTCATTTTCAAAAATATTCCGGACTGTAAGTCCGGCATCCAGATGTCGGGTTGATCGTTCGGTCGCAACTCTTGCCGGAGCGACACCGGCTGCCGAGTTCCTGCGTCGGTGCCCCCGGCTATTGCGGATCCGGGGCGGGCAGCGGCCAGCGATCCACGGTATGCAGTCTCGAACCGGCTTGGCGCGCATAGTGTTCGGCGTGCAGGGCATCGGGGTGCAGGCGGCGGGCCGCGACCAGCCAGCCGCCGGCCTGCCGGAGAACTTCGGCACGGGTGAGCGCAGGGTCGTTACCCAGCAGCAGACCACCGTATTCGGGGGCGAGGACCACCGCCGATCCGAGGTGCTGCAGGCAGCGGCCGGTACCGAGATCGTCTTCGAGCTCGCGGTAGGCGGTGAGAGCGGTTTGCCAATGCCGCAGGGCCCGGCGGGGTTCACCGCGGGTCCACCAGAGGACGCCGAGTGTCTCGCGCGTCTGGGCACGGCCATCGGGGTCGCGGCCGTCGCGGGTCAAGGATTCGGCCAATTCCAGGCGGTCCTGGGCGGCGTCGAGCCGACCCTGATGTAAGTGGACGACGGCCAGGTTGATCAGCGCGCAGACCACTGCGGCCAGATCCGCACGCGGCAGCAACCACCAGGCGGCTTCCAGTTGTTCGGCCGACTTCGACAGCACGGTCGGACTCGGCGGCGCGGTGTCGAGTCGATTCAGTGCTTCGTAGTGCGACCAGCGCGCGGCCAGACTGGTGGACAGGGCGCGTGGACGATATTTCGGCGGCCGTCGGCGCAGGCGGCGGCCCGCCCGAATCGCGGCCAGCTCGCCACGCAGCGGGAAATCACCGGAATCGGTGAGATCGCACAGCGCTTGGGCAACGCCGTAGGCGTTCTCGGGCAGCCCCTGCCTGGCATACCAGACGTCGAGGGCGTCCGCGATTCTGGCGAGTTCGTGTACCGCCGCGGTCGGAAGCCGCGTCCCCGGATCCGGGAAGAGCGTGCGCAGATATTCTTCTTCCGCTTCGAACCAGCGGCGCGCCCCCTTGGCGAAACGAACCGTTTCCAAGGCGAGCGCCCAGCGGTTGGCTCGGTCCGCATAATGGTGCAGCAGTGCGGGTAACGCCGCCTGCCAGTGTGGTCCGCGGACGACCTCCGCGGCGAGTGGCAGCTTCGGAGCTTTGCGCAGGCAGTATCGGTCGGCGCCGAGATATTCGATGATCCCCCGCATCTCCAGGTCTGCCAGCAACAGGCTCGCGGTGCGCCCGTCGGGTGCGGAATCCGAGGGCAACCGGGTCGGCGCCTCGAGGATGGCCGACAGCACCGCGAGCAGAGCGGCTGTCTCGAATTTCTGAACAGGCAGGTCCCGCAGTGCCGCGAGGACGGGTTCGTGATCGAATTCGGCAAGCTCTTGCGGCCGATCGCGACAGCTTCTGGCGTCGACGAAGCGCACCGGCTCGCCCGGTTCGACGAGTTCGGCGATCAGGGCGAGTTCCCTTTCGGTGCGCACTCTTTCGCGAAAGAGGTCTACGCGCCGGTAAGCCACATACGCGCCGGCGCCCAGCACGGCAACGATGGCGAGCCCGCGCAGCAACCCACCGATCACCTTGACGACATCGCTGTCGCCGAGGGAGTTGACCACGATATTGCGACCGAGTTCGAGTACCAGCGCCCACGCGACGACCCCCGCGGTGCCGAGCACGCCCTCCCAGATCGACGAGCGCGGCGTGCTCTGCTGCGGCGCCTCGTATCCGCGTGGCGCCGTCACGACAGCGTTCCGCCGGTCAGTCCTGGTACCAGCCAGCGTCGCCACGTGACAAGCAACATCAGCACAGGCAGCACGGCCGACAGCAGCGATCCGGCCGCCAATTCCGCTGCGTTCTCGTTGAATTGCCGTGCCTCGCCCCACAGCAGCAGTGACCAGGGGCTGGCACCTGCGCCGTTCATCATCAGGCCGATGAAGAAGTCGTTCCACACCTGGATGAATTCCAGTACCGCGACCGCCATCACGGCGGGGCCCGCCGATGCCAGCAGTCGCCGCGTAACGGTGCCGGGACTGGCCAGCCCGTGCAGCGCCGCATCGGCCGGAGTATCCGGCGGGGCCAGCATCGCACCGCGCAGGATCAGGATCGCGATCGGCAATCCCGCGGCGGCGTGCACGAAGATCAACGGAATCCTGGTTCCGGACAAGTTGAACGTGTCGATGAACGCATCGAGGGAACCGAGGTAGCTCTGCGCGGGCAGCACCGACAGGACGACCAGGGACGCCACCGCGATCCGCGAGACCACACCCTCCTGACGTCCCGCGGCCAGTCGATGCGCCACCGGAAGTGCGGCTGCCACCACGACGATCGTCGCCAACCCGGCCACCAGCAACGTCGTCTGCCATGCCGCACGGAAGGATTCGTCGCGCCACATGCCGGTGAGTGCGGAAAGCCCGAATCCCTTGGGACCGTTCAGACAAACGGCGATCAGCACCAGGATCGGTACCAACGCGAACAACGACACCACGGCGATCCCGATCGCGCGCACCGGACCGATGCGGCGACTGGCATCCACCGGCGGCGAAACCGTCGCGTAGGTCTGCCCGCCGCGCTGCCCGCGCATGCCGGTCCGCGGCAGCCAGGCCACGAAGCCGACCAGCACCGCCAACGGCAACGCGTACGCCGCGGCGACACCCGCGCCGGGATCGCCGTCGGTGGCCAGTCGCCACCACTGCACGGTCGCACTGTCGAGCTGGTACTGCATCGAACCGGGTACCCCGATCAGCACCACATCGAAGACTCTGGCCCCGGCCACCGCGACGACCAATCCGAGGATGAGCAGGATCGGACGCACCAACTCCAGCAGACGCAGCAGCGGGAAACGCTTTCCCTGCCCGTGCAGATAGCCCGACCGCACCGGATCCGCCTCGATGGCACGGATATCGGCGCGCAACAAACCGGTCAGGAAGCCCAGCCAGGTCCACAGAAACGCCGAACCCAGCATCAGCGCGAACCAGATCCGGTACCCGCCAACGCTTTCGATGCCGAACCAGGCGGCGAGATGTTGGAAGATTATCCGGAAGGCGACACCCGAGACGAATGCCGAGATACCGAACGGCACGATCAACGGCGCCCACAACCTGCGCGAATCACGTGACAGCCAGGCGATGCCGACGGCGACGAGCAGCAGGACCAGACCGAAGACGACCCACAGCATGGTCAGCAGGTACGCCCATCGTCCGTCGCCGGCCAGGGCGTCGGCGAGCAACCAAAGCCCCAACGCGATGAGCACGGCGCAAACCGTCAGTACCGACTGGCGTGCCCGGCTCGGCGATCCACGCCTGCGAATCAGGGTGAAAGCAACGGCTCCACAGGCAACAAGCATGCAGGAGAACACGATTCGCGGACGCGCGGGCACCGCGATCGCCACCGTCCACACCGCGGGCGCTACCAGCAATGCCGCAATCAACCCGACCGCCAGCAGACCCGCCCAACCGAGCCAGCGATGCGGCCGCCCGCCCGGTATCAGTGGGCCGCGCATCCGGCGAGTCGCGAGCTCGATGCGCAATCCGTTGGCACGGAAGTCGGCGACACCCGTCATCGGCGGCTCCGCTCGAATCCGTCCAGTGCGGCGATCGCGCGATCGATCGCGGCATCCGGCCGCTCGGCGGCACCGTCACCGATCGCGACGAGAAAGTCGGTCAGTATGCGCCACAACCCGTTACGGCCGCCCACCGCTCCCAGCTGATCGGACAGATCGAACGCGCTCCATGGGCTCTGCGAACGCGCGATCGGTTCCAGCAATGCCGAATAGCGCACGGTGGTCCGGGTATTCGGGGCGATGAAGCCGCCGTCGCCCTGAATCCAGGGCAGCGGCGCCTCTGGCGCGGCCAGCGCCGCCACCACCTCATCGGCGCGCGAGCCTGCGTATCTGGTCACCACCATGACATCGCCGCCCACAATCCGTGGCCGTTCACCACCGAGACCGGTGACCGAGAACGGTGCGATACCGACCACCTCCTCAGGCCGTCGCCCTGAGGCTCGAAGGCACTCCCGGACAACGGGTTCGGCAAAATCCGGCGCGATCACCATGGCGGCGCGGCGGTGCTCGAACACCTCTCGAATCGCGTCCGGGAACTGACGGGTCAACGCCACCGCGACGCCGCCCGCGATGGCATGCCGTCGGCCCCACAGCCGCGCGAGATTCCCGAACGTCGCGTGCACGGCAGGGCGGTCCCAGACGCGCTCCCGCGTGGCGGTCGTCAAATCGTCATAGGTGCGCGGAGATTCGGCCCGCAGCACATTCTCGAAGACATCGGTCAGTACCCAGCCGTCCGCCGCGGCGAGGGCGAGCAACCGGATCGGCGTACCCGCCAGCACCTCGATCCGGTCGACCCAATCCGCGATCGTCCACTCGGCGGGGTCGCCGAGGTGGTACTTGTCGACGGTCTGCCGGTCGTACCAGACCAGTGACTTGTCGGCGGCCTTGAACGGCACTCCGTACGGTTTTCCGTTGTGGTACAACAGCTGTCGCCACAACTCGGGATATCGCGCCCCTTGGTCGTCGGTCCACAGCGCATCGGGGACCGGCCGAAGCTTACCGTCGTCGACGAGTGCGCGAACCTGACCAGCCTGCGGCAGCAGCACGATATCCGGCGCCGACTTCCCGCCCGCGCTGAACGCGGTACCGACCTCGTCGCCCATCGGGATCACATCCACCGATCGCGCGAACGGCGTCGGCTCCAACACCTTCCGGAAGGCAGCCAGCTCCGCCCCGCTCCACGACACCCCGATCCGGATCGACCCGGAATCGCCCCACAACAGCTGCGGCGCACACGCGGACAGCGGCAGCACCCAACCCGCTTGCAGCAAAGCTCTTCTCGTCCCCATGCTCCCCCAACAGAGCGGTGATGGTGTCGCCGAGGATTATTGCATCACGCTGCTAGGGAGTGTTTAAGAAGTGAGTTGATGCCGGTGTCGCTGCCACGAAATCGCTTGTAGGCGTTAGGTGTTGGCGTGTCGCTGCCGGGAGATGGG